>DWZN01000057.1 GCA_019117545.1 Candidatus Brevibacterium intestinavium
CCGGAGTGCGACTGCCGAAGACCTCGGCCAGTGCCTCCCTCCAACCCGCACTGCGCGAACGTCTGACCTCGATCAGCACCGAGCTCAAGGACTTCTTCGGACTGTGAGAGGAGCGTCGACGGCCTCGATCAAGGCGCGGCGCAGGTAGGCAAACGTTGAACATTCCACATCCGCGCTGCGCCTTGAACGACGCGGGAACGCAGGTGGAAAGGCGCCGACACGGAAGCGCGCACCCGACAGTTCAGGCCCGGAGGCGCAGGTGGAAAGGCTCAGTCGCCCAGGGCCTCGAGGATCCCCTTCGAGCCGGACAGGCCGAGGCGTGAGGCGCCGGCGGCGATCATCTCTTCGGCCGCCTCGACGGTGCGGATCCCACCCGAGGCCTTGACGCCGAGGCGATCGCCGACCGTCTCCCGCATGAGGGCGACCGCATGGGAGCTGGCCCCGCCGGCCGGGTGGAACCCGGTGGAGGTCTTGACGAAACCGGCACCGGCGGTCTCGGCGCGCCGGCACACTTCGACGATCTGCTCATCGGTCAGGGCGGCCGATTCGATGATGACCTTGACCAGAGACCTGCCGCTGGCCTCGACGACTCCGCGGATATCGGCTTCGACGGCGTCGAAGTCACCGGCGACGGCAGATCCGATGTTGATGACCATGTCGACCTCGGCGGCCCCATCGGCCACGGCCCGCTTCGCCTCGGCGGCCTTGATCTCGGGCTTGACCTGGCCGGACGGGAATCCGACGACGGTCGCGACGACGAGCTCTCCCGGATCGGCGATCGGCAGCATCGACGGGGACACGCAGATCGCGAGCACGCCGAGGTCCTTGGCCTCGGCGACGAGCGCGGCGACATCGGCCGGTGTGGCCTCGGGCTTGAGCAGGGTGTGGTCGATGATCGCGGCGACATCGGTTCGGCTGGTCATGGTTCCTCCCATGTGGTTGGTGTGGTGGTCATGGTCTCAGGTGATCTTGTCGAACACGATCGACTCCGGCACCGAGGCGGCGTCCCCGCCGATCTCCACCGCCGTCTCGAGGGATTCGACGGCGCGCGCGAAGCGCTCCGGGGTCGCCGTGTGCAGGGTCATCAGCGGCTGCCCGGCGGTGACGTGCTCACCCGGTTTGGCGTGGAGTTCGATGCCGGCGACGTCCTGCACCGGGTCCTCCTTGCGGGCCCGGCCGGCGCCGAGCCGCCAGGACGCCACTCCGATGCTCAGCGCGTCCATCTTCGTCAGCAGACCGGTCTCGGAGGCGGTGACGACCTCGGTGTGCTCGGCCACCGCCAGCGCCGCGGCCGGGTCGCCGTTCTGGGCGCGGATCATCTGGTTCCATTTGTCCATCGCCCGCCCATCGGACAGGGCCGCACGCACGTCGACATCGGTGCGGCCGGCCAGGCGCAGCATCTCCTCGGCCAGGGCCACCGTGAGGTCGACGACATCGGCGGGTCCGCCTCCGGCGAGCACCTCGACGGATTCGCGCACCTCGAGGGCGTTGCCGACCGTCAGACCCAGCGGTGTGGACATGTCGGTCAGCAGCGCCGAGGTCTTCACCCCGGCGGACTTGCCCAGATCGACCATGGTCCGGGCCAGCTGGCCGGCCTTGTCGAGGTCCTTCATGAACGCCCCGGAACCGACCTTGACGTCGAGGACGAGGCCGGAGGTGCCCTCGGCGATCTTCTTCGACATGATCGACGAGGCGATGAGCGGGATGCAGTCGACGGTGGAGGTGATGTCGCGCAGGGCGTAGAGCTTCTTGTCCGCCGGGGCCAGACCGGATCCGGCGGCGCAGATGACGGCCCCGATGTCCTCGAGCTGGCCGAGGATCTCCGCATTGCTCAGACCCGCCCGCCAACCGGGGATGGACTCGAGCTTGTCGAGCGTGCCCCCGGTGTGGCCGAGCCCGCGGCCGGACAGCTGCGGGACGGCGACGTCGAAGACCGCGACCAGCGGGGCCAGGGGCAGGGTGATCTTGTCCCCGACTCCCCCGGTCGAATGCTTGTCCGAGGTGGGCCGGGACAGTGACGAGAAGTCCATCCGCTCGCCGGAGGCGATCATCGCCTGCGTCCAGTCGGCGATCTCGGACGCCTCCATGTCGTTGATGAAGATCGCCATGGCCAGTGCGGCCATCTGCTCCTCGGCGACGACACCGCGGGTGTAGGCGTCGATCACCCAGTCGATCTGCTCCTTGCTCAGAGCCCGGCCGTCGCGTTTGGCGGCGATGACGTCAACCGCGTCGAATGCCTCTACTGTCACTGTCTCAATCCTTCGTCGATCGTGTACGGGCCCCGCCCCGCCGGTGGCGGTCGAAGTGGGACGGCCGCCTCGGCGGTGGGTCCTTCAGTGTTTGGCGCTGTGTGCGTCCCGGGCCTGGCTGAGGTGGTCGGGTCCGAACGCCTCGGGCAGGACCACGGACATCGGGGACCGTCCGCCGGGCATGTTGAGGATGAGGTCGTCGCCGCCGTGCTCGAACAGCAGCTGCCGGCACCGACCGCAGGGAACGAGCGTATTGCCGTCCCCGTCCACGCAGTCGAAGGCCACCAGGCGGCCGCCGCCGGACATGAACAGGTCGGAGACCAGCGAGCATTCGGCGCAGAGGGTGACGCCGAATGAGGCGTTCTCGATATTGCAGCCGCCGACGATGCGACCGTCGTCGACCAGACCGGCCGCTCCCACGGGATAGGACGAGTAGGGCACATAGGCTTTCGTCATCGCTCTTCTCGCCTCCTCCCGCAGCAGCTCCCAGGTGCCCTCGCTGAGGTCATCGGGGCAGACCGGGGTCGGTTCCTCGCTCCAGGCGTGTTCGGAGGTGTTCGGTTCGGGGACAGTCATGGGGATACCTCTTCCTTCGGAGTGTGACTGTTCGGTTCACGAGGGGGTGGTGTCATGTCGCATCAGGCGTGGTCACTTGACGTAGGGGACGCCTTCGGCCGCGGGCGGGCGGACCCGACCGACGAATCCGGCGACGGCGAAGACCGTGACGATGTAGGGAAGCATGAGCAGCAGCTCATTGGCCACGGGGGTGCCGATGGACTGCAGAGTGTTGCCGAGGCTCTTGGAGAATCCGAACAGCAGGGCCGCCAGCAGGGCGCCCTTCGGGTTCCACTTGCCCAGGATCATCGCGGCCAGGGCGATGTAGCCCTGGCCGGCCGACATCTCCTTGCCGAAGGCCAGTCCCGAACCGACGGTGAAGAAGGCTCCGCCGAGTCCGGCGATGGCGCCGGCCAGCAGCGTATTGCGCACGCGAGTGAGGTTGACCTTGATGCCGACGGTGTCGGCGGCCTTCGGATGCTCGCCGACGGCGCGCATCCGCAGCCCCCACTTCGAGCGGAAGACGAAGATCTGGAGGGCGATGACGACGACGTACATGATGTAGACGAGGATGTTCTGGTCGAACAGCACGCGCCCGAGCACCGGAATGTCCGACAGCAGCGGCACGGCCAGGTCGGGCAGCTTCTGGCGGGCGTTCCACAGTCCCGGGTCCTCGGTCAGCACCGTCGAGTAGAGGAAGCTCGTGACACCGACGACGAGGACGTTGAGGACGACGCCGATGATGATCTGGTTGACCCAGTACTTGACCGCGAAGAAGGTGAGGATCACGGCGACGAGCGCACCGGCGATCGGGGCGGCGAGCAGACCCGCGTAGGGGTTCTTCACCACCGAGGCGACGACGGCGGCGAGGAATGCCCCGGCCAGCAGCTGTCCTTCGATGGCGATGTTGATGATGCCCGAGCGTTCGCCGACGAGGCCGCACATTGCGCCGAAGATCAGCGGCACGGACAGGGCCAGGGCCCCGGCCAGCAGGGTCGTCATCGGGATCACGCCGCCGGACCCGCCGCCGGCCCAGGCGAGGAAGGAGACGACGAACAGTACGCCGAAGAGCATCGGGAACCAGGAGCCGAGACCGATCCGCCTGACCGCCGCGAAGACCGACACGACGGCCATGATCACGAGCAGGATGCCCAGGATCAGTCCGGCGACGGTCGAGGACACGACGAGGTCGGGGATGGCGAAGAAGTCTCCCTCGGTGGCGACCCGGAACGTCGTCTCCCCGTCACGGCCGACGAGGCCGAAGAAGACGAGGGAGACCAGGGCCAGAATCGAGTAGACGATCGGGTACTTCCAGGCGATCGGGGCCACAGCCCTGACGGGAGTCGAGGGTGTGGTGTCCACGGTCTGAGCGGTCATCTCAGTCCTCCTTCCGCTTGAGCACCGGCGTGGGCAACCGGAAGATCGACCTCACCAGGGGTGGGGCCGCGATGAGCAGCACGATCACGGACTGGACGACGAGCACGATGTCGATCGGTGTTCCGGTCTGTGACTGCATGAGGTAACCGCCGGCCTTGAACGCACCGAAGAGCAGGCCGGCGAGGAAAGTGCCCAGCGGTTTCGACCGTCCCAGCAGAGCCACGGTGATCGCGTCGAAGCCGATCGAACCGCTGATGCCTCCGGTGAGTTTGAATTCGGTGCCGAGCACCTGTGCGGCGCCGCCGAGGCCGGCCAGCGCACCGGCGACGATCATGACCAGGATCGTCACCTTCGACACGGAGATGCCGGCGGTGCGTGCCGCGTGCGGGTTCGCGCCGACGGCCTTGAACTCGAACCCGATCGTCGAGCGGTCCAGCAGCCACCACACGAAGATGGTGGCGAGGATGGCGAGGACGAAACCGACATGGAGACGGAACGGAGCCGGCAGGAGCAGGAACATCTGCGCGGAATCGTCGACCACCCGCGACTGCGGATTCGCCGAGGTGGTGTGGGTGAACCAGTTCTGTTTGAGCAGATATCCCAGCGCATACCCGGCGATCGAGTTGAGCATGATCGTCACGATCACCTCGTTGGCCCCCGTGCGCGCCTTGAGGACACCGGCGATGCCGGCCCAGACCGCTCCGCCGATGATGCCGCCGATGACGGCGATGAGCATGTGGACGAACGGGGGCAGATCCAGCGCATAGCCGAGGAAACCGGCCAGCGTCGCGCCGAGGATGACCTGCCCCTGACCGCCGATGTTGAACAGACCGCAGCGGAAGGCCAGGGCGATGCCGAGGCCGGTGAGGATGAGCGGAGTGCCCGAGACCATCGATTCGGTCAGCGGACGGATCGCCCGCTCGGCCGTGCGCGCATCCCAGTCGAAGACGGCGCCGCGGAACAGGGCCGAATACGCATTGCCGACGGTGGAGAACAGGGTGGAGAAGAACTCTCCGGGGGCGGCGAAGAAGTTCTCCGCCGCGGCGACGACCTCGGCGTTGGACACGGCGATGAGCACACCGCCGAGGAGCATGGCGAGCACGATCGCCAGCAGGGAGACCAACCAGGAACCGGACAGGATCTCCTGCAGCAGGTTCTGCTGCCGGCCGTCCTGGGTCTCGGTGTCCGGTGGCGGTGCCGGTGATGGTGCCGCCGGTGAGATGTCAGTCGTCATTCGGTCTCCTCCGCCGAGGGGGTGGCTGAGTTGTCATCGGCAGGCTCCGGCGAGACGGGTTCCGCGGCCGAGCTCGCATCCGTCGCCGAGCTCGGATCGGCGGTCGCGGCCAGCGCTTCGTCGGCGGGGACACCGGCCATCATCAGTCCCAGGGCCTCCCGCGAGGTGTCGGGGCCGACGATGCCGACGATGCGGCCGGAGTACATCACCGCGATGCGGTCGGCAAGGCCGTAGACCTCGTCGAGTTCGGTCGAGACGATCAGACACGGGGTTCCGGAGTCGCGCTCGGCGATGACGCGCTTGTGCACGAATTCGATCGATCCGACGTCGAGGCCGCGGGTGGGCTGGCTGGCGATGAACAGCCGCAGCTGACGACCCAGCTCCCTCGACAGCACCACCTTCTGCTGGTTGCCGCCGGACAGGGTGGAGATCGGATCGGCGACACTGCCGAGGCGGATGTCGAATTCCTCTTCCTTGCGTTTGGCCTCTTCCGTGATGACCTTCGGTCTGAGGTTGAGCCCCTTGGCATAGGGCTCACGGTCGTAGACGTCGAGGATCATATTCTCTCGGATCGAGAACTCGGCGATGATGCCGTCGGTCGACCGGTCCTCGGGCACGAATCCGATGCCCGCGCCGAGGCGGGTCTTCACCGACTCCCCCGCGAGGTCCTTCCCGTCGAGGGTGATGGTGCCCACCCGCGGCTGGGTCAGCCCGATGATGGTCTCGGCCAGTTCCGTCTGCCCATTGCCCTGGACACCGGCGACGGCGAGGATCTCGCCGCGACGAACGTCGAAGGACACATCATCGACGACGACGTTCTCGGCCTTGTCGACGACGGTGAGATTCCGGACGTGGAAGCTCGCCTCGCCGGGATCGGCTTCGTCCTTGTCCGTCGTCAGGGACACGGCCCGTCCGACCATCTGGCTGGCCAGCTCGGCCTCGGTCGAGTCCGGGGAGGCCTCGCCGACGATCCTTCCGCGACGGATGACGGTGATCGAGTCGGCGATCGCCCGGACCTCGCGCAGTTTGTGGGTGATGAACACGATCGAGGTGCCCTGTTCCTTGAGCTGACGCATGATCGCGATCAGCTCATCGGTCTCCTGCGGGGTGAGCACGGCAGTGGGCTCGTCGAGGATGAGGATCTTCGCGTCGCGGGACAGGGCTTTGATGATCTCGACGCGCTGCTGCGCGCCGACGGGCAGGTCCTCGATGAGCGCATCGGGATCGAGATGGAAGTTGAAGCGCGAGGAGATCTCGATGACCTTCTTCCGCGCCTCGGCGAGGTCGAGCAGCCCGAGGCTCTTCGTCGGTTCGTAGCCCAGTGCCACGGATTCGGCGACGGTGAACACGGGCACGAGCATGAAGTGCTGGTGGACCATTCCGATGCCGGCGGCCACGGCGTCGCCGGGGCCGGAGAACGTCACCGGTTCGTCGTCGATGAGGATCTCTCCCCCGTCGGCGTCATAGAGTCCGTAGAGGACGTTCATCATGGTGGACTTGCCGGCACCGTTCTCACCGAGCAAGGCGTGGATCTCACCCGGTTCGATGGTGAGATCGATGCGGTCGTTGGCCACGAACGACCCGAACACCTTGGTCATCCCGCGAAGCTCGAGTTTCACTGCTCCCGGTTCTCCTCACGAACTCGAAAACTGCAGGGCCGAAGGACTCGGCCCTGCAGTTTGACCTATGCGCTTATTTGGGCGTGCTCTCGGACTCGACGGTCAGGCTGCCGTCGATGATCTGCTGCTTGAGCTCATCGACCTTGTCCTTGACCTCGTCGGGGACTTCGTCGTCGAAGTCGTGGTACGGAGCGAGCCCGACGCCCTCGTTCTCGAGCGTGCCGACATAGGGTTCGGACGTGAACTCGTCGTTCATGCCCTCCTCGACGGTGTCCTCGACCGCGTTCGCGATCTGCTTGACCACCGAGGTGAGGATGATGTCGCCGTACTCGGTCGACTCGTAGCCGTCGGAGTCGACCCAGACGAGCTTGACGTCCTCGGCTTCCTTCGCCGCCGCGGCCGCACCGAGGCCCACGGGCCCGGCAACGGGCATGATGATGTCTGCGCCCTGTGAGATCAGCTGCTTGGTCAGCTCCTGTCCCTGGCCCTGGTTCTCGAAGTCGCCGGAGAACGATCCGTCCTGCTTGTCCTTGTTCCAGCCGAGCAGCTTGACGTCTTCATCGTTGTCCTCGTTGAACTTGTCCACACCGTCGGCGAATCCGTCCATGAAGATCGTCACCGACGGAATCTGAATGCCGCCGAAGGTTCCGACCTTGCCGGAGTCCGTCGTCGCCGCTGCCACATAGCCGGCGAGGTAGGCGGCCTCGGCGGTGTTGAAGACGACCGGCTTGGCGTTGTCGATGGTCACGGGATTGCCGTCAGCATCGGAGAAGGTCGAGTCGATGAGGGCGAAGTTGAGGTCGGGGTTCGCCTCGGCGGCTTCCTGGATCGTGTCCTCGAGGAGGAACCCGACGCCGAAGGTGAGGTTGCATCCCTGCTGGACCATATTGTCGACGTTCGGGCCGAAGTCGGCATCGCCCTGCGATTCGGCGAGCTGCTCCTCGACGCCGAGGTTCTTCTTCGCCGCGGTCATGCCTTCACGACCGGACTGGTTGAAGGACTGGTCGTCCCAGCCGCCGGAGTCCGAGACCATGCAGGCGAGGTAGTCTTCGCCGGAGTCTCCGCCTTCACCCGAGCCGCAGGCCGAGAGCACGAGGGCTGATGCGGCGATCATCGACACCGCTGAAGCGAGCTTCTTCACGTTTTCCCTTTTCTTGTTACAGACAGCGGACACGAGCGAGGCCCCTGTTTGCCCCTGCCGAAGATGTGAAACCACTGGACGATCTGTCATATTTTGGTGAGTTTCAGTCAGTCTAATGCACTCCGGGCTTCTCGGACGTCGAGCTAGCATCTCAATCGCGGACACCGATATGAAAACGAAACAATCCGTCACGCACAGGCCCGATCGGTCCGAATCGCGAACTGAGACCGGCCCGAGTCTGAGACGCCGAAACGGTTCACATCCCACACCGCACGGCCGGTCGGCTCGGCTGGTCGGTCCGACTGGTCGGTCCGTCCGCTCGGGCACCGGATGCGCATCGGACCCCGTGCGGTGAACTAGGCTGGGCGGTGTTATGGCACATCTGCTCGGGGCCGAAGCCCTTCACCTCGAATACCCCACTCGCGTCGTCTTCGACTCGGTCACCCTCGGAGTCGAGACCGGTGACATGATCGGCATCGTCGGCCGCAACGGCGACGGGAAGTCGAGCCTGCTCGGCATGCTCGCCGGCACCATCGAACCGGACTCCGGCCGCGTGACCTACCGTGGCGGACTGCGCCTGGGCATGCTCGATCAGAGCGACGACCTCGACGACGATGCGACGGTCGGCTTCTCCGTGGTCGGCGACGCCGCCGATCACGAGTGGGCCTCCGACCCCCGTGCCCGCGACGTCATCTCCGGACTCATCGCCGACCTCGACTGGCAGGCCCCGATCTCCAGCCTCTCGGGAGGCCAGCGCCGCCGAGTGGCCCTGGCCGCGCTGCTCGTCGGCGACTGGGACATGCTCATCCTCGACGAGCCGACGAACCATCTCGACGTCGACGGCATCGCCTGGCTGGCCGAGCACATGCGCAATCGGTGGCCGAAGAACTCCGGCGCCCTGCTGCTGGTCACCCACGATCGCTGGTTCCTCGACGAAGTGTGCACGAGGACCTGGGAGGTCCACGACCGCGTCGTCGAGCCCTTCGAAGGCGGCTATGCGGCCTATGTCCTCCAGCGCGTCGAACGCGACCGGATCGCCGCCGCCACCGAGGCCAAGCGGCAGAATCTCATGCGCAAGGAACTCGCGTGGCTGCGCCGCGGGGCTCCGGCACGGACGTCGAAGCCGAAGTTCCGCGTCGAGGCGGCCAATCAGCTCATCGCCGATGTGCCCGAGGTGCGCAACCCGATCGAACTGAAGAAGATGGCCACCGCCCGCCTGGGCAAAGACGTCGTCGACGTCCTCGATGTGTCCAAAGCCTACGACGGCCAACCGATCCTCACCGACGTCACCTGGCGCATCGGTCCCGGTGAGCGGACGGGGATCCTCGGCCCCAACGGTGCCGGCAAGTCGACGCTGCTCGGCCTCGTCTCCGGTGAGATCGAACCCGACTCCGGCCGGGTCAACCACGGCAAGACCGTCGAGATCGGCGTCTTGGACCAGCAGTTCAAGGACCTCGCGCGCATCAGTGACTCGCGGGTGCGCGAAGTCCTCGCCGAGTCCAAGACCTCGTTCACCATCGAGGGCAAGGACTACACCCCCGCACAGCTGCTCGAAAGACTCGGCTTCGCCAAGGAGCACCTGTCGGCTCGGGTCAAGGACCTCTCCGGTGGGCAGAAGCGTCGCCTGCAGCTCCTGCTGCTGCTCATGTCCGAACCCAATGTCATCATCCTCGACGAACCGACCAACGACGTCGACTCGGACATGCTCACGGCGATGGAGGACCTGCTCGACTCCTGGCCGGGCACGCTCATCGTCGTCTCCCACGACCGCTACCTGCTCGAACGCGTCACCGATCAGCAGTACGCGATCCTCGACCACGGACTCCGCCACGTCCCCGGCGGAGTCGATGAGTACCTGCGGCTGCGGGCCGAACAGAAGCGCAGGTCCTCGCATGGTGCCGGTGGCACCGCCTTCGGTGGGGCCGACTCGAGCGGGGCCGCCTCGGCCGGCACCGCCCCGGATGGTGCCGACAACGGTGGAGCCGCCTCGGCGAATGGGGCATCGGGGCCGAAGCTCACCGGTGCTCAGGCACGAGCGACGAAGAAGGAACTGGCCTCGATCGAACGACGAATGGACAAGCTGAATTCGCAGATCGCCGACAAGCACGAGGAGATGGCCGCCCACGACCAGACGGACTTCGAGGGCCTGGCCGAACTCACGGGCGCACTGAACGGACTCAAGGACGAACTCGACGAACT
>DWZN01000058.1 GCA_019117545.1 Candidatus Brevibacterium intestinavium
GACATGCCCTCATCGGTGAGTCCTGAGGCGGTCGGGTCATCGGCGATGGTGGTGCGCAGATCGTCGACGGTCTCGGCCGTGTCCGAGTTCGTCAGCCCCACTTCGATGGGCACCATGAGCAGGGCGGCCTGCTTGTCGTCGCTGAGTATCGGTCCGGTCACCTTCTCATCGGACTCGTCTCCGACGGAGTCGCCGAGCGAGGTGCCGAGATTCTTCAGCTGCGCCTGGTCGTCGGCGGAGAGTTCGGATCCGTCGTCGTTCGAGGCCACGACCATGACGGACTGCCTGTCGGCATCGGGGAACTTGTCGAGGGTCTGCTGGACCTGAGTGGATTCGGAGTCGGCCGGAGCGTTCTCGTTGGCCCGGTCCTCGCCGGCCCCGGACAGGAGTCCGAAGATCAGGGCCACGAGGACGACGACCCCGCCGAGGACGAACCAGGAACCGCGCTTCGATGTCAGTGTGCGGGCGGTTGTCGCCAGTTGTTCGTTCATGACTCAAGTCCATCAATTCACCGCCCTGGGCACATCGCCAAAGAGTTCAGATCTGGCCTGCAACTTTCGATGGGGAAAACGATCTGACCTGGGGCGATAATGGAAGCGGGAAGTGAAGGGGCGGGAACGTGTGCGTGTGATTTCGGGTCTCGCGGAGACGGTGGCCGCCTCGCAGCCGGGCGGCGCCTCTGGGCAGAAAGCACCACGATCAAGGCGACGGCGAGGCACGCCGAACCGCCGAGTTCTTCGCACGCCTCGATGCAACTCTGCCCGCCGGGACGAGCGCCGAATGCTGTGTGGACTGGACCGAGCACCGGCATCATCTCGCCGGGGCCCCAGGACGCGGGGTGCTGACAATGTCCGAGCGCCGCCGCTGGCTGGAACCGACCGTGCGGCGGCAGGCTCTCAAGCTCACCGTTGCGGGACGGACGGCGCCGGAAGAGCGGCTCGGTGTCGACCTCTCCGACGAATTCGCGGTCTGAGTTTTGGGCAGACGGTTCCCGAGAGGCACCGAGCCTGCCGTGGGAAGGCTCCTGGACTCTCGCACACGACGCTCGACGGAGTGTCCTTCAGGCTCACTTACCGGTGAGCCCGAAGAACGTGGCGTTGACGACGCGTTGTTCGGGCTGAGCGATAAGTGAGGCGCTGAGTCTCAGCATAGAAGAGGCCGACGGAGGAGGAGCGTTTCAGGCGAGTTGTCCGCCCGCGGTCTCTACCTCGGACAGCGCGGCCTCACTCGACTCCTCCCCCACTCCGGCGACGAGGTCGGTGAGGACGCGGACCTTCACACCCGAGTCCAATGCGTCGAGGGCGGAGGCGCGCACGCAGTGGTCGGTGGCGATGCCGACGACGTCGAGCTCGGTGACGGTGAGTTCCTCCAGAAGCTCGCCGAGGCTGCTCCCCGTCTCCGTGGTCCCCTGGAAGGCCGAATAATCGGGTCTGCCCTGGCCCTTGCGCACCTCGTGGGTGATCGCTGCGGTCGACAGCAGCGGGTCGAACTCGGCGCCGGTGCTGTCGGCGACGCAGTGGACGGGCCAGCTGTCGACGAAGTCCGGGGTGTCGCTGAAGTGGCCGCCGTTGTCGCTGTCGGCATCATGCCAGTCGCGGGAGGCGATGATCGCGGAGTAGTCCCCGGCATGCGCCTCGAGGTGGCCTGTGATGCCTTCGGCCACGCGGTCGCCGCCGGTCACGCCGAGCGCGCCGCCTTCGGTGAAATCGTTCTGGACATCGACGATGAGAAGTGCCTTGACCATGCTCCGAGCATAGGCGTTTCTGCACTGATTGCCAGGGGGTGAGCGCAATCGCCGGCGACGGAGCCCGGCCTGTGGGCGCTTCCCGCGATCAGCCGGTGGGTTTGTCGGCGAACCAGTAGACCTGGGAGAACTGCTGGGATCGGCCCAGACCCAGCTCACCTCTGACAATGCGGCGGACGTCCTTGACCAGCCCTCGCTCCCCGGCGGCGCAGGCGTAGAGACCTTGCGCGTCGAGGTCGAGGCCGCGCAGGTGAGCGGCCAGAGCTCGGCCCGCTCGAAGCTTCGGCTCCACCTCGGCGCTCGATTCCGGGTTCACCCAGTCCCACGTCGAATTCGGGTGGGCGGACACCGGCAGACCGGCCACCTCCTCAGGCTCGGCGACGATCGCCACGGTCACGGCCACCTCGGCGGGGACGGCCTCGCACCAGGAGTTGATGGCCGGCAGCGCGGTGAGGTCACCGGCGAGGAGGAGGTGGGAGGTGTCGTCGGGCAGGTCGATGCGGGCCGGGGTGAGGGCGGCTTCGATTCTCGTGCCGGGACGGACCCGGGCCGCCCACCGAGCGCCGGGCCCGACGTCCGCCGTGCCGGTGTCTGCGGTGCCGATGTCCGCGGTTCCGGACCCACCGCCAGCGGCACCAGGTCCGCTGCCCGCAGTGCTGGCGGACGCGTCCTCTCCGAGGTCGCCATGGAGGACGAAGTCGAGGCTGAAGGTTCCGGCCTCGAGGTCGATGGCGGCGAAGGTGTAGCCGCGCTGGCTGAGATGGCCCTCGCCCTTCTCGGGGTGCGGGAACCACAGCCGGGTCCACAGAGTCGGAAAGACCTCGTCGAGTTGGGCCAGCAGCTCGGGCCCGGAGAAGTGGATCCGACGGTATCTCGCGGTGAAGTCCTCAATGCCGGTGACGATCACCTCGTGATTCGTGATGCGCATCAGACGCATCACTCCGCGCCGCCAGTTGACCATTCGCACCCGCCCTCTCAGTTTTGTCTTTGATTAGCCTACCCTAAGCAAAGGAGAAACTGAGGGGGTGCGGCTCAGGCCTGCTTGAGGGCGCGCTTCTCGGCCTTCTTCGCGGCCTTGGCGGAGGCCTTCTCGATGGCCTTCCGGCTGCTTCCGGAGCCGGCGATCAGCAGCAGTCCGCCGAGGGCGGCGAGGTTCTTCGAGAACTGAGTCTGGTGGGCCTTCGCTTCGCCGCCCTCCATCTCCCAGAAGGAGTGCCCGGCCAGGGTGGTCGGGACGAGGGATCCGGCGAGCGCCCACGCCGACAGTCGCGGCTTGATGCCCAGCAGCAGGGTCGCACCCGCGAGGACCTGCACGCCGCCGTTGATGCGCACAAGCAGCTCGTTGTCATCGGGCAGACCCGGAACGTAGTCGCGCAGGGCGTCGAGCGTCGACTCGGCCATCGCCGCCTTTCCGGCCGGATCCTTCACGGCCGAGTATCCGCCGCTGATGAAGATCGGGGCGGTGAGCATGCGTCCTGCTGTCTGCAGCAGCGATGGTCCAAAAGTCACAGAGTTCTCCTTCAGTCGGTGGGGGGCTTTGAGCCTAACCGACGCCGGGCCCGCGCCTCAAGAATCAACGATGGTCCCCGGGCTTCACGCGTGCGCGGCGGGTTTCGCCCTGGTCCCCAGCTCCGGGCGCTTGCGGAACTGCCCGGTGGCTGCGAGGACTGCGATGACGACCGCAGAGACGATCCACCCCGAAGCGCCGAGGAAGGTGACGAGCGCGGGGTCGGGGGTCGGCGCCTCGGCGTCGATGAGCAGCACGAGCAGCATGCTGGTCGATCCGTTGAGTGCCGCGTGGGCGAAGACGGCCGGCCAGACGGAACCGGTGCGCAGGCGCAGCCAGCCGAAGAGGACGCCGAGCATCACGCAGCCGAGCACCATCAGCCCCAGACCTGTGATGTCGGGGCGGTTGAAGTTGTAGCCGAGCAGGATCAGCGGCGCATGCCACAGGCCCCAGACGGCACCGACGATGAGCAGGGCCGGCCAGGTGCCCAGCGGCCGCAGGCTCGTCAGCAGCCAGCCCCGCCACCCGAACTCCTCGCCGATGGTGACGAAGACGGTGGCCACCGAGCTGATCACCATGAGCAGCAGGAAGAGACCGACGGCAACTGTGATCGGCACCGAGTCCAAGCCCGGGAGCGTGGCCATCTGCTGTTCGAACCCCGACAGCCCGCTCAGATCGAGACCGAGCCAACCGAAGGCGCCGCTGAGCAGGTAGCCGAGGACAACGAGAACCATAATGCCGAAGAAGGCTCCCACGGTCGTCCAGATGACTCGGCCGAACGGCCGCAGCGGCCAGAATCCGAAGTAGCGAGGTGCACTGGCCAGGGCCTGCGCCCTTCGCCGTGCCCGTCGGCGCTGCACGAGGAAGGCGACGAAGCCGGCGATCAGCGGCGTGAACATCATCACCCCGCCGTAGAGCTGGACGGCCAGAGGGTCGCTGAGCCCCTGGCCGGTGACCCACAGGGGCAGGCACACGAGCCAAGCGAGTCCGAAGGCGATGAGGACGAAGAGGCCGAGCTCGAGCCAGGGAACTGCGGCCGGTTCGACCGCGAGCGGACGCCCCTTCGCGTCGACGGCCTCGGCGGTGTCGACCGTCGGATCGGCCGGTCCGGACACCTCGGCGGATTCGGTGGGTCCCTGCGAATTCACGCTCTCTCCTCTTTCCTCGACGATGTCCGACCGAGCGGCGGCGGTGCCGGTGTCTGCGGGTGTGATTCCACACTACGACCCGAGGCGGCATGACACCTCCGCCACGAGAGGGAGACCAGGATCGTCCACGCGGGCGAGATTCGGCGCTACGATGACGAACAGCTGAAGAATCAACGTCGATTCGAACGAAGGTGCCCCATGTCCGATCGCCCCTCAGCCGCCGAGGATCCCTCAGGCGACCATCTCTCCGATTCCGACCACCTGGCCGTCCTCGGCTACGGCGACTCCTTCGAGCGGTCGATGAGTCCTTGGGCGAACTTCGCCCTCGGCTTCACCTACCTGTCTCCGCTCGTCGGCGTCTACTCGCTGCTGGCCGTGGCCCTGTCGACCGGCGGGCCTCCGTCGATCTGGTGGATCGTCATCGTCGCCTGCGGCCAGCTGCTCGTCGCCCTCATCTTCGGCGAAGTCGTCTCCCAGTTCCCCATCGCCGGCGGGATCTACCCCTGGGCCCGGAGGCTGTGGAGCAAGCGATACGCCTGGATGGCGGCGTGGGTCTACATCTGCGCGCTCATCGTCACCATCACTTCGGTGTCGGAGTTCGGGGCCGGGTTCCTCGCCAGCCTGTTCGGGCTCGAACTCAATCGCAACAGCACACTCGTCCTCGCTCTGGCCCTGCTCGTGCTGGCACTGGCGATCAACTTCTCCGGGACGAAATGGCTCGCCCGCATCGCGCGCATCGGCTTCTTCGCCGAACTCATCGGCGTCATCGGACTCGGCCTGTTCCTGCTCATCTTCGAACGCAAGCACAGCTTCTCCGTCTTCTTCGACACCATGGGCACCGCCGGTGACGGCAGCTACCTGCCGGTGTTCATGGGCGCAGCGGTGGCCGGCCTGTTCCTCTTCTACGGCTTCGAGGCCTGCGGCGACGTCGCCGAGGAGGTCTCGAACCCGGCCCGAGGCATCCCCAAGGCCATGCTCATGACGATCTTCGTCGGCGCGGTCTCGGCCCTGTTCTCCTTCGGCGGCTACGTCTTGGCCGCGCCGAACCTCGAGGAGATCGTCGCCGGAGAGGTCGAGGACCCGATCCCCGCGATCCTCGCCGGCAGCCTCGGCGATGCGGGTGCGAAGATCTTCCTGCTCGTCGCGATCACTGCTTTCATCTCCTGCGTGCTCAGCCTGCAGGCCGCCGCGTCGCGCCTGATCTTCAGCTTCGCCCGCGACGGGATGATGCCCGGCCATCGGTGGCTGTCGAAGGTCGCCGATGGCACGAAGATCCCACACAACGCCCTCATCGTCGCCTGCACGGCGCCGGCGCTGATCTGCGTGCTCATCTGGTTCAACGACGGGATCCTCGTGGCCGTGACCTCGTTCGCGATCCTCGGCATCTACCTGGCCTTCCAGATGGTCGTCCTCGGCGCTCTCCGGCAGCGGGCCAGGGGCTGGAAGCCCGGGGGGCCGTGGTCGCTGGGCGGTTGGGGCGTTGTCGTCAACATCGCGGCCCTGGCCTACGGCATCTTCGCGATGATCCTGCTGTCGCTGCCCGGAGACTCCGGGTCGTTCTTCGCCGACTGGATCGTGCTCATCGGCCTCGTCGTGGTGCTGGCCGTCGGGTTCATCTACCTCTTCACGGCCCGCCCGGACCGCAAGTCCGATGCCCCGGAGGACGATGCCATCGCCGTCGCCGAGGCGATCCGAGCCCACCGCGCGAAGCAATGAGGCCGCGGGCGCGGCGCGGCGAGGCAGGTGGGCCGGCGGGCGAGTCGAGGCAGGCGGGTCGGCGCCAGAGGACTGGCCTGCGGGCAGACGGCATCGATCCGAAGACCTGGTCGCAATCGGACACTTCCCGCGCTGAGAACTATCCGATCGCGACCACCGTTCGGCCGCGAGGTTCGGGCCACGCAAGCACTCCGCGCTCGTACACGCAGCCGAGGACCGCAATGCGAGCGTCCCACCGCTCGCTGGACCCCGACCGGCCACAGCCACTTGCACGCCTGGGCCTGAGCACAGCGGTCCCGGGGACCAGAGCTGCAGGCCCCGGGAACCAGGGCTGAAGCAGGGGCCTCCCCCGGTGATGGTCCCGGCGGGTGGTCGCAATCGGACATTTTCTGCGCTGAGAGATGTCCGATTGCGACCACACTCTGCTCGGGTCCCTCCGCGCCAGACACCGCAAGCAGCCCGGCCTGCAAGGCGAGGCTCGCCGGAGGCCTGTCACCCCCGGCCGGTGAGGAGATGCTCACCGCATCTCTTTCAACCCAGATCGCACTCAGACGTCATCGGCTGGGGATACTGATATCACTCATGCGCGTTCTTCCTGTGGACGCTTCGGCCTTGTCCACAGCCACGCCGGCCGCGCTTCCCATCGCGGCGCCGAGGCGTGAATCATCGATCCGCATGAAGAAGCACCCCCTCAACTATGTCGGCTATCCAGCACCACTGTCTGTCGCCGAGGCGAGAGCGCGAGGAGCCACCGACTACGACATCCGATCCACTCGCCGCTTCCTGCCCGCGTCATGGGGCATCCGCTTCGACGACGATTCGTCAACGCGATTTCCGGTGCCGACCTGGGCCGATGACAAGTGGGTCGAGGAGGCCCAGTTGCTGCTGGCTATGAGTCACAGACACCCGGGGATCGTCGCCTGCAGAGAGACTGCCGCACGGCTGTATGGGTGGCCCTTGCCCCGCGCGCTCGACGACGCCACGCTTCATCTGGGTTCTGCCGATCCGAACAAACGCATCCGCAGAAGCGGAATCGCTCTCCACAGACTGCGGAACCTCTCAACGGTCGAGTGGCTGAAACTGCCGGTTCTGCACCCGCTCCCGACCTTCGCGCAGCTTGCGCCTCTCTGTTCGGTGACCTCGTTGGTCCAGATCGGCGATGCCGCAGTCGGAGACTGGAAGACCCCTCCTCAGTTCTCTCTGACCTCACTGAACGAATACGTCTCAGATACGAAATACCTCAGATCCAGATCGAAGCTCGAAGCCGCCGCTGAACTCATTCGAGAAGATGTCGATTCTCCGATGGAGACCGATCTGCGACTGTGGCTCATCGCCCGAGGGCTGCCCGAACCGATTGTGCACCCTGCCGTGTACTGTCCCACGACCAACCTGACCCTGCACCCCGACCTGGGATACCCGGAGCAGATGCTGGCTTTGGAATACGAGGGAGACTTTCACCGCATATCGGAGGACCAGTGGGCGACCGACATCGATCGGGTGAACGCTCTGAGAGCCGCGGGGTGGACGGTCATCCGGGTCGCGAAATGGACCGATCGCCGACAGCTCGAACGAGACATCCGCCTCCACCTCGGCCTGAATCCCAAATGATGGTCGCGATCGGATACTTTTTGCGGTGAGAACTGTCCGATCGCGCCCGCAACTCGCCCAGTGACCGGCCGACACCGTCGCGCCCCGCCCACCGATTCACATAAAAATACATCGCAATGCATAACAATTCGACACGAAGGCCAACGGGCAGTTAGGCTGGTGCCATGTCGAAAGTACTGTCTTCGCTCCCAGTCGGTGAGCACGTTGGAATCGCCTTCTCCGGCGGCCTGGACACCTCCTGCGCAGTCGCGTGGATGCGCCACAAGGGAGCCGTCCCCTGCACCTACACGGCCGATATCGGCCAGTACGACGAGCCCGACCTCGACGGCGTCACAGCCCGCGCGAAGGAGTACGGCGCAGAGATCGCCCGCTTCGTCGACGCCAAGCGCCTGCTCGTCGAGGAGGGCTTCGTCGCCCTGCAGTGCGGCGCGTTCAACGTCCGCTCCGGCGGCAAGACCTACTTCAACACCACTCCCCTGGGCCGTGCGGTCACCGGGACGCTGCTCGTGCGCGCCATGAAGGAGGACGGCGTCGACATCTGGGGCGACGGCTCGACCTACAAGGGCAACGACATCGAGCGCTTCTACCGCTACGGCCTCATGGCCAACCCGAAGCTGCGCATCTACAAGCCCTGGCTCGACGCGGAGTTCGTCGAGGAGCTCGGCGGTCGCCAGGAGATGAGCGAATGGCTCGTCGAGCACGGCTACCCCTACCGCGATTCGGCCGAGAAGGCCTACTCGACCGATGCGAACATCTGGGGCGCGACCCACGAAGCGAAGACACTCGAGTTCCTCGACGCCGGACTCGACGTCGTCGAACCGATCATGGGCGTGGCCGCCTGGCGCGATGACGTCGAGGTTCCCACCGAGGAGGTCTCCGTCCGCTTCGAGGCCGGTCGCCCGGTCGCGATCAACGGCGAAGTCTTCGACGATCCCGTGGCTCTCGTCTTCAAGGCCAATGAGATCGGCGGCCGTCACGGACTCGGCGTGTCCGACCAGATCGAGAACCGCATCATCGAGGCGAAGTCGCGCGGCATCTACGAGGCCCCGGGCATGGCGCTGCTGCACGTGACCTACGAACGCCTCATCAACGCCATCCACAACGAGGACACCATCGCTCTCTACCACGAGGAGGGCCGCCGCCTGGGTCGGCGCATGTACGAGGGACGCTGGCTCGACCCGCAGTCGCTGATGCTGCGCGAATCCATGCAGCGGTGGGTCGCCTCGGCGATCACCGGCGAGGTCACCCTGCGCCTGCGTCGCGGCGACGACTACACGATCGTCAACACCACCGGGCCGAACCTGTCCTACCACCCGGAGAAGCTGTCGATGGAGCGCGTGGGCGATGCCGCCTTCGGCCCCGAGGATCGGATCGGTCAGATGACCATGCGCAACCTCGACATCGCCGATTCGCGTGCCAGGCTCGAGCAGTACGCGGCCATGGGCATCGTCTCGGGTCCGACCTCGGAGCTCGTCGGCTCACTCGAAGCCGGCGGCGCCGAGGAGATCGCGAACTCCGGCGCCGAGGTGGACGAAGCCGGCGACCTCGCCGGGCTCTCCGCCGCTTTCGACACCGGCACGGACTGAGGCCCGCACCGGACGGTGACCGAACCTCCGGAGACACTGCACAGCATGAGACTCGCGGCCTCCGGTTGAGAGCAGAGTGCGGTCGGCAGGCGCGCTCCACGATCCGATTGATCGCGGGGCCCACCTGCCGGCCGCTTCTTCTATTCACTGCAAGTGCGCATGAGTTCGGCGCGGTTCGCGCGGTCGGCCAGATCCAACCTCCCGATGCTTCAGCATCACGTCCCCACCTCCATGTGGAAGGATGATCGCCATGATGTCCGATTCCGCGAACGTCGCCGCCGCCCTCGCCGAGGCGATCGACCGCGATCTGCGTGAACGCGGCAGTGCCGATCGCGCCGAGAAGGAGAAGGCCTACCTCAAGAGCGAGCTCGACCATTACGGGGTGAGCGTGCCCGAGACCCGGGCAGTCGTCCGGGCAACCCTGAGCGGGCAAGGCCTGAACCATGACGAGATCATCGAACTCGCGCGAAGCCTCTGGGTGCCGTCCAGGACAGCGATCGACTTGCCAAGGGCCACCCGAGAATCCGCCCCCGTCCACGAACGGCGCGTCGCGGCCACGATGGTGCTCATCCAGTCGAAGGACCGCCTCGACGCCGGTGACGCCGATGTCGTCGAAGGACTCCTGCGCGAGGCGAAGACGTGGGCACTGGTCGACCCGCTGGCCGGGGATCTTATCGGGCCGCTGAGCGAGAAAGAGGACGGCTTCGAACCGGTGCTTGAACGCTGGGCCCAGGATGAGGACTTCTGGCTTCGCCGCTCCGTGCTGCTCGCGCATCTCGTGCCGCTGCGACAGGGCCGCGGTGACTTCGACCGGTTCTCCCGCTTTGCGGACGCGATGCTCGAAGAGAAGGAGTTCTTCATCCGCAAGGCCATCGGCTGGGTGTTGCGCGACACCTCACGCAAACGACCTGATCTGGCGTTCGACTGGATCTTGCCGCGCGCCCACCGGGCATCCGGAGTCACGATCCGCGAGGCAGTCAACCGACTGGCGCCAGAGCAGCGGGATGCCGTGATGGCCGCACGATGACCCGCGTCGACGCCGCCGGAGCGCGTTACAGCTATCACTAACCGCAACTCGTGCTGAAGATGAGGTAATTGTCGGGAAGGGACGATGCCGGGCGCACGGAGTCCTCCTCGATGAGCAGACCGGGGTTGATCATGGTGATGAGTCCACGGGGACGAAAAAAGCCCCCCACCGGTCATCCTGTCCGGTGAGGGACTTCCTCTTCGGTGCGCCACGAGGGATTCGAACCCCCAACCTTCTGATCCGTAGTCAGATGCTCTATCCGTTGAGCTAGTGGCGCGTGCTGCCTGGGCCATCGCCCTGCAACTCGATCAACTATACACACCGTGCTCACTCCAGCTCAAATCGCCCCAACGTGCGCTTCGCCACACTCGCCCGCCTTCGCATGAGGTGCGCATTCCCGCATGAGAGGGCAGGAGCGGCCTCGGCGAACGGGTCCGTTCGGAAACCGAACGCGGATCGACGGATGAGAACCGGCAGATTTCAGTACAGACTCCCACTGAAATTGCACGTCATAATACTGAAACGAAACGTCAATTGATTGCTTCTTTCACGTCAAAAGTGACTGCGTTGTGATCCAATGCACATCTTCACGTGACCGAAACCGGCGATTTTCGCGGCTGTCCCCATCCTACGGTGGAGGTGTACCAACCGCTCGACGGAATCAGCCACCGCCCGAGACGAAACCCCCGCACTCTCGACCCAACAGGAGACCACTCATGACTGTCCTCGACCATGATGTCGTCGCTGACCAGCTGAAGAACGCCCCGACCGACAACGAATCGGTGCTGTCGTTCGTCGGCCGGATCGCCTCCCTCACCACCCCGGACGAGATCGTCTGGGTCGATGGTTCCGACGAACAGAAGAACCGGATCGCCGAGCAGCTCGTCGAGTCCGGGACCATTGTGCGCGTGGCCGGAACCGAGGACTCCTACTACGCGGCCTCCGACCCCGAGGACGTCGCCCGCGTCGAAGATCGCACCTACATCTGCTCCGTCGACGAGAAGGACGCCGGCCCGCTCAACAACTGGGTCGCCCCGGACGAGATGAAGCAGACGCTGAACGGACTGTTCGACGGCTCGATGCGCGGACGCGCCATGTACGTCATCCCCTTCGTCATGGGCCATGCCGAGGCGGATCAGCCGATGTTCGGCATCGAGGTCACGGACTCTCCCTACGTCGTCCTCTCCATGCTCGTCATGGCGCGCTCGGGCAAGTACGCCCTCGACGCGATCGAGGCCCAGGACGCGGAGTTCGTCGAGTGCGTCCACTCGGTCGGCGCTCCGCTGGAAGCAGGACAGGACGATGTCGCCTGGCCCTGCAACCCCACGAAGTACATCACCCACTTCCCGGAAGAGCGTGCGATCTGGTCGTTCGGCTCCGGCTACGGCGGCAACGCGCTGCTGGGCAAGAAGTGCTACGCCCTGCGCATCGCCTCGGCGATCGCTCGCGACGAAGGCTGGCTGGCCGAGCACATGCTCATCCTCAAGCTGACCAGCCCGGAGGGTGAGGTCAAGTACATCGCCGCCGCGTTCCCCTCGGCCTGCGGCAAGACCAACCTCGCCATGATCGAACCGACCATCCCCGGCTGGAAGGCCGAGACTCTCGGTGACGACATCGCCTGGATGCGCTTCGGCGCCGACGGTCAGCTCTACGCCGTCAACCCCGAATTCGGTCTCTTCGGCGTCGCGCCGGGCACCGGCTACACCACGAACCCGACCGCGATGCGCGCCATCGAGGCCGGCGGCAACATCTTCACCAACGTCGCTCTGACCGACGACGGAGATGTGTGGTGGGAAGGCAAGACCGACGAGACGCCGGCGCATCTGACCGACTGGAGGGGCAACGACTGGACTCCCGAGTCCGAGACTCCCGCCGCTCACCCGAACTCGCGCTTCTGCACCCCGATCGCGAACGTCCCCACGCTGGCCCCGGAGTGGACGAACCCGAACGGTGTGCCGATCTCGGCCATCCTCTTCGGCGGTCGTCGCAAGACCACGATGCCGCTGGTGACCGAGACCAAGGACTGGACGCACGGCGTGTTCATGGGTTCGGTGCTGTCCTCGGAGACCACGGCCGCCGCCACCGGGGCCGTCGGCGTCGTCCGCCGCGATCCCATGGCCATGCGCCCGTTCATCGGCTACAACGTCGGTGACTACCTCCAGCACTGGCTCGACATCGGCAACACCGAAGGTGCTCAGCTGCCGAAGATCTTCTACGTCAACTGGTTCCGTCGCGATGACGACAACTCGTTCCTGTGGCCCGGATTCTCCGAGAACTCGCGCGTCCTCAAGTGGATCTTCGAGCGCGTGGCCGGCACCGCCGAGGCCGTCGAGTCCCCGCTGGGCCTGACCCCGGTCGAGGGCGGTCTGGACACAGAGGGTCTCGACTTCACCGACGAGCAGCTGCGCAAGGCACTGGCCATCAAGCCCGAGGAGTGGGAGACCGAACTCGGACTCATCGAGGAATGGTACGCCGAGCTCGGCGATTCGGTTCCGACCGAACTGCGCAATGAGGTCGACAAGCTCCGCGAGCGCCTCGGCCTGGCCTGAGTCGCATCGGCTCGCCGGTCCGGGCCGATTCGCTTGATTGAGCCCCTGAGGGCCTGAGCCCTCCGGCCGCTGAGGATCCCCCAACCGCCGCCGAGGTGGTTGGGGGATCTTCGTGTCCCGTTGAGGTGGCGCGGAACGGACTCAGCTCTGCCCCGGGGGCGCCCCTCTCACCTGCACGAGAAATGCCAGCACATCACGCGAGCGCCCGTGAAGCATGGTCGATACGCGGTGGGTGACCATCGCCGGTTTCCTGCCCATCAACCTGTTCTGATCAGCGGTGGTCCCGTGAGCAGTGATCGTCACGATCAGCCCGTCCGGCATCGGCCATCTCCTCGGCAGAAACTGTCCGCCCAGGCTGACGATGCCCGTCCACGGGGCCGCGAACCGTATCGTCCGTCCGCCGGGCTTCCACCACGAGGCTTCCACACCCCACCGCGACACGACCAGCTGCGGTCGCACGAGGGGAAAGATGAATGTCCACAGCACTGCGCCCAGGCCGAACAGCACAAAACCCGCGGCGAACACCAGCAAGAAGAAGAACACCAGCCAACCGCCGAAGTCTTCGGACAGCGGGTTCCATGAGCCCGCATTGACGGTGAACATCACGATGCTCGCTCCGACGAACAGCCAGCAGACGAGGCCCCACACAATCGTCTTGAACAAGTTCGTCCGCAGCACCACGCGACCATTGCGGCGCATTTCCGCGGTCCACCGGTCGAGGCGGCGGTGATCGACCCGGGCGATTTCCTTGAGCAGATCTGCAGAAAGCCCAGGGTCATTCTGTCGAATTGTCACAGGTCGAGTGTAGATGCCTCGTCTTGGTGCCGGGTCGTGGACGAGTCGGCCGCATCTCGAGGGCCGCTTCCCGGAAATTGCGTCCACCATCAGCGGCATCTCAGACTATGCGCCACAATACGTCTCCGAAGAGACGTTGCGCACCAGTGCAACGGTAGGAATCGCGGCCAAAGGTGCCCGATGCGAGTTCATGCCGCGAAGAGCACCTGCCAAGGCGGCAGCCCCGGGCGTCGAAAATACCGCGAGGGGCTCTGGCCGGGAGGCGCAAGTGCCCTGGTGCGACCGCAAACTCCGGAACGGGCCGTGCCTGAGGCTCAGGCTCCGTGCAGTGCGGGGACGATGAGGTAGACGCCGAGGATGACGACGAGTCCGCAGATGCCGAAGACCGCCCAGTAGGCGAACTGAAGCGCAGGACTTCTGCGCCCCTCCTCGACCCGATCGAGGTGCGAGGCGCGCATCCGCACCGCCGTGGAGAACAGCGTGATGACGATGACTGCCGAGATCCAGGTCGCGGCGGCAACGATGAGGAACGAGCTCCATTCGATCATTTCGCGTCTCCCTTATCGCTCGCATCGGCCCCGGTCGAAGAGGCGCCCGAATCCGCTGACGTGCCGGCCGCCGTCGACTCGGCCTTCGCGCCCTTGCCGGCCTTCGCGCCCTTGGCGGAGTCCGTACCCTTGCCGGAGCTCGCGCCGGACTCGGCCTCGGTGTCTGCGACGGATCCGTTCTTCTTCGCTTTCCGAGCGGCGCGACGCTTCTCCTTGGCCGCCTGCTTCTCCTCCCATGCCTCGCGGCGGGCCTTCCGCTTGGCCATGGCTCGCTTGCGGTTGCGGTCCTTGCGCAGCTTGCGCTTGCGACCGCGGATATTGACGGCCTCGCCGACGGTGTCGAAGCCCGAGAGGTCAGTCTCTTCGACCTGACGCGAACTCAGGTAGATCCAGAGGACGACGACCACGGCGATGGCGGTGTCGATGAGGATGCCGATCGTCCCCAGGTGTGCGATGCCGGCGGCGACCGCGCCGACGATGGCGGCAGCGGGAATCGTCAGCAGCCACCCCGAGGCGATGCGTCCGGCCGTCGACCACTGGACGTCGGCGCCTTTGCGCCCCAGGCCCGAACCGAGGACCGAACCGGAGGCCACCTGCGTCGTCGACAGGGCGAAGCCGAGGTGCGACGAGGCGAGAATGGCGGCGGCGGTCGAGGTCTCGGCCGACAGACCCTGAGCGGCCTTGACCGTCGTCAGCTTCGTGCCGAGGGTGTCGATGATGCGCCAGCCGCCGATGTAGGTGCCGAGCGCGATCGCCAGGGCACACGAGGTGATGACCCAGATGTGCGGGCCGGTCCCTTGCTCCTGCAGATTCGCGGAGACGAGCACGAGGGTGATCACGCCCATCGTCTTCTGCGCATCGTTCGTCCCGTGCGACAGCGCCACCAGCGAAGAGGAGAAGATCTGTCCGTACTTGAAGGGAGCCCGGCGAGCGGTCTTGCCCTCCTCGTTGCGGCGAGTGATCGCATAGGCGATGCGGGTGCACATATAGGCGCTGACGCCCGCGATGATCGGGGCTGCCAGCGCCGGGATGACGACCTTGGACAGGAACACTCCGAAATCGACGGAGTTGAGTCCGGCGCCGACGATGGCCGCACCGATGAGGCCGCCGAAGAGCGCGTGGGACGACGAGGACGGGAGGCCGAAGCGCCAGGTGGCCATGTTCCAGATGATCGCGCCGATGAGTCCGGCGAGGATGAAGTCGGGGGTGATCTGGACTCCCCCATTGCCTTCTCTGATGATTCCGCCGGAGATGGTCTTGGCCACCTCCGTGGAGAGGAAGGCACCGACGAGGTTGAGGATCGCGGCGAGAGTGACCGCCGTTTTGGGTTTGATCGCTCCCGTGGCGATCGGAGTGGCCATGGCATTGGCTGTATCGTGAAAGCCATTGGTGAAGTCGAAGAACAGTGCCAGTGCTATGACAAGCACGACGACGAAGATGATTTCCACTAATCGACCTTGGGTGTAGACACTATTCGGACCGTGGATGATTCGACTGGCGGCCAGCGATCACTATCCCGCAGAAGTCTACCTCCCAGTTCTGCTGATCTTCATCCGCAGTTCGACCATACTCCACCTCGTTCACCGGATGTTCACTTCTGACATGCGCAAACGGACCCCATCGTCTGGACGAGTGCAAGAACTGTCACAGTCCGAAGGGGTCCGTGGACGCGAATATCGCCGATCAGGCCCGAATCCGGCTCACTCCGTGACGAAGCGATCGGCGACGTCGAGGGCCCGGTCGAGCGCGGCGAGCCCGAACCGGAGGTCGTCGTCAGGCGTATTCAGCGGCGGGACGACGTGAATCCGGTTGAAGTTCGCAAACGGAAGCACACCGTCAGCCTTGAGCGCGGCGATGACCTCGTTCATCTCCGGTGAGCTGCCACCGTAGGCGGCCAGCGGTTCCTTCGTCGTCCGGTCCTTGACGAGTTCGACCGCCCAGAAGCACCCCATGCCGCGCACATCCCCGATCGAGGGGTGGCGCTGCGCGAATTCCCGCAGCGTCGGACCGATGATCTCGGCGCCGAGGCGGTCGGAGTTGTCGACCATGCCCTCGGTCTCCATCGCGGTGATCGTCGCCACCGCCGCCGCGCAGGCCAGCGGATGCCCCGAGTAGGTCAGCCCGCCGGGGTAGGCGCGGTCGCGGAAGGTCTCGAAGATCGCATCGGAGATCGCCACTCCGCCGAGTGGGACGTAACCGGAGTTCACGCCCTTGGCGAAGGTGATGAGATCCGGTGTCACGTCCCAGTGGTCGACGGCGAACCAGCGTCCGGTGCGTCCGAACCCGGCCATCACCTCGTCGGCGATGAAGACGATCCCGTAGCGGGCCGTCAGCTCGCGCACGCCTTCGAGGTATCCGGCCGGAGGGGCGTAGATCCCGGCCGTGCCCGGAACGGTCTCGAGGATGAGGGCGGCGATGTTGTCCGGGCCCTCAAGGGTGATCATGTCCTCGAGATGGGCCAGCGCCCGCTGCGTCTCCTCCGTCTCCGAGGTCGAGGAGAAGTGCGAACGGTATTGGTAGGCGGGCATGAAGTGGACGACGCCCTCGGCCGAATAGTCGTTGGCGAAGCGACGGGGGTCGCCGGTGACATTGACGGCCAGCTGGGTGCCGCCGTGGTAGCTGCGGTAGGCCGAGAGCACCTTCGTCCGTCCCGTGTGCAGCCGGGCCATGCGGATCGCGTGCTCGTTCGCGTCGGCCCCGCCGTTGGTGAAGAACACGTGGTCGAGATCGCCCGGGGTGCGCTCGGCGATGAGTCTGGCCGCTTCGGAGCGGGCCTCGTTGACGTGCTGCGGGGCGATCGTGCACAGCGTGCCCGCCTGGGCCTGAATGGCCGCGACGACGGCCGGGTGCTGGTGCCCGATGTTCGTGTTGACCAGCTGTGATGACATGTCGAGCAGCTTCCGCCCCTCACCGTCCCAGACATAGGGGCCGGCCGCATCGACGATCGTCATCGGCTGGAACGGTCCCTGCGCCTGCCAGGAGTGGAAGACGTGCGCTCGATCGAGTTCGTGGGCCCGCCGCCCGGCCGCGAGGCGTTCCTCACCGATCGTCTCGGCCGCCGTCGCCGCCTGCGTGTGTTCTGGGGTCGTCGTTGTCATGATTGCTCCTTCGCCGAGGTGGGTCCGAGTGCGCGAGACTTCAGTCGTTGGTGGGGAATCCGAGGTTGAGACCTCCGTGGCTGGGGTCGAGCCAGCGTGAGGTCACGACCTTGCCGCGGGTGAAGAAGTGGACTCCCTCTTCGCCGTAGGCGTGGGTGTCGCCGAACAGCGAGTTCTTCCATCCGCCGAAGGAGTAGTGGCCCACCGGCACGGGGATCGGGACGTTGACGCCGACCATGCCGACCTCGACCTCGTTCTCGTAGCGCCGGGCCGCACCGCCGTCATTGGTGAAGATCGCGGTGCCGTTGCCGTAGGGATTGGCGTTGATGAGGTCGAGTCCTTCGTCGTAGCCGGGGACGCGGACGACGGCGAGCACGGGGCCGAAGATCTCGTCGGTGTAGATCGACATATCGGTCGTGACCTCGTCGAACAGGGTCGGGTTGAGGAAGAAGCCGTCCGTGTGGTCGTGCTCGCGTCCGTCGAGGACGAGCTTCGCGCCGGCTTCGACTCCCGCGTCGATGTAGCCGGAGACCTTGTCGCGGTGGGCGGCGGTCACCAGCGGGCCCATATCCGGTTCGCCTCTGCCGTCGCCGATGCGCAGAGTGCGGGTGCGCTCGGCGATCCTTGCCACGAGCTCATCGGCGATCGAGTCGACGGCCACGACCACGGAGATCGCCATGCAGCGTTCACCGGCGGCACCGTAGCCGGCGTTGACGGCGGCGTCGGCGGCGAGGTCGAGATCGGCGTCGGGCAGGACCAGCATGTGGTTCTTCGCCCCGCCGAGGGCCTGGACGCGCTTGCCGGCGGCGGTGCCGTTCTCATAGACGTACTTCGCGATCGGGGTCGATCCGACGAACGACACCGAGGCGACCTCGGGGCTGGTCAGGAGCGTGTCCACGGCTTCCTTGTCACCGTGGACGACGTTGAATACGCCGTCGGGAAGGCCCGCTTCCTTCCACAGCTCGGCGATCCAGTTCGCCGCCGTCGGGTCCTTCTCCGAGGGCTTGAGCACGACGGTGTTGCCGGCGGCGATGGCCACGGGGAAGAACCACATCGGCACCATGGCCGGGAAGTTGAATGGCGAGATGATCGCGGCCACGCCCAGGGGCTGGCGCAGCGAGTGGACGTCGACGTTCGTCGAGGCGTTCTGCGTGTGACCGCCCTTGAGGTGGGCGGCGATGCCGCAGGCGAATTCGACGACTTCCTGGCCGCGGGCGACTTCACCGAGGGCATCGGAGACGACCTTGCCGTGTTCGGCGGTGATGATCTCGGCCAGTTCCTGCTTGCGCGCATTCAGCAGCTCGCGGAAGGCGAACAGGACGCTCGTCCGCTTCGCCAGCGAGGTGTCGCGCCAGGCGGGGAACGCCTCGGCGGCGGCGGTGATCGCCGATTCCACGGTCGCCTTCGAAGCGAGCGCCACCTGGCCGCTGACGACGCCGGTGGCGGGGTTCGTGATATCGCCGAGGCGGGTGTCGGTGCTCGCGGTGACGGTCTGTCCGTTGATCCAATGGGAGAGAGTGGGCATCGGTGTCCTTCTTCGTCGTCGATGGGTCGGCTGGCTCCATCTTCCGTCGTCGCTGCCGTTCGCAGTAGTGTCAGACTGTAATAACACGAGCCAGTGGCCTTACACTGTGTCAATGGACGCTCGATCATTCGCGCGGCACACCGACTCGACGGCGGCCGGGAAGCACTCGCCGGGCATGGCTGAGGAGGGCTCGCCGGGCACGGCCGAACAGGATTCGGGCGAGGGATCGCTGAGCATCGCCGGCCTGCTCGAATTCGGGGAGGTCAGCAGTGCCGCGCCCGAGGTGCTCGCGGGCGAGGACGAGCTGTCGAGGACCATCCGATGGGTCCACATCGCCGATTCCGAGCACGTCGAGCGCTTCCTCGAAGGCGGGGAGCTCGTGCTCACCACGGCCACCACATTCCGCCGCTCGGCCGCGGCGATGTCGGAGTTCTTCGACCAGCTCGAGACAGTCGGCGCCGCCGGAACGATCGTCGAGCTCGTCGACGAGGACTCGGCCCCTGATGAGCAGGCGAGCACGATCGTGCGCGCGGCCGCGGCGGGGCGCTCACTGCCGATCGTCCTGCTGCCGCGACGGGTCAAGTTCGTCAGGATCACCGAACTCGCCCACCGTCGGCTCCTGGCTCAGCAGCTGTCCCGGCTCGAGCACGCACGGGAGATCCACGAGACCTACACCCGGCTGAGCCTGGAGCGGGCGAGCGCGCAGACGATCGTCGATCGCACGGCCGAACTGCTGGCGGTGCCCGTGGTCCTCGAGGATGTCTCCCATCGCGTTCTCGCCCATGCCGGCCGGGACTCCCAGTCGCTGGTCCAGAAGTGGGCGGACCTGGTCACCGGCAGGGCCACGGCGCCCGGGGTCGGTGAGGCGGCGCGCTGGAGGCAGACTCCCGTCGGACTGAGTGCTCGCCGGTGGGGTCGGCTCGTCGTGCCGAGTCCGACGGAGACGAGCGCGGCCCTCGATCAGATCATCGAACGCGCCGGCGAGGCTCTGACGCTGACCCGCATGGCCGACCGTGACGAACAGGATCTGCTGCTGCAGGCGCAGAGCGGACTGATCCGGGAGATCTCGGACTCCGATGGCCTCGACGAACATGCGGCGCTGCAGCGCGCGCGGTCCCTGGGCTTCTCCCCCGCCGAGGGAGCCGAACTCATCCCGGTCGTCGTCCGCCTCGATCGGGGTGAGGAGGCCGATCCGACGCGCATCCAGCTGCAGGAGCGCGGATTGACTCAGGAGATCGTCGCCGCCGTCGCGCGTCTTGGGCTGTGCTGCTTGATGACCAGCCTGCAGGCGGGAGTCTTCGGGTTCGTTCTGGCTCCGGCCGGCCGGACGACGGCGCGCAAGCCTCGGCCTGCTGCGCGTGATGAGCCCGAGGCCGTCCTCACCGATGTCCTCGCCGAGCTCGAGGGACCCGCGGAAGGACGGGTCGTCGGGGTCGGTCGGGCCAGCACGTCCCTGCGCCGGGCGGTCGCCCGGCTCGAGGCCGCCGCCCAGGTCGCCGAGGTCGCCTCCACCCTCGACGTCCGCCGACGCTCGTTCTACCGCTCATCGGACGTCCGCCTGCGCGGTCTGCTGTCGCTGCTGGCCGAGGACTCGCGGCTGCGGGCCTTCGCCGAGGGCGAGCTCGGACCGCTGCTCGGGGACACCGCCGACGAGGAGCTGCTGGATCTCCTCGGTCTCCACCTCGCCCATGGTGGGAACAAGTCCGCGATGGCGCGAGCCGGATACCTGTCCCGACCCGCGCTCTACGCTCGGATCGCGAAGCTGCAGGACCGCCTCGGCGTCTCTCTCGACGATGCGGAGTCGCGCACGGCACTGCACGTCGCGCTGCTGTGGTGGCGGATGCACGGTTGAGATCGATACCGCGCGCGGTCTCCTCCGCCGTTTCCGTTCAGTCGAGCAGCGCGCGAATGGTGTCGGTGACGGGGATTCCGGCCTCGGCCGCCTCGGCGCGATTGGCATAGCGACGATCGCCGGGCAGTCGGTCCATTCCGGCGTCCCGGAGCATATCGATGAATCCCCGAACGCGGGCCAGGTAGGCTTCGTTCCCACCTCGCTCGGGATCGATGACGATGTAGAGCTGGCCGGTGCGGAAGGTGTGAACCCCCTCGGGGGCCTCGGCGTCGATCTCGAAGGTGAAGGCCCC
>DWZN01000059.1 GCA_019117545.1 Candidatus Brevibacterium intestinavium
GCTCACCGGAGCCCAGACTCCGAGGAGGAGCAGGGCGGCGTCGAGGCCGGCGAGCATGGCCAGTCCGGCGGGGATGAGGAAGGCGAGGCGGCGGATCACTGCTCGGCCCCTCGACCGGATTTCGGCGTCTCGGCGGTGCCGGCTGAGGTCTCGGCAGTGCCGGCCGGAGCCTCTGTCGAGCCACCCGCCGCCTCGGCGGTGCCGGCCGTGCTGTCCTGCAGGTGCAGGCGGCAGGCCCCGGGTTCGGAGAAGGGTTCGAGTTCGCTCTCGGCCGCGGGGTCACCGAAGACCTCGAGGGCTCCGCGGACCAGTCCGAGGTGGACTCCGCAGACGATGTCGGGGTGCTCGTGGGCGGCTTCGAGCAGCGGGCACCGTGTCAGCCGGTAGCTGCGCCGTTCGGTGGGGGCCTCGACGCTCGGGGACGCATCAGCTCCAACGGGTTCAGGGGCGAACCCGAGCTCGTCGAGCAGGGTGACCGTTTCCGCGGCGGCCGAGATCCCCTCGAAAGCGGAAGAACTCGCAGCAGCGCCGCCGGGCTCCGCCTCGGCGTCGACAGGATCCGCCTCGTCGCCGGGCACCGACTCAGCGGCGGCGCGGTCTTCGGCGGCCTCCCGGGCGAGGTCACGGCCCCAGTCGACTCCGGCTGCGATTCCGTCTTCGCGCGGATTCGCGCTCGTGCGGTCGATGTGTGCGGCCAGCACCGAGGCCAGACCGAGGTATTCGGAGGTTCCCGTCCGCGGGGAGCCCGTGGCTCGATACAGCCAGGCCGGGCGTCCCCGGCCGGTCGATGCGGCCTTGGTCTTCGTGGCCGCACCGGCCTCGACGAGCTGGTCCAGGTGCTCGCGCACGGTGTTCTGATGCAGACCGGTCATGGCCGCCAGGGCCGAGATCGTCACGGCACCCGCCTGGGAGGCGAGGTGCTCGTGCACGAAGGCGACCGCCGGGGTCAGTCCTGCCTGCGGAACCGCCGGTTCGGGCCCGAGCGCCGCCGGATCCTGATCTGCACAGTCGTCTGCGTCGCCGCGATTGTTTTTCACGGTTCCCATTGTAATAAACAGTGCGTGGTCCGGCGCGCCCGGCCCATGGTCGATGCCACAAGCGCCGCCGGCGGGAGATCCTATTCATCCCACCGGCGACGCGGCTCGTGTCCGTCCCACCGGAGACGGAGGTCCAGGCCACGTCGCCGGAAGGAATGGTGAGGAAAATCTATACCAGTCCCCGACCCCGCGCAAGGGCACGGTCTGCCCCATTCAAGGGCCCGGCCTCCCACCGCCCGGGCTGTTCGCATCAACGAAACTCACATTCTGTAACTACATCAGCGGGGTTTTCGACGGCGTTCATAAGTTATCCACAGATTGGAGAAATCACTGGATTCTCCATTCGACTACAGATAGGTTGAACAGCAGTTCTCGCTGTCACTCGAATGATCTGGGCAAGGGTTCAACGTGGAAGCCACCGAAGTCATCACCAGCGAGGTTCACAAACGGATCAGAGATCTCGACGTGGACCCACGCGCCGATATTCAGCGATCCCGCGAGCTCATTCGCACCGTCATCGCCGAATACGACGAACGCAGCCTCGTCGCCGATCTGCCTGTCCTCGAGGACAAGGAAGCGACCTTCCGCCACATCGACAATCAGCTCTCGGGATTCGGCGCCCTGCAGGACTACTTCGATGACGACCGCGTCGAGGAGATCTGGGTGAATAGCCCCAGTGAGGTCTTCATCGCCGTCGACGGAGTCCACCAGCTGACGACGACGAAGCTGAGCGTCGGTGAGCTCGACGACCTCATCGAGCGGATGCTGCGGACATCCGGCCGCCGTGTCGACTTGTCCCAGCCGTTCGTCGACGCCATGCTGCCCGACGGGTCGCGTCTGCATGTGGTGCTGCCGGACATCACCCGGACCCACCCGGCGGTGAACATCCGCAAGTTCATCGCCCGTCCGCGCAGTCTCGCGAATCTCGTGGCGAACGGCTCGCTGACCCCCGGTGCCGCCGAGTTCCTCGACGCGGCCGTGGCCTCCGGTGCGAACATCCTCGTCTCGGGGGCGACTCAGGCCGGCAAGACCACCATGCTCAATGCCCTGGCCGGATCGATTCCGGCCCGGGAGCGCACGATCTCGTGCGAAGAGGTCTTCGAACTCAATCTGCCCAGCCGCGACTGGGTTCCGATGCAGTGCCGACAGCCCTCGCTCGAAGGCACCGGTGAGGTCTCCCTCCGGGCCCTGGTCAAAGAGGCCCTGCGCATGCGACCGACTCGCATCATCGTCGGCGAGGTCCGTGAGGCCGAGAGCCTCGACCTCCTCGTGGCGTTGAATTCGGGCCTGCCCGGGATGGGCACCATCCACGCGAACTCCGCACGAGCGGCGATCACGAAGATCTCGACTCTGCCCCTGCTGGCCGGGTCGAACATCTCCTCCGCGTTCGTCGTTCCCACCGTCGCGGTCAGCCTCGACGTTGTCGTCCATCTGCGCCGGGATCCGTCCGGGATCCGGCGCGTGAGCGAGATCTGCGCCGTTCCCGGCGGTATCGAAGGCGATGTCGTCGAACTCGATACGATCTTCCACTCCCCGCGCGGTCAGCTCGTTCGCGGTCAGGGATTCGGCCACCTCGGCGAACGGTTCGCCGCCGTCGGTCGGGATCTGCACGCCATTCTGGAGGCGGCATGAGCTATTCGCAGTACGCTCTGCTCATCGGCGCCTGCCTCGGTGCCGGTCTGTTCCTCATCTGGATGTCCCTGTGGCCGCGCCCGACGGGCGGGCGGACGCAGCGGCGATGGGTGCGCGAGCTCGACGATATGCTCACCGGGGCAGGCTTCCCCCGGTTGCGACCCGGGCATCTGCTGCTCATCTCGGTCATCGTCTTCGGCTTCGTCTCCGTCCTCTCCACCGTGCTCACCGGCTCCTGGGCGATCGCTCTGTGCTTCGGCCTCTTCGGCTCCTGGCTGCCGCATCGTCTCCTGCAGCATCGGGCGCGCAGTCGTGAGGTGATGCGACGCGAACTGTGGCCGGAGACCCTCGACCATCTGAACTCCGGTGTCCGTGCGGGGCTCTCCCTGCCCGAGGCGCTCAGTTCCTTGGCCCACCGTGGGCCCGAACCCCTGCGGCCCCTGTTCGAGGTCTTCGCGGAGGAGCACCGGGCCAGCGGTTCCTTCGCTCTGGCGCTCGAGAGGTTCCGCCAGGTCGCGGCCGATCCGGTGGCCGACCGCATCGTCGTGGCACTGAGCGTGACTCGGCAGGTCGGCGGCAGCGATCTGGGCACCATGCTGCGGGCCCTGGCCCAGTTCGTCCGCGATGATGCACGCACCCGCAACGAGCTGACCGCCCGGCAGCAGTGGACCGTCAACGGTGCCCGCCTGGCCGTCGCCGCGCCCTGGGCGGTGCTCGCGTTCCTCTCGACCAGGCCGGAGACGGCCGCCGCCTACAATTCCCGGACCGGGCTGATCCTGCTGGCCGCGGGCTTCGTCGTCTCACTGCTCGCCTATCAGGCGATGAAGCGCATCGGCCGCCTGCCGACCGAGCCGCGGGTGATCGAAGGCTCCTCGCTCAGCTCAGCGAGCAGACGGTTCGCCGACGCCGCGGGCGAGAATGATGCGCAGAGTCCCACCGGGTTCACCACGCTCGGCACCTCGGCACAGACCGTCACCGGCCGAGGCGGGCCGGTCGTCGACGGGAACCGGCCGGGCGGGAACCGGCGGGGCGGGCAGGCGGCATGAGCATCCTCGGCGATCAGCTGCCCGTGCTCGGCCTCGGGCTCTTCAACGGTCTGGCGCTGTGCCTGTTCGTCCTCTCCCTTCCGCCGCTGCGCCGGCCGACCCTGTCCTCGCGGATCTCTCCCTATCTGCGCGATCAGGAGTCCCTGGTCGACGTCTACGCTCCGCCGACGCCCCGATCGCAGGGTTTCGTCGGCCTGACGAAGTCCGCGCTGCTGACCTCGACCCTGTGGATCACATCGCGCATCACCACCGACGCCACACTCCGGCAGCGCATCGACCGCCTCGGCGGAAATGCCACGCTCGAACGCTTCCGCATCGATCAGGTGCTGAGCATCCTGGTCGGGATGATCGTCGCCGGCGGCCTGGCCGGGCTGCTGTCGGCCCAGCGGGGCTTCTCCCCCATCGTCACTCTCGTCCTCCTCATCAGCGGCGGCATCGCCGGGCACGTGTTCAACGATTGGCGTCTGAGCCAGGCCATCAAGAGCCATGAAGCCCGTGTGCTGGCCGAGTTCCCCACCGTGGCCGAGCTGCTTGCCCTGTCGATCACCGCAGGTGAGGGGATCGTCGAGGCGCTCGAACGCGTGTGCCGGACCTGTTCGGGAGACCTCGTCGACGAGCTGCGCGCCGCGCTTTCCGCCACACGCACCGGAACGCCGCTGGTCGAGGCCCTCGACGGCATGGCCACGCGGATCGCCATCCCCGAGATCGTCCAGTTCGTCGATGGGCTCGCGGTGTCGATGACTCGCGGCACTCCCCTGGCCGAGGTGCTGCGGTCCCAGGCGGCAGATGTGCGTGAGCAGTCGCGACGGCGCCTGCTCGAGCTCTCCGGCAGGAAGGAGATCGGAATGCTGATCCCCGTCGTCGTCTTCGTCCTGCCGGTCACCGTCATCTTCGCCGTGTTCCCGTCCCTGACCGTGCTCGACCTCAGCCCCTGATCGCCTCGATTCCCACGCCCTGATCACCCCCGAAGAAGGAGAGACCATGTTCCGTCAGTTCAGCTACCGACTCATCCCGCTCGTGCTCGGGCTGGTCGCGGGAGGGTTCGATCGCCGAGGCGGGAAGACCAGCACCGAGGTGACCGACCCCGGTCTCGGTCCCGGCCCCAGCTCTGATTTCGTCCCCGATTTCGATCCGCCCGATCGTGGCGATGTGCCCGGGTGGGTCCTCATCACTCTGATGACCGCAGGGTTGGTCGTCGCCCTGTGGGCACTGGCCGGTGAGGCCTTCACCTCGATGTTCCAGGACGCCATGAATAAGGTCCGCGGAGCCGGGTGATCGGCGGTGTTCGCAGACGTGGACCGCGTGCGCGCCCGCCTGGTGTCGGACCGAAGGGCATGTGCCGGCGGCGAGCGCCCCGGAGGCGAGGGCGCCGACTCGGGTTCGGCCGTCGCCGAGTTCGCCCTCGTCGCCTCACTGCTGGCACTGATCCTGGCCGGGGCTCTGCAGATCGGTCTGGTCATCCACGTGCGCAACACGGTCATCGACTCGGCCATCGCAGGAGCCAGACAGGCGAGCCTGGCCGATCAGAGCCCACGCGACGGACAGAGGCTCACCGCCGAGCTCATCCGCGTGTCCATCGGCGAGCGCTATGCGCAGAAGGTCACCGTCTCGACCTCACGGCGCGGACAGGTCGAGATCGTCGACGTCAGTGTGAGCACTCCGCTGCCTGTCCTCGGCCTGTGGGGACCCGCCGAGGTCTGGCAGCTGCATGGCCGCTCCGTCGTCGAGGACGTCGACCGTGACTGACCCCGACCCCACGACCGAGCCGCCGGATTCCGGGACCGCGGTCATCGAATTCATCTTCGCCTCGATCGTCCTGCTCATTCCCGTCATCTACCTCATGCTCACCCTCTCCCAGATGCAGGCGGCCAGCTATGCGACGACCTCGGCCGCGATCTCGGCCTCCCGGATCGCGGCCCGCGACGCGAACCCATCGGAGGCGCGAGCCGAGGCCGTGGCGAAGATGCATTTCGCCGACTTCGGACTCGACGGCTCCCCGTCGTCGATCACCTACTCGTGCGCCGGACCCTGTGGACACGCCGGATCCCTCGTCACCGCACGGGTCGAGACTCGCGTGTCGCTGCCCGGCCTCCCGCTCATCTTCGGCCCCGATCATGCCCCACACATCACTCTGCGGGCCAGCCACACCGATGTCGTCGCCACAGGAGCCGGATGAGATGACCGAGGAGCCCACCCACGAGTCGGACGCCGGATCGATCACGCCCCTGGCCATCGGCTTCGTCGTCATCGCCTTGCTGCTGGCGTTCCTCATCGCGGCGCTGACCGATCTGCACATGGCTCGGCGGCAGCTTCAGGGACTCGCCGACTCCGCGGCCCTGGCGGCTTCGGACTCCTTCGAACCCGCCCCCGGTGAGAAGCCGGGTCTCGTGTTCTCACCACCCGCGGCGAAGCGTGCCGCCGGCCGCTATCTCTCCGCCGTCCCGACGCCGCCGGACATGCACGACCTGCGGCTGAGCGCCGACGCCGACGGAGCGCACTCGGTGCGGATCCGGATCCACGCCCGCTACTCACCGGCGCTGCTGTCCCCATTTATGCCCGGACTCATCGACCTCCACGCCACGGCCTACGCCAGGGGCGCCCTCCGCCTGTCCTGACCGGATCAGTGTCCTGACCGGGGCGCCATCCTGCCCGCGTTCGCGACCGTGCCCGGGCCAGTGTCCTGACCGGGTCGGCGACCGTGCCCGGGTCGGCAAGCGCGTCCGGCACTCGGCCGCCGTATCCTGTGGATGTCCCGGCCACTCGCACGCACTCGCCCTGTGGACGCACGCCCTCCGTGCACAGGGGCTCATCGGCTCCTTGCCACCGCCTCGCGGCCGGGACAGCCTGTGCTCATGAGAACTCTGGGACTCGTCCACCGGATCGAGATGAACGGAGACGTGGAGAGCACCCGCATCGAAGCCGAATCGACTCAACCGGCGCTCGAGGTCTTCCGCGCCCTCTTCGGTCCCGCGCTCGGGCCCGATGACCTCCTCGAGGGCAACCGCCTCGGCGACCGCAGCCTCGAGACCATCACCTGGGGCCACTGGCAGAGCCTCAACCCCATCACCGTCATCGGCGCACAAGACCTGCGGACCACAGCAGACGCGGCCCAGCCCGGGACCGAGTCCGAACCGGCCTCCGTGGTCGTCCTCGCCGGACCCGATTCGGGCTTCACGCTCACTGTCGACCCGCGGCGGGCGCAGCTGAGCCGACTGCCCCATGACTCCTCCCTGACGATCATCGACCCCTGCCTCTCCCGAACACCGACACCTCTGGCGATCAACGCCGCCGGCGGCCAGGAATCCATCCGCCGAGGTGCCACTGTCCTCGCCCCGGGAGTCGCACCAAAGCCAGGAAGCGCCCCACCGGTGAGGTCCCCACCGCCGCACCGGGGCGAGGACATCCACATCGCCCCGAAGACGATCGACGACCCCCGGCCGGCCCGTCCTCCGCAATGGTGGACCTTCCTCATCCCCATCGGCATCGGAGTGGTGCTGGCCGTGGTCACAGGGATGTGGTGGTTCCTGCTCTTCAGCATCTCCGCCCCGATCTCCGGCTACGTCGCCTACCTCGTGGAGAAGAGGCGCTACGCCCAGGACTGCGAGCAGTGCCGACACGAACGCCACGCGGCTGAGTCAGAGGCCTGCTCCAGACTGAGCGAGCTCGAGGCCGCCCAGCGTCGCACGGTCTTCGCCTCCGCGGGCCTGTGCTTGGGATTCGGGGCGATCCTCAGCGACCTCACCATCGCCGAGGAGCTGCAAGAGGGCGTCGATCATGTCGACGGTCGGGTCGTCTTGGAATCGGTGCCGATCCGGATCGACCCGATGAGCACGGCTGTGACCGTGACAGGAGAGGCCGAACAGCTGCGCACCATGGCCTTCGCCTGGCTCTCCGACCCCTGCTGCTCCTGGCGCCTGTCCGCCGAACTCGCGCAGCTGCCCGAGCTGGCCGGCACCGGCCTGGGCACCGACGTCGCCCCCTCCTCCCCGCCCCGACACGGACAGGCGACCGGAGAGCCCATCGACATCCGACTCGATGAGACAGCGCACCCGGCGGTTCTCACTCTCTGCGGCCCGCACACCGCGAGTTCGGTCTCGATAGCGTTGGGCACACTGGCGCAGGCGCGCACGAGCACATCGACAGCACCTCGCGGCCCGGTCCCCGGCCGCCCGATGGTCGCCTCTCTCATGCCGGCCGCTCGGTTCGTCGCCGTCCATCGGCGCCCGCAGACCGGGCAGGAACCGCAGCCGTGGCCCAGCCACGGCCTCGGCGAACTCTGCGACGACGCCCCGGAGGCGATCATCGAACGGTGGAGGCGAACCGCGCCGGGAGCCGCCGTCATCGGGCGCGGCGAACAAGGTGATGTCGGCATCGACCTGTTCGGCGACGGTCCCCACGCTCTGGTCGCCGGAACCACGGGCAGCGGAAAATCACTGCTGCTGCAGACCTGGCTGCTGGCGATGGCTCTGGCCCACCCGCCTCGGCGGCTGCGCTTCGTACTCATCGATTTCAAGGGCGGGGCCACCTTCGCCGCCTTGCAGGACCTGCCGCACACCGACAGCGTCCTCGATGACTTCGATTCCGGTCTCGCCTTCCGCGCCCTCGTCTCGGTGCGTGCCGAGATCACCCACCGGGAACGGCTGCTGGCCGAGCACGGATGCGCCGATGTCCTCGACCTCGACGACCCGCCGCCGCGCCTGGTCGTCGTCATCGACGAATTCCATGCGCTCATGGCCGCTCATCCACAGGCCGCTGACCTGCTCGAACACCTCACCGCTCTCGGCCGCTCGCTCGGCGTCCACCTCATCCTCGCCACTCAGCGGCCCCTGGGCGTCGTCACCGGACAGATGAAGGCCAATATCAACATCCGCGTCTGCCTCCGGGTCCGCGACGAAACCGATTCCTTCGACGTCATCGGCACCGAAGCGGGTGCCGCGCTGCCGGCCGACAGACCGGGTGCCGCGTGCCTGGACACCGGCACGACCGTGACCCGATTCCGCGTCGCCGTGCCCTTCGGCACCGAATCCCGCGCCGAGGCGGCTCTCCGACCTCGAATGCGGCCCTGGAGTCCGGGACCGGTTCCGTCCCTGACCGGCGGGATCAGAGGCGTCAGCGTCGACAGCATCGTCGCCGCCGATGCTCGCATGCCCGATGCCGGACCACCACGGCAGGTGGTGCGCCCGCCGCTTCCCTCAGTCGATGAGATGCCCATTCACTCGCCGGAGGAGATGCTCCCTGTGCAAGGATTGAACGGTGCAGGGGTCGGTGCCGGCGGGGCAGCCGAAGACAGAGCATCCGGGGACAGGTCCGCGGCGATCACGGGAATCATCGACATGCCCGCCGAGCAGCGACAGGAGATCTGGGTCTACGAGCCCGAGGTCGACGGTTCGACGATCCTGACTTCGGGGAACCCGGAGATGACGGATTCCGTGCTCGTGCGGATGGCTCACGCCGCCGCACCGACGCGGCGCATCATCGCCTTGGGCAGGATCGCCTCGGCCCTTGACTGGGCGGAGATCACCTGCGGAATGGACACGGGATGGCGGATGCAGGTCATTCTCGACCATCTCGTCTCCGGCCCGACCACGGCCGAACGGCCGCCGAGCCTGTTAGTGTGCGGCAATTGGGCCGAACTCCTCGATTCGCTCGACCACCACTGGGCCCAGCAGCTGGAGCTCCTGCTCAGCCACGGGTCGAGTTCCGGGCTCGTGCTGCTGCTGGCCGGCTGCCGGAACGCAGTCGGCAGGAGCTCACGGTTCTCCACTCAGATCATCTTTCCTCCGGCGGCCGGCGAGGACGGTCTCAGCGTCGGCCTCAGCCGGCAGCGGTTCGCCGGTCGCTGGCCCGAGGCCCGGGCCGTGATCCGCGGCCCCCGCGTGTCCTCGGCAGGAGGCGACGGCGCGGATGTCCAGCTGCTGCCCTACGGCACCGGGGCGGCCGAAACCGTCGATTCTGTCGCTTCTGCCGGCCCCATCGGTCCTGGCGGCATCGTCGGTTGCGACGGTTCCGTGCGGCCCGGTTTCGCACCGCGCTGGTCTGGTCTCGAACGCGGTTCGGGACCCGACGTCGCGGACCTGATCGCTGAGACGATTGAACTGTCCGGAGCGCCTCATTTTCCCAACGAGACCGATCAGGCATCCCTTATCCCTATCGGCGTCGACGCCTTCGGCGAGATCGTGGCCTGGGATCCGGTGAAAGACGGTTCGGTGCTCACGGTCCGCGGTTCTTCGCAGAGCGGAAAGAGTGTGTTCGCCGCGCTGATGCACAGCTTGGCGACCCCCGCGGTCTCGACCCATGACGACGCCCACCGGGAGTCCGAACCGGTCGACTGGGACCTGCTCGACGGTGGCCTCCATGTGCTCACCATGCCGACACGCTTCACACCCGGCTACGGCTCTCCGCTGTCGAAGGCCCAGGGGCTCGGGCCCCTGCTCGTGCTCGGAGCGCACAGTCGCCAGGATCTCAACGGGCTCGGGCTCATCAGACGGGCTCCTCTCGACGGTCGGCCCGGGACCGGATGGTTCGTCACCGAGGAGCGTGCCCGAGCCGTTCGGATCTTCACCGTCGAAGAGGTCAGATCCCTGCTGCGCAAGCGTTCGGCGTGAGGAGCGACCGCTGGCCGCCGTTCACCGGCGAGAACCATCATCCGAGATCGGAGCACGACCACCATCAGCCGGGATCAGACAATAGCTGCGATCAGTCGGCGGCAGAGGCAGGCCCGGTCAGCGTCTCGTAACGGTAGAGTTCGGCTGCCGTGCCCGATTCGAGCAGGCGGTCGGCGAGCGCCGAGATCACCGGCATCCCGCTCGTGACCTCGACGACGACATCGGCATCGACGGACAGGCGAGCCAACAGCAGCTCAGCATCGGCGACGGCCGCGGCGAAGTCCTCACCGGCTGCGTCAGCGGCATCGTCACGGGTCTCGAACATCGATCCGAGGATGAGCTCGGTCGGAGCCTCCTCATCGACCTGGTCGACGACAGCAGACCCGGCCTGACCGCCCGGCTGTCCGGCACCCGACGGGTCTCCCGACTGCCCGGCACTGGTGCCGGGCTCACCGGCGGCCGGCAGGGTTCCGGCCGCCTCGTCGGCCTCGCGCGCATAGGACACGGCGAAGGCGCTGAGCCCGCCCGCCTCTGCGGTTCCGGCCGCACCGTTCAGCAGCGCCGCACCATGGGCCCCTGCCGCCTCGGACAGGAAGGCGTTATTCACCTGCCCGATCGTCAGCGGGCCCACGGCATCGTCACGGTTGACGGCGGTGTACCAGGCCTGGAAGGCCTTCGTCAGCTTCACCGATCCGGTGGCGATGATCTCGAGGTCCTCGGCCCGGCCCCCTCCGGCCGGCGGCAAGGCCCCGGCGGGGACCTTGATCACCCGCGTCGTCGTCAGCGGAGTGAATCCGAGCGCCTGCGCGAAGGCCTCCCCCGAACTGCCGGCCTGAACTCGGGCACGCAGGTCGAGACCTTCGAGCCCGGTGCCTCGAGTCTCCGCGCACACGGCGTCGAAGAGCTCTCGCCCCTGCCCGTGCCCCCGCTCCTCGGCGGCGACCTCGACGTGCACCCAGGCCCGATGGGGGTGGAGCGGGGATTCGGCGATCGCGGCAGCGCCGACGGGAACGTCGGGGACCACCTCGGCGATGACGGAGCGGATCAGCGGAGAATCCGAGGACGGGCGGAAGAGGGATCTGGCCATATGACCGGCCGGAGTGTCCGCATCGGCGAACACCTCGTTCAGGCGCAGATCGTCACCGTCGCTCAGCTCTCGAATGGGCATGTGCTCGCTCCTTGGGCGGTGGGGAACTTGATAATCTTGGCGTCATGACTGACTTAAGCGATCCTACCGCCGCCGCCCGCGCCGCGGCCACGACCATCAACTCCGCGGCGGGCATCGACTCCCACGACATCGCGCTCGTCCTCGGCTCCGGATGGGGCGGAGCCGCCGACCTCCTCGGCGAGACGATCAGCGAAGTGCCGGCGGCCGAGGTTCCCGGCTTCCACGCCCCGGCCGTCGAGGGCCACGGCGCCACCCTGCGCACCGTGCGCATCGCGGCCAGCGGCAAGCACGCGCTCGTGCTGGGATCGCGCACCCACTACTACGAGGGCAAAGGAGTGCGCGCCGTTGCCCACGGTGTGCGCACCGCGGCCGCGGCCGGCTGCTCGTCCCTCGTGCTCACCAACGGCTGCGGCGGACTCAACCGCAACTGGGCGGCCGGGACCCCGGTGCTCATCTCCGATCACATCAACCTCACCGGCACCTCCCCCATCGAGGGCGCGAACTTCGTCGACCTCACCGACCTCTACTCCCCGCGCATGCGGGCCATCGCCAAGGACATCGATCCGAGCCTCGACGAGGGCGTGTACGCCCAGTTCCGCGGCCCCCACTACGAAACCCCCGCCGAGGTGCGCATGGCCGGGATCCTCGGCGCCGACCTCGTCGGCATGTCCACCACGCTCGAGGCCATCGCCGCACGTCAGGCCGGTCTCGAGCTCATGGGCATCTCATTGGTGACCAACCTCGCCGCCGGCATCCAGGAGACCCCGCTGTCCCACGCCGAAGTCATCGAGGCCGGAGCCGCCGCCGCTCCCCGCATCTCGCAGCTGCTGGCCGATATCGTCGCGAAGCTCTGAGGAAGGACGCCATGACCCGCGTAGCCGATCGCTTCACCACCGGATTCGACGCCGAGGTGGTCCGCGCCTGGATCGCCGATGACCCGGATCCGCAGACGGCGACGACTCTGGAGCACATCCTCACCCAGGCCGAGACCGGCGACGAGGCGGCCGTCGCCGACCTCGAGGATCGGTTCGCAGGCCCCTTGGTCTTCGGCACGGCCGGTCTGCGCGGTGAGATCGCCGCGGGACCGAACCGGATGAACCGGGCCGTGGTCATCCGTGCCGCCGCCGGGCTGGCCGCGTTCCTCGCCGAGACCGTCGGTGAGGGCTTCCGCGTCGTCATCGGCTGCGACGCCCGTTATAAGTCTTCGGAGTTCGCGCGTGATACCGCCGCTGTGATCACCGCAGCCGGGGGCACGGCCCTCCAGCTGCCCGAACAGCTGCCCACCCCGCTGCTCGCCTTCGCTCTGTCCCACCTGGGCGCCGATGCCGGGGTCATGGTCACGGCCAGCCACAATCCGCCCGCCGACAACGGCTACAAGGTCTACCTGGGTCAGCGTCCGCTGCTGGCCATCGAATCCGATCCCACAGCCGCCGAGGCGGGGGCCGGGTCCCAGATCGTCAGCCCCGCCGATGCCCTCATCGCCGAGAAGATCGCCGCGGTCGAATCGGTCGCGTCCGTCCCGCGTGCCGAGTCCGGGTGGGAGCACCTCGACGAGGGAATCGTCGAGACCTACCTCGACCGCATCGACGCGCTGGGGGTGCGGGCGGAGTCCGAGCTGTCGATCGTGCTCACCTCCCTCCACGGTGTCGGTGCCTCGGTCGCCGAGGCGGCCCTGGCCCGCACCGGCTTCGACACGGTCCACCCGGTGGCCTCGCAGCAGGCGCCGGACCCCGACTTCCCGACCGTGACCTTCCCGAACCCGGAGGAGGCCGGGGCCCTCGACGCCTCCTATGAGCTGGCCCGGGAGGTCGGTGCCGAACTCGTCATCGCCAACGACCCCGATGCCGACCGGTTCTCCGCCGCGATCCCTGACGCCTCGACGGCGACCGGGTACCGGCAGCTGTCCGGCGACGAGGTGGGCCTCCTCCTCGGCGAGGACGCCGCGACCCGTCTGGCCGCCGGCACGCACCATGCTGCGCAGGCCGGCGGCTCGGGTTCGGTCACACCGGTGTTCGCGAACTCGATCGTGTCCTCGCGCGGGCTGGCCGCAGCAGTCGGCAGCCACGGCTTCGCGGCGGTGAACACGCTCACCGGTTTCAAGTGGATCTCCCGCGTCGCCGGCCTCGCCTTCGGCTACGAGGAGGCACTGGGCTACTGCGTCGACCCGGCCGCGGTGCGCGACAAGGACGGGATCTCCGCGGCTGTCACCTTCGCCGCCCTGGCCTCGAGGCTCAAGGCGGAGGGATCGAGCATCGAGGCCGAACTCGATCGGATCCGCAGGCGCGACGGCTTCTTCGCCACCGCTCCGCTGAGCTTCCGCCTCGACGACGTCTCGCTCATCGCCACGGCCATGGCCAAGCTGCGGCAGAGTCCGCCGACGGCTCTGGCCGGATCCCCCGTCGCCGAGATCCACGACCTCTCGGGCGGATACCAGGGACTGCCGCCGACCGACGGGATCCTGCTGCTGTCCGAGTCGGGTACGCGGGTCATCGTCCGCCCCTCCGGCACGGAACCGAAGCTCAAGTGCTACCTCGAGGTCCTCGCCGAACCCTCCGAACTCGAGGCGGTGGCCGAAGCCGACGCTCGGGCCGCGGCCAACGCCGGAGTGCG
>DWZN01000060.1 GCA_019117545.1 Candidatus Brevibacterium intestinavium
TCGGCCCCGGTGCCGAGTTCGGCTTTCGCACCGAGTTCGGCTTCGGCGCCGTGGGAGCCGATCAGCCACACCGTCTCCGGGACCGCGCTCAGTCGACGCAGGGTCGCGATATCGCGACCGGAGACCAGAGCCACCCGGGTGCGCGGCAGCCGCGCCAGCACGTCGATGGCCGCGGCCGAGTCCGGGTCCATCCGCGAAGTCTGCGGGTCGTCCTGCAGAGGTGCGAGCACTCCGTCGAAATCGAGGGCGATGAGCAGGGAATCGGCGGTGATGAGCTCGCGCAGGTCCACCTCGGCGGGGGTCGTCAGGACAGGGGAGAGCTCGGTCGGTCGTCTCGTCACTCTGCGGCTCCTAGCGGGCGGTGGAGATATCGGCGGCCCAGCCGGCCTCTTCGGGCTGGTGGGCGCGATCGGACGGGGCCGCCGGCGAATCCGCGGCCGCAGCGGTCCGCCGCTTCGGCACCACCGGACCGTCGGGGACGATGGCCTCGGGATTGTGCTTGATATGGGTGAGTTCGGCGAGGAAGTTCTCGGACCACAGGCTCACGGTGTCCGTGGTGACCTTCTTGCGCAGCTGCCGCATCCGCCTCCTCCGCGTCCGCTCGTCCATCTCCACGGCCTCGAGGATGCCCGCCTTGAGATTGCCGATGTCGTGCGGGTTGATCATCACCGCGCCCTTGAGCTGTTCGGCGGCGCCGGTGAACTCGGAGAGCACGAGCGCTCCGTCGTCGTTCTTCCGGCATGCCACGTACTCCTTGGCCACGAGGTTCATTCCGTCGCGCAGAGCGGTCACGAGCATGACATCGGCGGCGAGGAAGAACGCCGTCATCTCATCGCGCGGATAGGAGTGGTGGAGGTAGCGCACGGGGATCGAGCCGACGTCGACCTGCTCACCGTTGATCCGGCCGACGGCGAGCTCGACATCGTGGCGGATGATCTTGTACTGCTCGAGTCGTTCGCGGGAGGGGGTCGCGATCTGGATGAGCACGACGTCCTCGACATTGAGGCGCCCCTCGGCCAGCAGTTCGCCGTAGGCCTTGAGCCGGTGCCGGATGCCCTTCGTGTAGTCCATTCGGTCGACGCCGAGCATGACGATCTTCGGATTGCCGACATCCTCCCGGATCTGCCGGGCCCGCTCGATGATGTCGGGATCCTCGGCGAGCCGCTCGAGATAGGCGGTGTCGATGGAGATCGGGAACGCCTCGGCGCGGACCACATGCGCCGGCAGCGACTTCCCGGCCGGGACGGTGACCGTCGGACCCTTCGTCGTGAAGCCCAGCCGACCGCGGACCGCGCGGCGGAAGTTCGCCGCGTCGGCCGGGCGCTGGAAGCCGACGAGATCGGCGCCGAGGAGCCCGCGGAGGATCTCATCGCGCCACGGCAGCTGGGCGAAGAGCTCATAGGGCGGGAACGGGATGTGGTTGAAGAAGCCGATCGACACATCGGGTCGCAGCCGGCGCACCATGAGCGGGACCAGCTGCAGCTGGTAGTCGTGGACCCACACCGTCGCGGACTTCGCGGCCACCTCGGCGACCTTCGCCGCGAAGCGCTCGTTGACCCGCACATACGCGTCCCACCAGGTGCGATGGTATTCGGGCGGGACGATGACGTCGTGGTACAGAGGCCACAGTGTGGCGTTGGAGAACCCTTCGTAGTACCTGTGCACATCCTCACTGGTCAGGGTCACGGGAGTCAGGTGCATGCCATCGATGCTGAAGGGCTCGAAGTCCTCATCGGCGACCCCGGTCCAGCCGATCCACGCCCCCTCCTGCGACTTCATCACCGGAGCCACTGCGGTGACCAAACCCCCAGGTGAGGTACGCCATTCACCGTTCTCGCCATCGGGATCGCGGTCCACTGGAAGACGGTTGGCCACGACGACGAAATCACTGTCGCCGAAATGGGTTCCATTGCTGGGCTCGGCAGGGTTGACGATGCTCATCTGCGCCTCCTCCTGTGTCAGTCCTTGGAATGAACTTTACTCGCTCGACTAGGCTTGGCCAGGTGATGGATCAGGAACTGGGAGGCTACCGCCTCATCGAGGAGCTCGGCTCGGGCGGCATGGGCGTCGTCTACCTCGGTGTCGACGGCGGAAACAACCCGGTTGCGGTCAAGGTCCTCCACCCCCATATCGCCAATGACGAAACCGCACGCAGGCGTCTGGCCCGGGAGACGCGGACGCTGCGGCGGATCCGGCATCCCCGCATCGCCGAGGTGCTCGACGCCGAGCTCGACGCCGCGCAGCCGTTCATCATCACCGAGTTCGTCGACGGCCAGACCCTGTCCGATGACGTCCGCGACAACGGTCCCTTCGCCGAGGACGAGCTCGTCCACTTCGGCCACGCCCTCCTCGACGCGCTGGGTGCCGTCCATGAGGCCGGCGTCATCCACCGTGACCTCAAGCCCGCGAACGTGATGATCATGGACGGCGAACCCATGGTCATCGACTTCGGCATCGCCCAGGTCGCCGACGAGGTGCGGGTGACCGCGACCGGACTCGTCATGGGCACGCCCGGGTACCTGTCACCGGAGATCGCCGACGGCAAGAGCTCATCCGAGAAGACCGACTGGTGGGGCTGGGCCGCGACCATGGCGTTCGCCGCGACCGGCCGCAACCCGTACGGCACCGGACCTCTGGAGGCGGTGCTCGGGCGGGTCGCCATGGGCAAGTTCGATCTCGACGGGGCACCGCGGAACTTCGTGCCGCTCATCGGCGCCTGCCTCGATCCGAAACCGGAGCGCCGCCCCTCGGGGCAGATGATCCTCGACGCACTCGTCGACATCGAGTCCGGGCGGATGCCGCAGCTCGGTGCGGGATCGAACCGAGGCGGGGTCGACCGCTCGCCGAGCGGAACCGCTGTCATGCCCGCCGTCGACGACGGTGTCGGCCGAGGCGGGGCCGCAGGAGGTGCCGCGCTCGGCGGGGCCGCCTTGGGAGGAGCGGCCGGAGCCGCGGCGGGATACGGTGCCGCGGCGGGATACGGTGCCGCCGGTTATCCGGGCGCGGACGGGCCGATGGGCGCAGCCCCGCAGTACCCGGGCTCCAGTCGCCCGACCAATCACAGCGGTGCGGGTCATTTCGCCGGCTCCGGGCCTGCTCACGGGCAGGCGCCGCAGGGGGGTGCGTCTCCGGTCGGAAACCCCCAGGGAAACATCCAGGCCGGTCCGGGATCCCCGCTGGCCGGGGCCGATCTGGGGCGGTCGGGATTCGTCCAGCCCGGCTCCGGGCAGGGCTTCGTCGATCACAGCGGTCGGCTCGTCCGGCCCGGCGATCAGGGGCCCTGGCAGGCCCAGGGCGGGCCCGGCGGCCAGATCGCGCAGCCGGGCAGCCAGGCGATGGGCCCGGGCGGCCAGCTCATGGGCCCGGGCGGAGTTCCGGGACAGCCGTGGGCGCCGATGACCTACCGGCGGATCCGCCGCGGCGGCTGGGTCCTGTTCGCCCTGATCGTGATGACCGTGGCGGTGATGCCGCTGAGCCCACTCGTCATCTGCATCATCGCCCTGCTGTGGTCGATCCTGGCACGCACGGGCACCCGCCTGGACCGGAAGGTCCAGCGGTACCGGTTCGAGCGCGGAATGGAATCGGGCGGATTCGGCCGGGCGCTCGCCTCGGCGCCGGGGGCCGTTCTGGCGTCGGCTCTGACCTCGATCGCTTCATTCATCCTGCCGGCGATCGCGGCTGTCGCCACGCTCGTGCTCGTGCGCCTCGACATCGCCGGACTCGTGCCCAGCGGGGGCTCCGAGCAGTGGTCGGTGTGGGCGGCCGGAGCCGCCGGTGCGCTGGTCCTGTGGGTCGGTCCCGGGGCCTCGAGTCTGCGGCACGGGTCACGGCTGCTGGTTTCGGGCGCCACACGCAATCAATTGGGGCGGCTCATCGCGCTGGCGGTGGCCGTGCTGCTCCTCCTGCTCGGCGTCATGGTCATCCAGTCAGGGGCGAGTATGTCCTGGTGGCCGCTGCCGATCAACCCCTTCGACTACCTGCCGGGACCCGTGTAGTTGAACCTTGAATGTTTCTGGGAGTCGGTGCTGTGCTCGTTTCGGTACAGTGGTTCCGTCGGGTCGCGGCAGCCGTCCCGAACCGTCCGGGCCCCCGGCCGCATCGATGTCAGACGATCCAACGTGAGGAACAATGGCGAAGAACAACTCCGCGGACGACAAGCGGAACAGGGCACGTGAGAACGCCCGCCAGATCGCAGCGAATCAGGCGAAGAAGGAGAAGACGGCCAAGACCATCCTGTACGTCGGCATCGCCGTGGTCGTTGTCGTGGTCCTGGCGGTGGTCGGCGTACTCATCTTCCAGCAGAACAAGCCTGCCGTGAGCCCTGAGAACTACGTCGCCGACGGCCTCACCGTGGGCAAGGACAACACACCCGTCCAGCCGTTGAAGATGCCCGAGGGCGAGGAGTCGGATCTGCCCGCCCCGAGCGAGGCCGGCGCGAATGAGAACGCGGCCACGGTCACCGTCTACATCGACTTCCAGTGCCCCGGCTGCAAGGCCTTCGAAGAGGGCAACTCGTCGATGCTCAAGAAGCTCGCCGATGAGGGAACGATCGTCGTCGACTACAAGCCGGTCTCGTTCCTCGACCGCATGTCCAGCGGCAACGAGTACTCGACCCGGTCGGCCAACCTCGCTGCCTGTGTCGTCGACAGCCAGCCCGAAGTCGCCGTCGACCTGTTCGACGCCCTCTTCGCCCAGCAGCCCGAAGAAGGCGGCGACGGACGCACCGACGCCGAACTGCTCAAGGTCGCCGAGGACGCCGGCGTCGACACCTCGAAGGCCCTCAGCGCCGACCCCGAGCAGACCGTGGAATCCTGCGTGAGCGAGAAGACCTTCGAGAAGTTCGTCGAGCAGTCGAGCCAGAACGCTCTGGACAGCGGCGTCGAAGCCACTCCGTGGGTGCTCATCAACGGTGAGAAGACCGAGAACACCAGCGACTCGCAGGCTCTGGCCACCGAGATCCTCAAGGCCGCCGGAGAGATCAAGGGCTGAGGCACCCGGGCGCTCGCGGCGCTCGCCTCTGGAGTGGGGCGTTCCGCTTCGGGCTGAGTCGCCCGCCTCGGCGGTTTTGTCGCCGTCGAGGCGGATGGACTACTATCGTGTAGGCGCGGACGCTCTGTCTGCGCACCGCCTCCTTAGCTCAGTTGGTAGAGCACCGCTCTTGTAAAGCGAAGGTCGTCAGTTCGAGTCTGACAGGGGGCTCCAAAAGTGCCGAGCCGTCGAGAGCTCGGCCTGCGACGGGGAGCTCGGTTTGCGACCGGAGCTGTCTGTCGTGGACCGAGCTGTCGACATATCTGAGGCGGTACTCCCGAGGCGAGCAGCACCTATCCGTCGACACCGCGCCTGAAGACGAGCATGAGCGAACGCATGCTCAGCACAAAGCCGCCGAAGAGCAGGAAGAAGCCGAAGAACGAGTACAGCCGGATGTCCGTCGTCAGCATCGGGCCCTCCGAGCTGGTGATGAGCATGATCGCACCGACCACGGCGGCACCGGCGAGGACAGCGACGATGAGCTGCTGGAACAGACTGGTGAGGAAGCGGCGGTCGGAGGGGTTCTCGAGCACCCGCATGTTCATCGAGAACCGGCCGTGCTCGAGGTCCTCGGTGATCTTGTTGATCCGCCTCGGCATCCGGTCCATCATCGGCAGCAGCTGCAGGACACGACGCTGCAGCTCCTCGGTGATCTTCGTGCCCTTGAGCTTCGAGCGCACGAGACGGTTGCCTTCCTGCCGGGCCACGGTCACGACATCGAAGCTCGGGTCGATGGTCAGCAGGGCACCCTCGACGGAGGCCATGGCCCGGAAGGCGGCGCTGATCGGCGCGGGCACGGAGAAGCGGTGGGCGAGCACCAGGGTGAACAGATCGTCGAAGAGCTTCTGCCCCTGTGCGGAGCGGCCCCCTCCGCCGTAGCGCAGCAGGAGCGCACCGACGGCGCGTTCGACCTCCCGGTCATCGAGCCCGTCCGGCCGTCCGAGGAGCTCGATGAGGGCATCAGTGGCTCCGGCACTGTCGTTCTGATCGATCGAGTAGAGCATCAGTCCCAAGGACGTCTGCGTGCCCGGGTCGAGGCGGCCGACCGCGCCGAAGTCGAGCAGGCCGAGCGAGCCCTCGGGGGTGATGAAGATGTTTCCGGAGTGCAGGTCGGCATGGAAGGTGCCCTCGCCGATGATCTGCTGGAGCGTGGCCCCGAGCAGGGTGGTCGCCAGGCGGGCGCGTTCGGCGCTGCTGAGCTCCTCGAGCAGCGCCCCTGCCTGCGCGACCGGCTGACCGGGCAGCTTGTCCATGACGAGGAGGCGCTCTCCGCTGAGTTCAGGGTAGCCGTGGGGGACGGTGACATCGAATCTGCCCGACCGCCTCAGCGAGTGCTCGATGCTGGTCATATTGTCCAGTTCGATCCGATAGTCGAGCTCCTCCTCGAGCGAATCCGCGAACCCCCGGGCCAGCGCGTTCACCCCCAGGTTCTTGCCCCACACCGTGGTCTTGTTCAGCCAGGCGGCCAGGCGCAGGATGATGTCGAGGTCCTGGCTGACCTGATTCAGGGCCTTCGGGCGTTGGACCTTGACGATGACCTCGGTGCCGTCGAGCAGGGTGGCCTCGTGCACCTGGGCCACCGAGGCGGCCGCCAGCGGGTGCGGATCGATGCTGGCGAACACCTCGCCGATCGGTCGCCCGAGCCGGTCCGCGATGGCCGGTTCGATGACCGACCAGGGTTCGGGGGTGACCTGGGTCTGGAGGGTCTCGAGCTCACGGATGAATGCGGCCGGGAGGATGTCGCGGCGGGTCGAGAGCATCTGTCCGAGCTTGACGAAGGTCACTCCCGCCTCGGCGAGGGATTCCCTGAGCGCCCGCGCGGTCTTGACCGCCCGTCCCGGTGAGTCCCCGCCGAACCCGCGCAGCTGGGAGCCCAGGCCGTGACGGGTGGCGATGGACAGGACCTGCGCGTAGCGGCGGGCGCGTCGGCGGCGGGACTTCCAGCCGAAGAACAGCGACTGCGGGCTCGGCAGGCTTCCGGTCGGGAACGCGGCTTCGACCATCACCAGGGCGCCGACGCCGAGAGCGAAGATCCACCCGATGGCCAGTGCCGTGAACAGCGCTGCCACGCCCGGGGCGACTTCGAGGCCGCCGTGGTTGTCTCCGGTGCCGGCGCGGTAGAGGTACTGGACGGTGACCGCCATGCCCGCGCTCATGACGAGCCCGACGAAGATCGTGCGCGGCCAGCCCGTGGGCACCCCGACCACGCGGCGGACGACGGTGGCGGCCAGCCAGGACTGGAGGACGAGGAAGACGAGGGAAGCCGTGCTCAGCAGCACGAATCCGCCGATGTCCAAGGCTTCCATCGCTGCCCCTCCTGGTCGGTCGGTGTATCAGTGCGACGTCGAACCGCTCGCGTCCAGCCTAGTCCTTCGGCGGCTTCCCGGAACGTCGGCGCGGGCTGAGGCGGCCCCGGCGACCGGGCAGGTCGATCGCTCTGGCCCAGACGAGGATCCAGACCGCGCCGGCGAGGGCGAGCAGTCCGGGGAACAGCACGCCGAAGGGCAGACTCGTCACGGTGATGATGAGCGAGAGCAGAGTCGGACCGCCGAGCTTGCCGCCGTTGTTGAAGATCGCCCAGATGCCGAGGAAGCGCGGGCGGCCGACCGCCGGTGACAGATCGGCCCCGATCGTCATGTTCACTCCCGCGCCCAGCCCGTTGCCGAAGGCCATCACGGCCGCGGCGATGACCATCCCGGACAGCTCCGGCAGGGTGCGCATGATGATGAATCCGGAGCCGAAGATCGTCAGGCAGGCGACGAGGGTCGCGATCCGGCCGAGGTGGTCCTTGATGTAGGCGCCGAGGAACATGACGATGAGCTCGAGTCCCGCGCCGAAGGCGATGACCAGGGAGATCGAGGACTTGTGCAGCCCGATCTCGACGCCCCACAGCTGGATGACCACGGGCTGGGCGGCACGGGCGGCGGCGAGGGTGATGATCGTGATGCCCACGAGGACGACCGATCTCCAGTGCACGTCCAGCGGCGGGCGCCGGTCCCGGCCCGATTTCGGTCCTCGGCCGCCTGCCGCAGCGGGAGGGTGAGCCGCCTCGGCGCGCTGCTGACGGTCGTCGAACCCGGGGATCCTCGCAATGGGCAGGGCCATGATGACGATCGCGGCGATGGCGGCGAGGCCGGCGAGGGCGAACACCGACCAGATGGGGAAGACGAGCATGAGCCCGGCCCCGATCATCGGACCGAGGAGGTTGCCCACCCGCTGAGTGCCGCCGAGCGCGGTCATCGCCTTCGCGAGATCGGCCGCTGGCATCACCTCGGCGACCACGGCCTGTCGGGCCAGGCTCCACACATCCGAGACCGGGCCGAAGACCATGAGTGCGATCGTGTAGACGGCCAGCGAATACGGTGAGTCCCAGATGAAGGCTGTGATGATGGCGCCGAGGACGATGACGGCCGCGGCCGTGGCCACGAACATGGCCCGGAAGTCGCCGAGGCGGTCGATGAGGATCCCGGCCGGCACCGTGGCCGCCAGGGACACGGCGCCCATGATGCCGACGATGGCCGCGGCGAACGCCTGGGTCGAGCCGAGGGAGAGCGCGCCGAGGACGAGGACCGGCATGATCGAGCCCAAGCCGATGGCGAAGAGCAGGAACGGTATGAGGACCGGCCACAGGATGGGTTTGAGCACGCCGTCAGTCTAATCGGCGGCCGAGGCGCTCAGACTGTCTAGACTGTTCCCAGCAATTTTCCCCGTTCCGGCCGAGGAGCCGATGTGAGCAGCGCAGAAGTGAGACCGAACAGATTCCGACTCGTCCCGATGCGCCCGCGCGATCCCGAGGAGAGCGGTCGGGCAGCCAGCTCGCTCGAGCTGTTCTTCGACCTCGTCTTCGTCATCGCCGTGAGCATCGCGGCCACGACCCTGCATGAGACGGTCACCGCCGGCCGCCTCGGTGAGGGGCTGGCCACGTATCTGATGATCTTCTTCGCGATCTGGTGGGCGTGGATGAACTTCACGTGGTTCGCGACCTCGTTCGACACCGATGACTGGCTCTACCGGGTGCTCACGATCGTGCAGATGGGCGGGGTGCTCATCCTCGCCGCCGGGATCGCTCCCGCGTTCTCGGACAAGGACTTCACATTCATCGTCAGCGGATACGTGCTCATGCGCGTGATCATGATCGTGCAGTGGCTGCGCGCGGCCAAGGCCGCTCCTGAGCAGCGGGCGGCGACGATCGCCTACGCCTGCGGGATCGGCCTCGCACAGGTGCTGTGGCTCCTGTGGCTGCTCATCGACGCACCCGTCGCCCAGGCGGCGGCCTTCATCGTCCTCGTCGGCTTGGAGCTCTCGATCCCGATCTTCGCCGAATCCAGGGGAACGACGCCCTGGCACCCCGAGCACATCACCGACCGCTATGGCTGCTTCACGATCATCGTCCTCGGCGAGAGCCTCCTGGCCTCGGCGAACGCGGTGTTCGGGGCGCTGTCCGATGTCGTCGATCTCATTCCGCTCATCTCACTCGGCGTGCTCAGCCTCATCGTCACCGCCGCGATGTGGTGGATCTACTTCTGGCCGCCGCACCACCGCGCGATCTCGGGTCTGCGGGGATCGATCAAGTACGGCTATGGCCACTACTTCATCTTCGCCGCCGCGGGTGCGTTCTCGGCCGGGGTGGGCATCGAGGTCGACTCGCAGCTGGGGCGCAGCGCGCTCGATCCGGTGCTGGCGACCTTCACGGTCTCGGTCCCGATCGCCGTGTTCGTCCTGGGCGTCTGGCTGCTGGCGATCCGGGCCAATGCCGGCGGCGCGGTGAATGCGATCGTTCCGACCGCCTCCGTCCTCGTCCTCCTCGACCCCATCATTCCGGTCCCCACGTTCCTCACGACCTTCTTCATGGTCATCATCGTCATTACCCTCATCGTCTTCTCGCCGAAGGCCACGGACGGCGCTTCCCCCGCCGAGGCGGCCGCCGGGTGAGCGGCTTGGCCGCCGGATGAGCGGCCCCGAAGCAGGACACGGAGCGGGCTGAGGGGGCCCGATGCGGGAACGGGACCGTTGCGGGATCGGCCGGTGCGGGAACGGGCCCGTTGCGGGATGGGCCGGTGCGGGAACGGGGCCGTTGCGGGACCGGGGCCCGGAGCCGGCTGAGGGCACCGGTCAGAACGGCAGGCCGTGGTAGCGGTCGATGTGGCGCTGCTTGGCGGCGTCGACCCGGCGGGACATCTTGCCGGAATCGACTCGGGGCCGCAGAGCGCGGACGCGGCGGCGTTCGATCAGCCACAGGGCCAGCCGCAGCACGAGCCGGTCGATGCCGGTGACCTCCGTCGTCGTGTCGTGTCCGCTGTCGACGACGAGCTCCCTGGTCACGGTGATCGTGCGTTCGATGATGCGGCGGTGCTCGGCCAGGGGAGGGCGGATGGGGGCGGTGAGCGTGCTCATGACGGGGTTTCCTCTCCATCGATCAGGGGGAAGGCATTGAACTGGATCTGCACCGGACGCGAGCCGGGGTCGCTGCGTCCGCGGTACTTGTCGATGAAGGCCATGGTGGTCTTCTCGTATTCGGCGGCGATCTCGGCCAGCTGCTCCTTGGTCAGGTGCAGATTGCTCGTATCGCTGGCGGAGGCTTCGACCCATTCGAGCGGTATCCGCTTCTCGTCATAGGCGGCGTCGACGAAGTCCTCGAACGCGCGGGACATATTGCGGACGAGCTCTCGGTTGACGTAGTGAGAGGCGGTCCGTGTCGAGGGGTCGAGTTCGCGTTCGGGGCCCGGGACTCGCACGGCGCCGGGAATCCTCTCCCACCACTTCTGGCGACCGCCGCTCTCACCTGCGACCTCACGGATGAGGTGATGACGCGCCAGCTGGCGCAGGTGGTAGCTCGTCGCGCCGGAGGATTCGCCGAGGCGCTTGGCCAGGCTCGTCGCCGTCTGCGGTCCGTGATTCGTCAGCGCATCGTAGATCGCCATCCGCAGGGGATGGGCCAGGCCCTTGAGGGCCGAGGCATCGATCTCGCGCACGCCGTTCGGGGTGATTTCCTCGCTCATGATGCAAAGATACACTTGCAAAGAAAGCTTTGCAAGAGTTTCTTTGCGTCTGTGTCGGCGCGGCCTCTGTCTCGGCGACGAAGGTTCTGCCCTACAAGTTCGCGGTCGAACATGGGACGCTGGAGTCATGAGTGCACACTTCGTCGTTCCGCCCTATCTCCTCGATACGATCGCCGAGCGCGCGACCCAGCGCTTCCCCCGGGCCGCCGCGGCCGCCCGCAACTGCCGGATGTCCGACGACAGCAGCCGGGACCTGCGCCGTGCCGGCCTGCGCTACACCCCTCGCGCCGATCTCGGCAAGGACGAATCCGCTCAGGCGGCACCATCGGCGGTCGGTGCCGCTGCGACCGCCGGGCTCGAGCGTCTCATCCACGATGCCCAGAACACCGAGGTCCTGCCCGGCGAGCTCGTGCGCTCCGAGGGAGACGAACCCGTCGCCGACGAAGCGGTCAATGAGGCCTATGACGGTCTCGGCGCGTCCTACGCCCTGTTCTCCGAGGTCTTCTCACGCGACTCCCTCGACGGTCGGGGAATGCCGCTGATGGCCAGCGTCCACTACGGCACGGACTACGACAACGCGTTCTTCGACGGCCGGCTGATGGTCTTCGGCGACGGCGACGACGAGGTATTCACCGGCTTCACCGGGTCCGTGTCGATCATCGGCCACGAACTGTCCCACGGAGTCATCAGCCACACCGCCGATCTCGAGTACTCCGGCCAGCCGGGAGCGCTCAACGAACACTGCGCCGATGTCTTCGGAGCCCTGACCGAGCAGCATGCGGCCGGGCAGAACGCCGAGGACGCCGACTGGCTGATCGGCGCCGGGATCTTCACCGCCGAGGTGACCGGCCGCGCCCTGCGCTCGATGATCGAACCCGGCACCGCCTATGACGACGATGTCCTCGGCAAAGATCCGCAGCCGAGCCACATGGACGACTTCGTCACCACCGAGTCCGACAACGGCGGCGTCCACCTCAACTCGGGAATCCCCAACCGTGCGTTCGCGCTCGCCGCCACCGCCGTCGGCGGTCCGTCCTGGGCGAGCTGCGGACCGGTCTGGTACGGGGTGCTCACCGGTGATGCGATCACGACGCGCACCGACTTCGCCGAGTTCGCGGAACTGACCATCGCCGAGGCGGCCGAACAGTTCGGGAGGGGATCCGACGTCCACGACGCCGTCGTCTCCGGGTGGGAGGCCGTGGGGATCTCGCACGGCAGCTCGGGCCGAGGGAATCACGGGAGCAGCTGGTGAGCGACGAAAGGCCCGGGCCCAGGCAGGAACCCGACCAGGACGGACAGGCGTGCGAACAGGCTGGGCGGTCCGGCGGCACGGACGGCTACGGGCGGGTGGTCGTCGAACGCTCCGGCGGGGTCGGCGGGATGCTCATGGCATGGGAGCTCGACATCGACTCCAGCGCTGACCGCGACGAGCTCGGCCGACAGGTGGCCGAGCTGCCGTGGTCCCAGGCCGACGCCGATGACTCCGCGGCCGCGCGCACCGGCGGGGCCGACAGCGCCGACGGCGGTGGCGGGGCCGATCGCTTCGAGTATCTCATCGAGAGCCGGTACGGCAGGGTCCGCTTCGGTGAGGCGCGAATGCCGCAGGAATGGAAGCGACTCGTCGACGATGTCCGGCACAGTCCCGAAGCGCGAAGACGCCGCCCCGGGCGCGGATGAACCCCGTCGGCGGACCCGAAGCGCGTCGGTGCCTTCGCCGCATGCCTTTAGGCTGGAGCCCATGACCGAGAACAGAACGACTGCGGAGAAGAACGAACGCGATCTCGAAGAGGAGATCCACACGGACCTCAAAGAGACCATGACCTACGGGTCCTACCTTGACCTCGACCGGCTGCTCGGTGCCCAGCACCCCGTCAGCAGGCCCGAGCACCACGACGAGATGCTGTTCATCATCCAGCATCAGACCACGGAGCTGTGGTTCCGGCTCGTCATCCATGAACTCCTCGACGCCAGACGACTCATCGCTGAGGACGAGCTGCAGACCTCGCTCAAACGCATCGCACGCGTCAAGCACATCCAGAAGACCCTGACCGAGCAGTGGTCGGTGCTGGCCACGCTGACCCCCAGTGAGTACGTCGGGTTCCGCGACCATCTGGGACGGGCTTCGGGGTTCCAGTCCTGGCAGTACCGGGCCGTGGAGTTCCTGCTGGGCAACAAGAACAGGGCGATGCTTCCCGTCTTCGACGGTGAGCCCGAGGCCCGTGACCGGCTCGAGCAGTATCTCAACGAGCCGAGCATCTACGACGAGTTCCTCGCCTGCCTGGCCCGACGCGGACTCCCGGTGCCCGCCCGGCTGCTCGATCGCGACTTCAGCGTCGCCCACACCTTCGACGAGGAGCTGCTGGAGACCTTCCGGATCATCTACGAGAACCCGCAGAAGTACTGGCAGGAATACGAAAGCTGCGAAGAGCTGGTCGACCTTGAGGAGAACTTCCAGTTCTGGCGCTTCCGGCACATGCGCACGGTCCAGCGGATCATCGGCATGAAACGCGGCACCGGCGGCTCGAGCGGAGTCGGATTCCTCCAGAAGGCACTCGACCTGACCTTCTTCCCCGAACTCTTCGACATCCGCACCGGCATCGAGAATGGGCCGGGCATCAGCCCTGAGGGCATCTGAAACGGGTCCCACGCCTCTGAACGAGCCCCCAGGCCTCCGGGCAGCGGCACCGCAGCGCATGCGACACAGCAGGCTCGGGCGCGCTCCTCAGCCGAGGATGAGCTGTCTGATCCGCGCAGAATACGGGGAATCGGGGTCGATGACATCGGCATGGTCGGCCCCCGGCAGCTCGGTGCGGGCAGCGGGGAAGACGCGGGAGAACCCGATATCGACGATGCCATCGGCATCCCCGTGGATCGACAGCACCTCGACTCGGGACGGGATGAGTGCCGCCCGCGATCGCGGATCATGACGCAGATAGGCCGCCGGATCGTCCTCGGGAGTCTTGCCCATATAGTCCAGCACCGCTCCGTCGGCGAGGCCGCCTGCCACCTCGCGCAGGAGGTCGGTCACCGGTGCCAGCGGTCGCAGCCGGATCCGCGGTCCCTCCTCGGGCAGGTGACTGGCCCAGCCGAGCACGAGGCAGCCGCCGGCCGAATGCCCGGACACGATGAGGTTCTCCTGCGCCCGCCGACCGAGGCCCCAACCGGGCAGTTCGGCCCGGATCGAGGCGATGGCCGCGGTGACGTCGTCGAGTGAGTGTGGCTGCCCGCCGGCCCGACGATATTCCACGAGGGCCACGAGCACCCCGGACTCGGCCAGGGACACGGCCAGGGGGCGGGCATGGCTGAGGTCCGTGCGGGGACGGAAGTAGCCGCCGTGGACGAAGACCACCGTCGCCGAGGCGGTCGCCGGGTCACCGTAGACCTCGACGAACTGATCGGGGGAGTCGCCGTAGTCATGACGGAACACCGGCACGCCCGCGGCGGTTCCGGCCTCGCCCGCAGGCGGTTTCGCGCCGACTGCGGCCAGGCGCGCCCCGGCAGCGGCGAGTGCGCCGATGCGCTCGGCCTCAGTGCTCATGACTGGCCGCTCCCGATGCTCCGGTGTCCTCAGCGGTGCCGGCGGCGTCGGCCGCCTCGGCGACCTCGGCCGCGTCGGCGCGTTCGACGAGATCGCGGACGCGCGTGAGTTCGGGCAGCTTCGGGTCGAGTCGGTCGCCCGAGGACTCCCCGCGCAGCCGCCGTCCGACCCAGGGCGCCAGGTACTGCTTGGCCCAGCGGGACTCCTCGCTCATGACCTCACGGATCGCACGGGTCGGGCGGGCCGGGACGCCGAAGCCCTCGACCGGCAGGGACTGGCCGCTCTCGAGCGTGGCCAGCGCCTGTTCGGCCACGAGGTGGTGGCCCTTGGGGGAGAGATGGATGCGGTCGTCGGCCCACATCTCACCGGCATAGAGCGAACGCAGCCCCCACAGGTCGACCATATGGCAGCCGTGCCGCTGCGCGATCGACCACAGATGGGCGTTGTAGACGCCGACGCGGGGGCGGACCGCGCGGATGAGCGGCGAACTGAACTCGGTGTCGAAGCCGTTGCACATGAGCACCTCGATGCCGGCCTCGCGCAGCGCGATCACGGCACGTTCGAACTTCCCGGCCAAGGCATCGATATCGGCCTTCGGCCGCAGGCAGTCATTGCCTCCGGCGCAGAGGCTGACCAGATCGGGTCGGATCTCCAACGCGCGAGGAATCTGTTCGTCGATGATGCGGTCGAGCAGGCGACCGCGGATCGCGAGATTGGCATAGGAGACATCCGGGCTGCCCACAGCCGACTCCGTGAGCATGAGAGCCAGACGGTCGGCCCAACCGCGGTAGCGGTCCTCCCCATGCGGATCGGGATCCATCAGCCCCTCGCTGAACGAGTCTCCGACAGCGACGTATGAGGTGATGGTCTCGAGCATCAGGGCTCCTTCTCTCTCTTCGGCGGCTCTCCCAGACTATACTCAGGCGCTGACACGAACCATCTGAGCCGAGACTGCGACAATGGTGGGCAGCGGACTGCCGCGGCCGGCAGACCCGACCGCTCCAACAGGCGGCCCGACGTCCCAGCCGGCGGATCCGACCGTCCCGGCTGGTAGGCCCGGCTGCAGGACGCGGTGAGGGACGGCGTGGCAATCCGGTCGAAACATCACGTGGCGTAGACTCGTCTGCGCAGCCAGTCGTCGTCGCCGACCACCTCGCTAGGAGCACAATGTACCGTTCGGTTCCGGTCCCCGCACCCACAGATCTCGTGATCACCAACGCACGGATCGTGCCTGTGGCCGATGCGAACGGGAACCGTGCCGAGGCGATCGAATCGGGCTCGCTCATCGTCAGGGACGGCCGCATCGCCGAGCTCGTCACCGGCGCCGTCGAGGCTGCGAGCCTGGCCCCCGACACCGAGATCATCGACGCCGGCGGACGCTGGGTCCTGCCCGGCTTCATCGAAGCCCACGGCCACCTCGGCGTGCATGAGGACGGTGAGGGCTGGTCGGGAGACGACACGAACGAGATGACCGATCCCAACGGGGCCGGACTGCGCGCGGTCGACGGGATCGACCCCACCGATCTCGGGTTCAAGGACGCGCTGCGCGGGGGAGTCACCTCGGCGCTGGTCAAACCCGGATCCGGCAATCCCATCGGCGGACGCACCGCCTTCGTCAAGACCTGGGGCCGGATCGTCGACGAGATGCTCGTGACCGAGGACCTGTCCGTGAAGTCCGCCCTCGGCGAGAACCCGAAGCGCGTCTACGGGGAGAAGTCCACCACCCCCTCGACGAGGATGGGCACCGCGAAGATCATCCGCGACGCCTTCGTCGACGCCCGGAACTACCAGGCCAAACGCGCCCACGCCGAGGCCGAGGGCGCCCCGTTCGACCGTGACCTGGTCAAGGAGACCCTGGCCGACGTCCTCGACGGCAAGCTCGCATGGGACCAGCACTGCCACCGCGCCGACGACATCGCCACGGCCATCCGCCTGGCCGAGGAATTCGGATACCGCCTGGTCATCAACCACGGCACCGAAGGCCATAAGATCGCCGACTACATCGCCGCGAAGGGCATCGACGTCATCCTCGGGCCTCTGATGACCACGCGCTCGAAGGTCGAACTGCGCGATCGCACCCTGGCCACGGCCGCAGCCCTGGCCCAGGCCGGTGTCCGCATCGCCCTGACCACCGACCACCCGGTCATCCCGATCAACTTCCTCATCCACGAGGCGTCGCTGGCCGTCAAGGAGGGCCTCGACCCGATCGTCGCGATCGAGGCCCTGACCATCAACCCGGCCGCGATCTTCGGGCTCGAGGACCGTCTCGGCTCCTTGGCCGTCGGCCGCGACGCCGATATCGTCATCTGGTCCACTGACCCGCTCGACCTCGACTCACGCGCCGAGACGGTCTTCGTCTCCGGCCGCCGGGTCTTCGACTTCGACGCCGAGACAGGAACCGCGGACATCGCCGATCCACACGGCCCGACACTCATCAGCGAGCCGTGAGCGAAGAGAATCTCGAAGACGCCACCACCGCCGAGGTGCCGGTCGAGGAACCGACCGCGTCCGGCCCCGTCCACGGTTCGTCGCCTGCCCCGGAAGCCGCCGGCAACCCGGAGGTCGGGTCCCAGGCACTGCGCGAGATGCTCGAACGCACTCGTCAGCAGCGCCTGGCCGAACTGAGGGAGACTCCGGCCGAAACCCAGCCCGAGGACGTCGCGAAGGCCGCGGCCGCGAAGGCGGCGAAACCCTCACGGCACGGCGGACGGTCGAAGCCGCGCACCGACCACCGCGGCGCCTCTGAGCGGATCGCCCAGCGCGTCGCCCGTCGCACCGTCGGCAAACTCGTCTCGGGCACCACCGCGAACACTCAGCCCGTGCCGATCGTCACCGCACTCAAGGGCACCCCCTATCAGGCGCCGGTGCAGGCCACCGAACCGAGCGAGGACGAGGCGAGGATGGTCCTCGACCTCGCCGCCGACATCGCGGCGATGACGATGCGCGCAGGCGCCGGCACCCGGGACGTCGAGGTCTCGGTCATCGCCGCCTGCACCGCCTGCGGACTGTCCACCGTCGAGGTGGATCTGACCTCGAACACCCTCGTCGTGCACTATTCGACCTCCGATGGCCGACTGCTGACCGTGATGCGAGTCAACCGCGGCGAGTCCACGCACTATGCGAAGCTGGCCTCGGTGCACAAGCTCGTCACCGACCTCGTCGAGGGGCGCATCGAATTCCACGAGGCACGCAACCGTCTCGACGCGATCCGCTCCCAGCGCCGACCGTTCCCGCAATGGTTCACCACCGGCGCCTGGGGAGTCATGGTCGGCGCCCTCGTCCTGCTGCTCGGGGGAGGACCGGTCGCGGTCCCCCTGGGCATCGTCATGGCCATCCTCATCTTCCAGGTCGGCAAGTTCCTCGGACGCACGCACCTGCCGTCGTTCTTCATCACGGCGCTGCAGGCCGCCTCGGCGACGCTGATCGCCACGATCGCCGGCGACTTCGGCATCATCGCCTCACCGCAGTACCTCGTCGCCGCCGGCATCGTCCTGCTGCTGCCGACGCAATCACTGTATTCGGCCGTTCAGGATGCGCTGACGAACTTCCCGCTCACGGCCGCCGGACGGGTGGTCGGGGTGTTCATGACTCTGGCCGGCATCGTCTCCGGCATCGCGCTGGGCATCGTGTGCGGGCAGGCGATCGGGCTCAGCCATATCGATGTGCTCGTGCCGAAGACGAGTCCCCATGTGGTCACGGCGATCCTGTCGATGGTGGCGGCCGCCGTCGTGTCGATGTCCGGAGCCGTGGCGATGTCGGCCAGGCGGCGCTTCATCCTGCCGGCCGCGCTGGTCGGCCTGGCCTCGCACATCACGATGATGTCGCTGACGCTGCTGCAGATCGACAATGTACTCGCCAGTCTGCTCGCCTCGACCGTCACCGGGTTCCTGTCGCGGCCGCTGGCCCTGCGCCTCGGTGCGCCGGCCGTCGTGCTCATGATCCCCGGCATCTACACACTGCTGCAGGGACTGTCGATCTTCACCGCCGTCTACCAGATCGCCTCGGAATCCGAGAACGTCTCCTTCGCTGTGGGACTGTCCTCGCTGTTCACCGCGATCCTGGCGAACGCGGCCCTGGCCGTCGGCGCGGTGCTCGGCAGCTATCTGGCGCTGCCGTTGAAGAACCTGAAGAATCTCAAGGGCCGCAGCTCGGCAGAGGAGACCGTCGAATCGGTCCGCAGCGCAGAGTCGACGACGGCCGTGATCGACTCCGTCCAGTCCACCTCCGCGAAGCCCCAGACGGGCTCTTCGGCCGCGAATCCCCAGTCGGGCTCTTCGGCAGCGAACCCCCAGACGGGCTCTTCGGCCGCGAACCCCCAGACCGGGCCGGGGCAGACGCAGTCCTGAGGTCTCCCACGCCGGCGGCGGGTGCTGGACGCCGGCCTCGGTGCCGGAGTCAGTCCTGCGCGGGCAGGACCCAGTCGATGGGTGCGATACCCTTCTGAGCGAGCAGATCGTTGGTGCGTGAGAACGGGCGGGAGCCGAAGAATCCGCGGCTGGCCGACAGCGGCGAGGGATGCGGGGATTCGATGATGGCCACCTCGGCGACGCCCGACCTCAGCAGGGGAGCGAGACTGCGGGCGTCCCGGCCCCAGAGGATCGCGACCAAGGGCTGATCCCGTTCGATCAGCGCGGTGATCGCCCGCTCCGTGATCTCCTCCCAGCCCTTGCCGCGATGGGAGGCCGGCTGCCCCGGAGCGACAGTCAGGACCCGGTTGAGCAGCATGACTCCCTGCCGCGACCAGGCGCGCAGATCCCCGTGCGCGGCCGGAGGGACGCCGAGGTCGGCCTCGAGCTCCTTGTAGATGTTGCCCAGCGACCTCGGCAGCGGCCTGACATTCGGATCGACGGCGAAGGACAGCCCGATGGGGTGGCCCGGCGTCGGATATGGGTCCTGACCGACGATGAGGACCTTCACCCCAGCCAGCGGCTCGGAGAAGGCGCGGAAGACGGAGCCTCCGGCGGGCAGGTACTCGCGTCCGGCGGCGAGCTCTTCACGGAGGAAATCGCCCATCGCATGGATGCGCTCTTCCACTCCGGTCAGGGCCTGAGCCCAATCGGGGGACATGATCTCGGTCATCGGAGGTCTCGACGTCATGCAGGCGAGTCTAGTGAAGGCGGACTCGAGTGTGCACATAGCGCAGATCGGGTGTGCACGATCGCCTATCGAACCGGTGTTCTGCCCGCAGACGGCACGCGTTATGCTCGGCCTGAAGGAGTTCATCGTTGAACGAAAGGACCGCAATGTCGGAATTCCCCGAGGCCAAGAACTGGAAGATGCTCATCGGTGGCCAGTGGGTCGGCGCCGCTGACGGTGACACCACCGACGTCATCACGCCCATCGACCGCAACGTCGTCATCGCCACTGTGCCCAACGGCAAGGAGGCCGACGCCGACCGCGCCGTCCAGGCCGCACGGAATGCCTTCCCCGAATGGGCGGCCCTGCCGTTCAAGGAGCGCCAGAAGAAGCTGGTCGCCTGCGCCGACGCGCTCGACGCCGCCTCCGAGGAGCTGGCCCAGCTGACCGCGATCGACACCGGAAACGCGATCCGCACCCAGGCCCGCCCGGAGACGATCGTCCTGGCCGATCTGTTCCGCTACATGGGCGGAGTCGCCGGTGAGGTCAAGGGCAACACCCTGCCGGCCGGGGACAAGCAGCTGCAGTACACCAAGCGGGAGCCGCTGGGCGTTGTGGCCGGCATCCTGCCGTGGAACTCGCCGCTGATGATCGCGGCCTTCAAGACCCCTGCCGCGCTCGCCGCCGGCAACACCATCGTCCTCAAATGCGCCGAGGACGCTCCGCTGACGATCCTCAAGATGGCCGAGGTCATCGCCGACATCCTGCCTGCCGGCGTGCTCAACGTCGTCACCGGTAAGGGCTCGGTCATCGGTGAGGCGCTCAACGTCCACCCGGACGTCGACAAGGTCTCGTTCACCGGTTCGACCAGCGTCGGCCGGCATGTCGCCGAGGTGGCCGGCGGCCGTCTCGCGCACTCGTCGATGGAGCTCGGAGGCAAGAGCCCGAACATCATCTTCCCGGACTCCAACGACGACGACACCCTCGAGCAGGTGCTGCTGTCGACGCGCTTCGCCCGTCAGGGACAGTCGTGCACCATGGGTTCGCGACTGTTCCTCCACGAGGACATCTACGACGACTTCCTGGGCAAGCTCGTCGACGCCGTATCGAAGATGAAGGTCGGCGACCCACGCGATGAGTCCACCGACATCGGCTGCATCATCAACAAGAAGCAGTACGACCAGGTGGCCAGCTACATCGAGCTCGGCAAGTCGATGGACGGAGTGGAGATCGCCTACGACGGCTCCGACTCCCTCGAAGTCGGCGAGCCCGGCTTCTACCATGCTCCCGTCATCTTCTCGAAGGCGAAGAACGACTGGCAGACCAGCCGTGAGGAGATCTTCGGTCCCGTCCTGTCCGTGATTCCGTGGAAGGACATCGACGAGGTCATCGACATGGCCAACGATTCCGACTTCGGTCTCGCGGCCTTCGTCTTCACCAAGGACGTCGACGCGGCTCTGACCGTGGCCAACCGCATCGAGTCCGGCTGGGTGCAGGTCAACCAGGGCGGCGGACAGCTGGCCGGCCAGTCCTACGGCGGCATGAAGACCTCCGGCTTCGGTCGTGAGGCGTCTCTGGAAGGCATGCTCGAAGGCTTCACCCAGATCAAGCAGGTCAACATCCGCATCCGCTGAGCCGGCGCGAGTTCCCGGGGCTGAGCCGCCTCGGTGCCGGTCCGCGAATCACCCCGTCGCAGCGGTCATCGATTTGATGCCGTGCGGCGGGGTGACACCGTTCTCGGTCGGTGCCCATGACGGCCGCGAGCGAGCTCACAGGCCGGGCGGCGCGCCGAAAATTTCGGTCCCGTCGATCGAGCGATAATATAGAAGTCCAGTCATCTCTCGAAGGAGCACACTCTCTATGCCGCCGAACAACGACACCTCAGAACTGAGCGAGCTCGAGGTGGCCGTTCTGGAGTTCGAGCGGCGGTGGTGGAAATACGGCGGTGCCAAGGATCACGCGATCCGTGAGCGCTTCGACATGTCGGCCACCAGCTACTTCCAGATACTGAACTCGCTTCTGGACAACCCTGCAGCTCTGGCCAGCGATCCGATGCTGGTCAAGCGCCTTCGCCGAATCCGCAGCACGCGGCAGAGTGAGCGCGCCCAAGCCCGCGTCTCGAGGTAGACATGACTGACGAATTCGACGAGATCGAGCCCGGCCGGCGCAGCGGCGCCCATCGACAGGAGTCCGCCGCGTCGTCGAACATCGGCGCCATCTCACTGGTCATCGTGCTCGCGCTGGTCGCGGTCCTGCTCGTCGTGGCCGCCATCAACATCATCTTCTCGTCGATGGGCAACCCCGAATCGAAGATCGCCGACCCGCCGGCCTCTGAGGCCTCTGAGTCGACCTCGGCCGAGCCCTCGCCGAGTGAGAGCGAAGTCAGCGTCGCCGACGACTCGATCACCGTCGACGTCCTCAACGGCTCCGGTGTCGCCGGGGCAGCGAAGAACTTCTCCGAGGCCGTCGAGGAGAAGGGCTGGACGCTCGGGCAGGTCGGCAACTACTCGACGAACCTCACGGACTCGACCGTCTACTACCAGGGTGAGGACAACGCCGCCCAGGCGAAGCTCGTGGCCGAGTCGCTGGGGGTCTCGGCCACCGAGGCCTCCGAGGACTTCGATGCCGACATCACCGTGGTGATCTGCTCGGACATCGCCGACCGCGGGCCCGAACCCAGCGAAGGTGCGGAGTCCGAGGAAACCGGCGACGCGAACGGCTGAGCCGCCTCGGCGAGTACCCGGGTCAGGGACGCGGACGGTGGGCCGCCTCGGCGAGTACCCGGGTCAGGGACGCGACTTTCTGACCGTTTGGTCGGATTCCTTCTCGTCGGTTCCCGCTGTGAACAGGGCGAAAAGCCAAAGATAACGAATCGATAACAGTCCTGTGCGGCCCGAAGTGGGGTGCGCGCCTGCGGTAGAGTTGCACCCAGCTAGGCAAGCACAGCGCCTTGTGTTCTGTTCGTGCTTCACCGAGATTATTCTCCCGAGGTCAATGAGAGAAGTCGCGGGGTCGGTTGAGTTTTACTAGCTTTCGCATACCAGATGCGGTCGTCTGATCGCGGCTGAGATGCGGGATTTCAATGGCACTGCACTGTATGGAGAAGTAATGGCACAAGGTACCGTCAAGTGGTTCAACGCTGAAAAGGGCTACGGATTCATCACCCTCGAAGGCGAAAACCAGGACGTGTTCGTTCACTGGAGCGCAATCCAGATGGACGGCTACCGCTCTCTCGAAGAGGGCCAGCAGGTTGAGTTCGAAGTTGGAGAAGGACAAAAGGGTCCTCAGGCGGAGTCCGTCACCCTCCTCTGAGACTGACTGCTGTAAGAATCTCAGAATGATCGCTGTCAGCACAGTCTTCTGATCCGCTGTGGGCGGGCGCCGGTTCCATCGGCATCCGGTTGCACGGGGAAAGCGCCGAGCAGGCAACTGCTCGGCGCTTTTCAGCTGTCCGAGGCGGGCTTCTTGGCGGAAGTTTCGCCGACAGCTCGCTCTGCGACAGGCAGCCCCATATGCAACCAGGGCTGTCGGTCGCAGACCGAGCTCTCGACGACGAGCACCGGGAGTCGGGACGCTGAGGCAGCAGGGGCGTTCACAATGGGCCGAACTGCCGAGGTGGTGACGCCGAACCGGTCATCGTGTCGATGGTGCTGGCTCTCTCGCGCCCCGAGAATCCGCGGAACCTGTTCGAGAAGCCGCAGATCCGGCCGGCCTCCGGCACCCGGTGAGTACCCGGTGAGTGCCCCGTCGCGCTCCGCGGGGCTCGTGACCGCAGGTGACGAATATTTGCACTCGCATGGTGAGAGTGCTAAATCTAGTACTGGTGAAAACCGATGGGTTCCCACCAGCCGTCTCGAGAGCGTGGTCCTTATGTGGAATGGGACATATGGGCTCACTCTCTGCCGTCGCGGGCGTTGACGACTGCTCTGGTTGCCCAATCCACTCCATCAGGGAGGATCTAAGCCGCTATGGCAAAGATGATTGCATTCGACGAAGAAGCTCGTCGGGGACTCGAGGCTGGACTCAACCAGCTCGCGGACGCGGTCAAGGTGACCCTTGGACCCCGCGGTCGCAATGTCGTGCTCGAAAAGCAGTGGGGAGCACCGACCATCACGAACGATGGCGTCTCCATTGCCAAGGAGATCGAACTCGAGGACGCCTACGAGAAGATCGGCGCCGAACTCGTCAAGGAGGTCGCCAAGAAGACTGACGACGTCGCAGGCGATGGAACCACCACCGCTACCGTGCTCGCTCAGGCCCTCGTGCGCGAAGGCCTGCGCAACGTGGCAGCCGGTGCTGATCCGCTCGGCCTCAAGCGCGGCATCGAGAAGGCCGTCGAGGCTGTCACCGATGTCCTGCTGAAGAACGCCATCGAGATCGAGACCAAGGAACAGATCGCCGCCACTGCCGGCATCTCCGCCGGAGATGCCGCCATCGGTGAACTGATCGCTGAGTCCATCGACAAGGTCGGCAAGGAAGGCGTCGTCACCGTTGAGGAGTCCAACACCTTCGGACTCGAGCTCGAACTGACCGAGGGTATGCGCTTCGACAAGGGCTACATCTCCGGTTACTTCGTCACCGACACCGATCGCCAGGAAGCTGTCCTTGAGGATCCCTACATCCTCATCGTCAACTCCAAGATCTCGAACGTGCAGGAACTGCTGCCCGTCCTCGAGAAGGTGCAGCAGTCGAACAAGCCGCTGTTTATCATCGCCGAAGACGTCGAGGGCGAAGCCCTGGCCGTCCTGGTGCTCAACAAGCTCAAGGGCACCTTCAAGTCCGTGGCCGTCAAGGCTCCGGGATTCGGCGACCGCCGCAAGGCGCAGCTGGCCGACATCGCCATCCTCACCGGTGGCCAGGTCGTGTCCGAGGAAGTCGGGCTCAAGCTCGACAGCGTGACCACCGATCTGCTGGGCACCGCCCGCAAGGTCGTCATCACCAAGGACGAGACCACCATCGTCGAAGGCGCGGGAGACGCCGAGGAGATCGCCGGACGGGTCGCACAGATCCGCGCCGAGATCGAGAACTCGGACTCCGACTACGACCGTGAGAAGCTGCAGGAGCGTCTGGCCAAGCTGGCCGGCGGTGTTGCAGTCATCAAGGCCGGAGCCGCCACCGAGGTTGAGCTCAAGGAAACCAAGCACCGCATCGAAGATGCCGTGCGCAACGCCAAGGCTGCCGTGGAAGAGGGAATCGTCGCCGGTGGCGGCGTCTCCCTGATCCAGGCGGGCAAGGCTGCCTTCGCCGACCTCGCACTCGAGGGTGACGAAGCAACCGGCGCCAACATCGTCAAGGTCGCCGTCGAAGCCCCGCTGAAGCAGATCGCCACGAACGCCGGCCTCGAAGCCGGTGTGGTTGCCGACAAGGTCGCCAACCTCGAGCCCGGATTCGGCCTCAACGCCGTCACCGGCGGGTACGAGGATCTGCTGGCTGCAGGCATCAACGACCCGGTCAAGGTGACCCGCTCTGCTCTGCAGAACGCCGCCTCGATCGCCGGTCTGTTCCTCACCACCGAGTCGGTCGTCGCCGACAAGCCTGAAAAGGCCGCAGCAGGTGCAGACGCAGCTGCCGGCATGGACGGCATGGGTGGAATGGGCGGCATGGGCTTCTGATAGCTCCTGCTGCTCGAAGAGCCGTGCCGGTGCCCGCAAGGGTGCCGGCACGGCTCTTCTCATATCCGCTCCCCGGCGGGCCCGCACCGGACCCATCCGCGGTCGTGCCCGGGCCCGTCCACACGCAGACTTGCGGTTCGACGGGGGTCTGGCGGCACCGGCGCATATCCGGCTACGCTGATCGTCATGAGCTTCACGGGAACCGATTCCTGCGGAAACAGTCCGAAGAATCTCTTCGTCGCCCGGTTCGAGCAGAACCTGTTCAACGGTGATCGTTCGGCCCTCGCCGAGGTGGTCGCCGATGACTGCGTGCTCCAGATCGTCAGCGCCGACGGAGCCAGCACGCACACCGGAGCTGCACAGGTCCTCGATGCTCTGGTGAGCCTGTCGGCCCAGACACCGGCCTTCGGTCACCTCGAGGCCGCGATCACCCACGGCAAGGCCGCCGCGGCCTGGGGTCATTGGCAGCAGTCAGCGGACGGGGAGGACCCCCGCCACTTCTCGCACACGATGTGGTTCACCACGCACAAGGCGCAGGCCTTCGGCCAGATCCGGATCTTCCAGACCTGAGTCGACTCGGCCCCGGCGGCCGGCCCGGCCCCGGCAGCCGGCCCGTCCCTGAGTGGGCCCGCCCCCGGCAACCGGCCCGTCCCTGAGTGGGCCCGCCCCCGGCAACCGGCCCGTCCCTGAGCCGGCCCGTCCGTGCAGTGCCGCTGCAGTCCCTGAGCCGGCTCGTCCGTGCGACTCCGGGCAGTCCCTCCGCGATCGGGCCCGCCCGTGCCGCTCCGGGCAGTCAGTCCCAGGGATTGTCGCGATGGTGGCGGCGGCCGCTGCGCCGCCTGCGCTGCTCGTCCCGGCGTGAGATCTGCCCCGGCGAATAGGGCGGCATGGGCGGGTGCGGCGGCTGCAGCCCGCGGCCCAGATCGGATTCGAAGTCCTCGGCGGAGCGGTCTTCCTGCTCGAGTTCGCGTTTGGCATCGGCATCGCCGAGGTGGGCCCGCGCCCGGGTCGTCAGCTCCCGTTTGCGATTGCGAATGATCTCGTCCTTGTGAGCGATGCGAGTGATTCCGCCGAAGAGCATCGGCAGGATGACGAAGATCGGCCAGAAGAAGATGAACTGACCGCTGGCGAACGAGGTGAACGCCCAGATGGCGAGGGTGAAGCCGGCCGGGCCGGCGATCATGCCGAGAATGGAGCGGCGCACACGGTCCCGGTAGTACTTGCGCGCGGCGGCGTCGATCTGCTCCGGAGTGATCGGCACCCGATCGTCCTCGAGGCGGGCCAGAGCCTGTGCCCGCTCCGCCTCGCCCAGTTGGCCGGGTTCGACCTCCGCCGGATCGGTGAGCACCAGATCGTCGATGAGCTCGGGGATCTCGCCCAAGGTCTTGAGCTTGCTGGCCGCCTCGGTGCGTTCGTCGAATTCCGCGACATCGAGCTGTCCGAGAGCATACGCCTCGGAGAGCACGTCGCTGACCACCGCACGATCGGCGTCGGAGGCTCGGACCTGCCCATATGATCGAGGATCTGCGCTGAAACGCGACCAGAGGGGACGAGCGTTCATATTGAATACTCTAACCCCGCCGCAGCGGAAGTGCCTGAGTGAAGTGTTGGAGAGCGCTGGACTAGACTCGGCCGGGTGGAACCCGTGGTCGTGCTCATCCTCTTCGCCGTGTTCCTCGGAGCTCTGTCGCAGAGAGTCACCGGCATGGGGTTCGGGCTGGTCAGCGGCCCCTTCCTCGTCCTCCTCCTCGATCCGTTCAGCGGTGTCATCCTCGTCAACATCTGCGGCATCGTCGCCGCATCCTCGGTCTTCGTCCGCACCTTCGCCGAGGTGGAATGGCCGTCGTTCCGACAGCTGGCCCTCGGCGCGGTGATCGGCACGGTCCCCGGCGCCCTCATCGCCTCCCGACTGCCCACACCACCGCTGCAGATCCTCATCGGTGCGCTGATCGTCGTCTCGCTCATCAGCTCGCTGACCCTCGGCCGGCTCGGCCGTCGCATCCCGGCGAACCTCGGCACCCGACTGGGCACCGGGCTGCTCTCGGGAGCGATGTCGGCGGCCGCGGGCGCCGGGGGACCGGCGGTCAGCGCCTACGCGGTGCTGACGAACTGGCAGCAGCGGTCCTTCGCGGCCACCCTGCAGCCGTTCCTCGTCGCCGGGACCGCCTCGGCGGTGGTGATGAAGGTGATCGTCAACGGCGGGGCCTGGCCGCACCTGCAGATCGGCACGTGGATCGGTCTGGCTCTCGTTCTCGCGGCGGGTCTCATCGGCGGGGACTGGCTGTCGCGGCGCATCGACGTCGGGATCGCCCGGGTCGGAATGCTCGTCCTCGCGTTCGGCGGGGGAATCGCGGCGCTGATCAAGGGGGCTGTGGGACTGGTCTGAGGAGGCTGAGAACTGAGCAGTTGTGGGGCACAGGCTCAGACGTCTGTCAGTTTTGTCGGGCATACTGTTCGAGGACATAGTCAGCCGGGGAGGCATGGATCGTGACTGAAGTATTTCTGTTGCTGCTCATTGTGCTCGGGGCCGTTTTCTTCATCGGCCATCGCAAGGAGAAACAACGTCAGCGGGAGCTTCTCGCCGCCGAACTGCAGCAGGTGAAGAAGACCGCCGAGGAGGACGTCACCTCGTTCGGCGAAGAGGTCGCCGAACTCGATGTCATCACCGCTGGAGTCGAACTCGACACCGGAGGCGCCCAGGACTACAAGCAGGCTCTGGACTCCTACGACGTCGCGAAGGAGACGCTCGAGAAGGTCGACGAACCCTCCGATATCCGCAACGTCACCGAGGCGCTCGAAGACGGTCGCTACGCCGCGAAGTGCGTGCGCGCCCGCGTCGAGGGCAGACCTCTGCCCGTGCGTCGTCCGCCCTGCTTCTTCAACCCCCAGCACGGCCCCTCGGTCGAAGACATCGACTGGGCCCCGGTCGGCGGGCAGCTGCGCCCCGTGCCCGTGTGCGCCGCCGATGCCGAACGCGTGGCCGTCGGCGCCGAACCGGCCGTGCGCAAGGTCGTCACCGGTGACGGACGCACCCGACGCGCCTACTGGGAGGCCGGCCCGGCCTACGCCGAATACAATCGCGGCTACTTCAACTCCTATGCCGGCTCCGGCCTGCTGCCCGGCGTCCTCATGGGCGCGATGATGTTCGGCGGCATGGGCGGCGGCTGGGACGGCGCCTACGGAGGCGATATGGGCGGCGGAGACATGGGCGGCGACGGTGGTGACGGCGGTGGCCTGTTCGGCGGCGACGGCGGAGACGGCGGCGGCCTGTTCGGCGGCGACGGCGGCGGATTCGACATCGGAGACATCTTCTGATGGACACGATCGAGATCCGCGGCGAGTCGATCAAGCTCGGCCAGCTGCTCAAACTCCACGGAGTGGCCGAACACGGTGCCATGGCCAAAGACCTGATCGCCGACGGTGAGGTCACCGTCAACGGCGAGGTCGAGACCCGTCGCGGTGCGACGATCCGTCCCGGAGACAGGGTCGAAACCCTCGGCGAGGCCATCGAGGTGGCCACGGAGTAGCCGTCACCGGTCCAGCCATCGGCTCGACTCCGACCACCGGTTCGACTCCGATACGACAGACTTGAGGGCGTCCCCGCGGGGACGCCCTCAAGTCTGTCTGCGTGCGTCGATCTGTGCGCGTGAGCCGCTGCTGTGGCGGACTCCAGTGATGCTGCTCCTACTGCAGTTCGGGTGCGCCCGGGGTGTCGTTCATGCCGGGAGCGTCCCACAGAGCCGACCAGTTCGAGGTGTCGTCCTCGAACGGCAGCTCATTGGACAGAACGCCCTTGACCTGGATCTCCAGGGGGTTGTCCCGCTGCTTCGGTCCGGACTGCACGAAGGGATAGAACGTACCGCGTTTGTACTGGTAGACCAGGGCCATGCGGCGACCGTCGGGGTGGACGAAGTACACGGTGGTGCACAGCAGCATCGTGTCGAAGCCCTGGCTGACCAGCGCCGAGTTCACGGCGTGGATGTTCGTCACGAGGTTGACCACCTCGGCGTTGGCGTCGGCGACGACCTGCCAGGTGAATCCGTAGCCGTCGTTCTCCTGCCGCACCGAGGCGGACGGATCGGAGCTGATGAGGGCGACACTCTCGGACTCCGCGGACTGGAACGCGGCCCCTTCGACCTGCCGGAAAGCCACGGCGCCGACACCGGTCGGGGTGAAGCCGGTGGCCGCCTGCAGGGTCAGCGCCGCAGGGGGCAGGGCGAAGAGGTCGTCGAGGTTGGCTCGCTTCGGTTTGGTCCGGCCGAGCAGTGCGTCGAAGAAACCCATGGAACTCCTAGTCGGGGTGGTGCGGTCGGGATGGTGCGGTGATCGGGCCGGCCCGGCGGACGCGGTCTCGAGCGCTCATGCGGCGGAATCGACTCAGCGCTCGGTCATTCGGGGCGCGAGAGCTGGGCGGAGATCTTCGACAGCTGATCGAGACGCTTCTCCAGCGAGGGGTGGGTCGAGAAGAGCTGGCCGATGGCGGCCTTGCCGCTGACGGCCGGGATGAGCGCCAGATGGTTCGCCGAGGCGGACGAGCGCAGGTCCTTCTCCGGGATCTTGCTCATGTCCCCGCTGAGTTTCGTCAGTGCCGAGGCCAGCGTCGACGGCGCTCCGGTGAGAATGGCCGCGGCACGGTCGGCGGCGAGCTCCCGGTAGCGGGAGAGACTGCGGATGAGGATGAAGGACAGTCCGTAGACCACGGCTCCGACGAGGATGAACAGCAGCTGGATCGGGATGCCGTTGTTATTGTTGCTCGACCGTCCGAAGCTCATGTAGTAGCCGGCCCGCATCATCAGCGCCGCGACCACACCGGTGACGCCGGCGACGGTCATCACGGTGACGTCGCGGTGGGCGACGTGGGAGAGTTCGTGGGCGAGAACCACTTCGACCTCGTCCCGGTCGAGCTTCTCGAGCAGCCCCCGGGTCACGCACACCACGGACCGTTCGGGAGACCGTCCGGTGGCGAAGGCGTTGGGGATCGCCGAATTCGACACGGCCACCCTCGGCTTCGTCGAATCGGAGAGCTGGCAGAGCCGGTCGACGATCGTATGGAGTTCGGGTGCCTCTTCGGCAGAGACCTCCCGACCGCCCATGGCTCGCATGGCGATCCTGTCGGAGAAGTACCACTGGAAGAAGAACGCGCCGGCGCTGACGAGGACGGCGATGATGACACCGCCGATGCTCTGGCCGACGATCCACCAGATCGCCAGGATGAGCACGACATAGATGAGCCCATTGAGGAAGATCGTCCATCCCATCCGCATGGTCAGTCCGTTGTCCTTGACGAAGCGATTCTTCATCGTTGTTCCTCTCTGGCAGTGGCAGAACCGGCCCACCGTCTCGTGCGAAGACAATGGGCCGGGTTCATCATTGCGGTATTCGGTTTCAGGCCGGGTCCGGGATGAAGCCCTCGCCCGTGAGCAGCTCGGCGATCTCGGCCAAAGTGGCGTCGACGAACGGGATGACGACATCGGAGGAGCCGAGGTAGTCAGCGGCGACCGGACTGCCATGGGTCGTGACATAGTCCTGGAGCGCGCTGAGTGCGGTCCTCACGGCTTCCTCGTTGCCGGCGTTGACGGCGTCCTCGACCTGGTTGTCGTACTTCTGCAGCAGAGTCTGATCGACATCGGCGACGTCGAACTGTCCTTCGCCCATGATGCGGATGATCATTGCTGATCATCCCCTTCGAGGGACTTCTGCTGCTCGGATTCGGATCCGGCGGGCAGGGACTCGCGCATCCGCTGGAGCTCCATCTCGACGTCGCTGTCGCTGGAGAGCGCGTCGAGCTGAGCGGTGATGTCGTCCTTCGACGTGCCCGTGACGTCCTCGAGGGCGCCGGAGGCGAGCAGTTCGTCGACGGCACCGGCACGGGCCTGCAGCGAAGCGGTCTTGTCCTCGGCACGCTGCACGGCCATGCCGACGTCCCCGAGCTCCTCGGAGATGCCGGAGAAGGCCTCGCCGATCTTCGACTGCGCCTCGGCGGCGTTGTACGTGGCCTTCAGCGTCTCCTTCTTCGTGCGGAAGGCATCGACCTTGGCCTGCAGACGCTGCGAGGCCAAGGTGAGCTTCTGCTCCTCGCCCTGCAGCCCTTCGTGCTGGCTCTGCAGGTCGTTGATCTGCTGAGTGAGACCGGACTTGCGGGTCAGGGCCTCGCGGGCGAGGTCCTCACGTCCGATCTCCATGGCCTTCTGAGCCTGACCGGAGAGCTTGTCCTGCTGCTGCTCGAGCTGGTTCATCTGCAGTTCGAGGCGCTTGCGGCTGGTGGCGACATCGGCAACACCGCGGCGAACCTTCTGCAGAAGCTCCAGCTGCTTCTGGTACGAATAGTCAAGGGTTTCGTTGGGGTTCTCGGCTTTGTCCAGGGCCTTGTTGGCCTTGGCACCGAAGATCGTCGCGATCCGTTGGAAGATACTCATCCGTAGTCGACTCCTGCATTGGTTTGACCCGACGTTGCCAAGCCGTTCCACTCCGGTCCGGAGATTCTTGGCCAACACCGCCGCGAACTATCGCTCTCAGCCTACTAAGAAAGGCTGATAGTTTGCCAGACGCCGACCACGAGAACGACGAGACTTGCCGGCCCGATCGCAGGTGATCAGGGGGCGAAGAGACGCGAGTTCGCGGCTTCGACCTCCGAGTACTGCTGGGCCGCTGTGTTGAGTGCGCCGTGGATGGAGTCGAGGGATTCGAAGAGCTGTTTCTGTGCGCCTTCCCACTGGTTGATCACTGCCTGGAAGTTCTGAGCCGCGCTTCCGCGCCAGCATTCCTGGAGGGCCAGCAGATTGCGCAGCATCGTCTGCGCCTCGGACACGAGATTGCGAGAAGTGCCTGCGGTGGCGGTGGCAGCGGATTGGACGCGTTCGGCGTCGACTTCGAAACTCATGATGGCTCCTCACGGTCTGGGGTGCGGTTCTCCCGCCCGGCGCGGGCGGGTCGAGACCAGTGTCGACCGCACGGTCCGGGGCGAAAAGAGCACGGAAAGAGGGTGTGGACAGCGCTCGGCTGTCCACACCCTCCCCGTGGGCGAGTCGTGACCGCGTCCCCAGGCTCATGTGGTCGAGTCCGCACGTGCAGGCGACCGCCTGTCCGCGGTCCGTGGACAGGCGGTCGGGCCTGCAGGGTTCCGGGGGACTTCGAGTCCGTGACCGCGGCTACTGCAGCACGAGCGTCACATCGACCTTCTGCTCCTGTCCGCCGCGCACCAGGGTGATCTCGACCGGTTTGTTCACCGGCTGCGCGCGGACGAGGGCACGCAGGGCGATGGCATTGTTCACCTTGGTGCCGGCCACCTCGATGATGTCGTCGCCGTCCTTGAGTCCGGCCTTGTCCGCGGGCGTGCCGCCCTGGACCGACTGCACCTTGGCGCTGCCTCGAGAGATGCCTCCGCTGTTGATGTGGCCGTCGGTGAGAGTGATGCCGAGGAAGGGATGCAGAGCCTTGCCGTTGGCGATGAGCTGATCGGCGATCATCACCGCCTGGTTGGCGGGGATGGCGAAGCCGATGCCGATCGACCCCGACTGTTCGCCCTCGCCGGCCTGGCTCAGCGAGGCCGCGGCCGAGTTGACTCCGATGAACCGACCGTTGCCGTCGACGAGCGGACCGCCGGAGTTGCCCGGGTTGATCGCGGCATCGGTCTGGATGGCATTCGTGATCGTCAGCTCCTTCTCCGATGAGGAGGCGTCCTCGCCGATGTTCTCCGTCGACACCGGGCGGTCGAGCGCGGAGACGATGCCCGTGGTCACGGAGTCGGCGAGGCCCAGCGGGTTGCCCAGAGCCATGACCGGATCGCCCACGTCGAGCTTCTTCGAATCGCCCACCTCCAGCGGTTCGACGCCGTCGGGCACCTGCTCGAGCTCGATGATGGCGATGTCCGTCGAGGGGTCGCGGCCGACGATCTCGGCCTCCGTGGTCTCACCGTTCTTCATGGTCACGGCGATCTCACCTCCCGGAGTGTCGGCGGGAGCGACGACGTGGTTGTTCGTGATCACGTGTCCCTGGTCGTCATAGAGCGCACCCGAGCCCAGGCCCTGCACCTGACCGTTGGTCCCGATCTGGATCGACATCACGCTTTCCGAGGTCTTCTCCGCCACCTGGGTCCAGTCCGGAGTCTCGATCGTCTGATCGGCGACCTTGCGCGGCTCATCGCCCTGGAGAGCGGACATCGCATAGTTGCCGCCGAAGGCGAGCCCGCCGCCGAGGAGGGCGGCGATGGCCGCGATCGCGATCGTCGCGCCCCACCCGGGGCCCTTCTTCTCCCGCCGAGGCGGCTGCTGCGGCCCGTAGGGGCCGAACCCGTCCGGCCCGCCGGGCTCACCCGGACCGGAGTAGGCACCCATGGCGCCGGGCTGCGATCCGATATCTGCCGGGTGGGTGCCGGCCTCTGCCGGGTGGCCACCCGCTGCGGGATAGGCGGCTGGGTAAGCAGAGTGCTGGGAGCCGGTCGGATACTGGCCCCCACCAGGAGGCTGTGTCCCGTTCGGATGCTGGGAACCCGAGGACGGCGGCTGAGGGCCGCCGGGGTACGCCTGCGAACCGCCCTGCCCGGGCTGGCCCGGCTGCGGGTGGCCGGGCTGGCCACCCTGCCCCGGCTGTCCGGGCCGGCCCTGCCCGGGCTGGCCCGGCTGTCCGGATTGCTGCTGCCCATGTTGGATCCCCTGCTGCCGGCCCGCGTACTGGCCGCCCTGCGGGTGTCCCGGCTGCTGGCCCGGCTGCTGCCCGCTCGGCTGCGGCCGGCCCTGTCCCGGCTGCTGGGTCGGGTTCTGTCCGTTCTGCTGGTACGGGGACGGCGGCTGGGGCCGACCGGACTGCGGGCCGTGCTCAGGTTGCCGGCCTTGCTGCTGGGAGGGACGGCCGTCCGCACCGAAGCTGCCGTCCACAGGGCTCTGCGCTTGAGTGGGCTGTTCGGAGCCGGGGCGATCGTCCTGCGACGAGTGCCCTGACTGAGACGCAGACTGCGCCCCGGGCCGCGTCGCGGACTGGGACCCGGGCTGCGCATCGGGGCGGGGTTCGCCAGGTGCGACGGGAGGGCTCACACGTGCCGGGCCGCTGCTGCGCCCGGCGGCACCGTTCGCTCCGCGACCCGCGGACGAGGACGGGGAGTTCGGGAAAGTGCGCGGAACCTCGGGCGACGCGGGGTCGCGGCCCTCCCGGTTCGGGAACGTGCGGTAGTCCTGATCCCCGTGCCGTCCGCGGTTGCGGGACGTCTCATCCGGATCCTGGGGATGGTTGTTCTCACTCATCGCTCGTCCTTTCGTGCCTCCGCAGTGGAGTCGCCTGTTTCAGAGATGGGCAGGTCGATGCGGAACGTTGCACCGCCGCCCGAGGTTTCGTGGACCGAGATCGTGCCGTGGTGATTCTCCACGATCGCCTTGACGATCGACAGTCCCAGGCCGGACCCGCCGGTGTCCCTGGTCCGGGACACGTCGAGGCGATAGAAGCGCTCGAAGATCCGCGGGACCATCTCGGGGTCGATTCCCTCGCCGTGGTCCCTGACCTCGAAGCGGACCCGACCGTTCGGGAATCCGCGCAGGGAGTCATCGACCGTGATCGAGCCCGCCGCCGTGACATCGGGGACGATGCCCTCCGGCTCCTGCGCGTCGGCCTGATCGTTGCCGGCGGAGTCGCCTCGGCGGAAGATGCGGACCCCGCCGGTGACGAATCCGCGCTCACGGGTCTTCTCCTTCGCCCCGTTGCGCGTGCCGCTCCTTCCGTTCTGGCCCTTGGCCGTGGACTGGCCGTCGTCGGCGTCTCCGGAATCGGCGTCGGCGTCCTCGGGCAGTCCGACCACACCGACGGCGAACTCGATCGCGGCGTGCTCGGGAGTGTGGCGCACGGCGTTGCCGGCGAGGTTGACGATGACCTGGCGGATCTTCGGTTCGGATCCGCGGATCATCGGCACCGGCTGTGCGTCCTCACCGTCGAGTCCGATGAAGCTGATGTCGCGGTCCGGGGCCTGCGCGGCGGCATCGGCAGCGGCGTCCCTGACGACCTTGTGCATGTCGATGGGACCGATCTCGGCCGGTCGCTGCTCGTCGAGGCGGGCGAGCACGACGAGGTCGTCGACGAGCACACCCATGCGCTTGGCCTCGGACTCCATCCGCTCCATGGCGTTGGCGACGTCCTCGCTCTTCGTGATCGCCCCCTGCCGGTAGAGCTCGGCGTAGCCGCGGATCGTCACCAGCGGCGTCCGCAGCTCGTGCGAGGCGTCGGAGACGAACTGGCGGATGCGCTTCTCGGACCGGGTCTGCCCGTCGAAGGAGTCCTCGATGCGCCCGAGCATGGTGTTCAGCGCTGCCGACAGGCGCCCGAGCTCGGTGTTGCGCGGGTAGACGGGCACGCGCTGACTGAGGTCACCGGCGGCGATGCGAGAGGCGGTCTTCTCGATGTCGCGCAGCGGCCGGAACGTGTTGTTGATCGCCCAGTAGCCGACTCCCGCAACCATCGCCAGGGCCATCAGGCCGATGCCGATCATCGTGTTGCGGGCACGCTCGTTGATGTTGTCGATCTCGCGGTCGAAGGGCACCGCGATGGACACGAGCACATCGGTGTTCTTCACCTTCATGGCACGGGCCCGCCACTGGGAGTTCGTTCCGGCGACGGTGAACGGCTGGCCGCCCTGGGCATAGACCTTCTTCTCGTTGATCGTCGGCAGGATCGGCCGGTTGTCCGGCTCCGGGGCGACCGGGTCGCGGATGGGCTCGCCGTCGGTGTTGTAGAACTGCACATAGAAGCCCCCGGGCAGGAGGCTGCGCAGCTGGTCCCATGAGTTCGAATCGAGCGTCGTCGACGACCCATCCTCGTCGTCGGAGTCCGACCCGGACTGCAGCTCCGCGTTCTGGAACACATCACGATAGGCCTGCTGCGCCAGTGTCTCGGAGGCACTGATGAGGCGTTCATCGGTGCGTTGGACGAGGCTGTCGCGGAGGTTCTCCAACACCCATGCGCTCGTCCCCGTGAGGACGAGCAGCATGAGGAGCATCATGATGGCCAGCAGCTTGGTGGTCAGCGACCATTCTTCCCAGAAGCCGGGCCGGGTGGGACGGGGTTCTTTTGCCACGTATGTAATCTATCGCCCTTGCATGGACGACTACTTGGATTCCGGTGTGCGCAGCATGTAGCCGACCCCGCGCTTGGTCTGGATCATCGGAGTCCATTCCATCTCGACCGGGTGGCCGGCGGCGTCGGTTTCCGGAGTGACGTCGATCTTGCGACGCAGATAGGAGATATAGGACTCGACGATGCCGGTGTCGCCGCCGAAGTCGTACTCCCACACGTGGTCGAGGATCTGCGACTTCGACAGCACGCGGTTCGTGTTGAGCATGAGGTAGCGCAGCAGCTTGAACTCGGTGGGGGAGAGGTCGATGAGGATGCCGGAGCGGCGGACCTCGTGGGTGTCGTCGTCGAGTTCGAGGTCGCCCGCCACGATGACGGCGTTCTCCTCGTCCTCGAGGCTGCGGGTGCGGCGGAGGACGGCGCGGATGCGGGCGACGACCTCTTCGAGGCTGAAGGGCTTGGTCACGTAGTCATCGCCGCCGACGGTCAGACCGGTGATCTTGTCCGAGGTGTCATCACGCGCGGTGAGGAAGACGACGGGAGCGTTCATGCCGATCTGGCGCAGGCGGCGAGTGACGGTGAAGCCGTCCATGTCCGGCAGCATCACGTCGAGGACGAGGAGGTCGACGTCGGTCTGCTCGGCCAGGCGCAGCGCCTCGGCGCCGTTGGCGGCGGAGACGACGTCGAAGCCGGCGAAGCGGAGACTGGTCGACAGGAGTTCGCGGATATTGGGCTCATCATCGACAACGAGCAGGGTGGCTTCGATGTCGGCATCGTTCTGTGCGGTAGTCATGGGACCAGTCTGAGACCCGTTTCTGGGAGTCGTCTGGATGGCAGCTGAATGCCATTGTGAAGTGCGACACAGAAAAGTTCCCAGGAAAGTCGATCCGAGTCCCGTTCGAGGCATTCGTTCTCAGGAACGGAGGGCGAATTTCAGGGAAGAGGATGGCTGCGATCAGGGCGGGCACAGAAATGCTCGCCGAGGCGGCCGTGCGTGGGTGGGCTCCGCTCAGCGTCGCCGGGGCGGGAGATGGCCGGGCGGCATCGGGGTGACGTGATGCGGTCGAGATGCAGGGTTCTCTCGAATCTCGCGCGGCGGACGGAGGTCCAAGAGCTGGTGCGTGACGGCGAAGCGCCGGACCCGTTCGGGGCGGTTGCGGTCGTAGACCACTTGGCCGACCGTGCCCTGCATCGACGGACTCTGCTGGACGAGGTGGCGGACCCAGCGCTCTCGGCCCTGGGCATCGATGAAATGAACCACTGCCAGACTCGGTGCTCTGGCCTGGGGGGCGGACGAATAGTCGACGACCCTGCCTTCGGCCAGGCCGATGCCGGAGTGAGGCGGGCGCTCGAGGATCGGATAGCGGGCCTTGCGGAAGGCGAGCAGGGAGACGGCGATGAGTCCGAGAGCGGCGGCGATCGCAATCACCCACCAGACCGGGGCCGCATCCGTCATGGCTGGAGCGAAGCCGAGGCCGAGCCCGCCGCCGGCTCCGAGTGCTGCCAGCTGGTATCGGAAGAATCGGGACAGGCTGCCGCCGGTGCAGAAGCGGCCGAGGGCTGCGAGCACGAGCAGAAAGCTGATGGTGGCAGAGACGAGGGCCACGATGACGGCGAGGGCGCTGAAGAGGAATTTTTCCCTCAGCAGTCCTTCGGAGCCCGCGGGAAGGAAGGCCAGCGCCGCAAGGGCGAAGCCCGACGTCAGCGTGGCCGACATGGTGATGATGCCTGCGAGGCCGGCGGCGAGCCTGCGTCCGGCGGTGATGCGCAAGGGCTGCAGTGACATGGTCGGCTCCTCTGTCAGATGTGGGAGTCGGCGTCGGAGCGTCGGGCGCGGAAGGCCGCGACATGGGTGCGGTTGGCACATCCGCCGGTGTCGCAGAAGCGCTTCGAGCGGTTGCGGGTGAAGTCGGCCAGATAGGCGCGGCAGTCATCGGCGGCGCACCGGCCGAGCCGGTCGAGGTCGCCGGAGCGGATGAGGTCGATGAGGACGAGGGCGACATCGGCGGCCACGCGATCGGCCAGGCTCGCTGAGGAGCCGGTGGCATGCAGATGCCAGTCCCAGCCGTCGTGTTTGACCAATTGCGGCACGGAGCCGGAGTTGCCGAGGGTGAGATTGATCTCATTGACGACCGCCTCGGTGCCGGTTTCGAACTCCTCGTCGGTCTCGGCGTCGATGCTCGAATCGAGTGCGGCGGCGAACCGTGCCCGCAGGCGCAGCGTGTCCTCGACATCGCTTGCGGCCGCGATCAGCGGGCCTGAGAAGTCGTGTCGGGCCGCGAATTCGCGGAGTTTGGCGGTCGTCGTCAGCTCATCGCCGTCCGCGGCGATGTCCCCTGAGGTGTTGAGGAGGTCGACGAGCATCGTGAGATTCGAGCGGATGTCATAGGCAAAGGTCATGGCGAGGTCCATTCTGCCACATGATGTAAGGACCAAAATGCATTTGACTCATTTCAAGGCCGTGGTCGATACTGAAGCTGCACGGCACCGTACGCGCGGCGAAGCCGCCGTCGGTACCGCGAACCGGCGCCCACGCGCCACCGAACCCAGACTCGCCGACCACGACATCCGCGCCATGCGCGGCAGATGCGCCGACCATGACGCATGTGCCGAGCACGGCCTGCGCACGTGCCCGCTGCGGCTCACCTGCCGCTGCAGCGCACGTGCCCGCTGCGGCGCGCATGCACGGGCCGTTGCGGCGCGCACGCGCGCCGAGTCGACGAGCCGCCTCGGCGGGGGCCTTGGCCTCTGTCCGATCCACCCGCGCACCAGCACTTCAGGAGGTCAAGAATGAGTCGTTCCGTCATCGTGGGGTTCCTGCTCACCCTTGCCTCCGCGTTCTTCTTCGCGGTGTCGGGACCGATCGCGAAGACGATGTACGCAATCGGCTGGACCCCGGGATCAGTCGTGCTCATCCGCTTGGCCGGATCGGCCGTCCTGCTGCTCATCCCCACCCTCATCGCCCTGCGCGGCCGGTGGGACGAAGTGCTCAGGCACTGGCGCACCGTCGTCACCTACGGCCTGGTCTCGATGGCCGGGGTCCAGGGCTTCTACTTCGTGGCCGTCGAACACCTCACCGTGGCTGTGGCCCTGCTGCTCGAGATGACCGCGCCGATGCTCATCGTGTTCTGGATCTGGGCGCGGACGCGGACGCGGCCGGCGACGGTGACGTTCATCGGCGTCGTGGTCTCGATGATCGGCCTCCTGCTCGTGCTCAACCTGCGCGGATCCTCGATCAGCATCTTCGGCGTGGTCATGGCCATGGCCGCGGCCGTGTGCCTGGCCAGCTACTTCCTCGTCTCCGCCAAGGACACGATCACTCTCCCGCCGGTTGCCCTGACGGGACTCGGCATGGGAATCGGCTCGCTGGCGATGTCGCTGATCGTGCTCGCGGGGATCATGCCCGCCGGTGCGGCCTTCGGCGATGTCGACTTCGGCGGGATCGCGATGTCGTGGATCGTGCCGATGTCGATGATCGTCGTCTTCACCGTCGGTGCCTACGTCACCGGCATCCTCGGCCTGCGCTACATCGGCGCGACCGTCGGCTCCTTCGTCAACCTCGTCGAGGTCCCGTTCTCCGTCATCGTCGCCTGGCTCGTGCTCTTCGAGATGCCCGCTCCCATCCAGCTCTTCGGCGGCGTGTTCATCCTCGGCGGAGTCGGGTTCATCAAGTGGGGCGAGGCCAGGCTGGCCCGTCGCGTGGCCCGGCGCGAGGTCGTCGCCCGCTCCGAGCACACCTCGCTCGTCGACGCCTGAGGGCCGTTCTCACGCTTACTGACGCCGGTGCTAAGCCGGCCGTACTCAGCCGGCGGTGCTCAATCGGCCGTGCTCAGCCGGCCGTTCTCACCGGACTTCGATGCTGTAGCCGTAGCCCTGCTCGGTGAGGAAGCGGCGGCGCTGAGCGGCGAAGTGCTCATCGACGGTGTCGGCGGCGACCACGGTGTAGAAGGTCGCCGAGCCCTGATCCTCCTTCGGACGCAGGATCCGCCCGAGCCGCTGGGCTTCCTCCTGACGTGAGCCGAAGGCACCGGAGACCTGGATCGCCACCGAGGCGGCCGGCAGATCCACGGAGAAGTTCGCGACCTTCGAGACCACGAGGACCGGGATCTCACCGGACCGGAATTCGCGGAAGAGCTCCTGACGCTCTGCCTCCGGGGTCTGCCCGGTGAGCACGGGTGCGCCGAGTTCGGCCCCGATCTCCTCGAGCTGGTCGAGGTACTGGCCGATGACGAGGATCTGGGCGTCGGGATGGTCGGCGACGAGTTCGGACACGATCGGCAGCTTCGCATCCGAGGTCGCGGCCAACCGGTACCGGTCCTCACCGTCGGCGCGGGCATAGGCCGTCCGCGTCCCGCCGTCGAGGCGCACCCGCACCTCATGGCAGGCCGCCGAGGCGATGAAGCCGAGCCGTTCGAGCTCCTTCCACGGGACCTCGTACTGCTTGGGTCCGATGAGGGAGAACACCTCGTCCTCCCGCCCGTCCTCACGCACCAGGGTCGCGGTCAGGCCCAGACGCCGCCGGGCCTGCAGGCTCGCGGTCAGCCGGAAGATCGGCGCCGGCAGCAGATGCACCTCGTCGTAGATGACCAGACCCCAGTCCTTGGCGTCGAGGAGCTCGAGGTGGAGGTAGGAGCCCTTCCGCCGGGTCGTCAGAACCTGATACGTGGCGATGGTGATCGGACGGATCTCCTTCGTCGACCCCGAGTACTCACCGACCTCGTCCTCGGTCAGGGTGGTTCGGGCCAGGATCTCGTCCTTCCACTGCTTCGCCGACACCGAGTTCGTCACGAGGATGAGCGTCGTCGTCTGCACCCGCGACATCGTGGCCACACCGACGATGGTCTTGCCCGCACCGCAGGGCAGCACGACGACTCCGGACTCACCGGCCAGCGACTGGTCGATGGCCTGGCGCTGGTAGTCGCGCAGATGCCACTTCCCGCCGTGGGCGTCATCGGACAGGTCGATCTCGTGAGCCTCGCCGTCGACATAGCCGGCATGGTCGGAGACCGGGTGGCCCAGCTGCAGCAGCGCATGCTTGAGCTCACCGCGTTCCGAGGGGTGGACGAGCACGGATTCGGCGTCGATGCGCTTGCCGAACTTGCCGACGAGGTCCGGCTGGTCGAGGAGCTGATCGAGCAGGCCCGTCTCCGTCGAGGTCAGTGTCAGCCCATGGAGCGGATGGTCGATGAGGGTGAGCACACCGAAGCGGTCCATGATGTCGACGATTTCGACGAGCAGTTCGTGCGGGACCGGATACTTCGCGAACTCGAGCAGGACGTCGACGACGGATTCGGCGTCGTGTCCGCTGGCGCGGGCATTCCACAGGCCCAAGGGCGTGATCGTATAGGTGTGGATGTATTCGGGGGTCCGTGACAGCTGCGCGAACGGGGCGATGGCCACGGCCGCCTCGACGGCCAGGGGGTGCCCCGATTCCAGCAGCACAGTCCGATCGGACTGCACGATCAGCGGACCATTCATTCAAACTCCCATTCCCGAGTGCTCTGTCGTCGGGCGCTTCCTGTGCCGATTGCTCCGGGGCCGTTGCACCGGGGCCGATTGCGCCGACGCCAGAGGGGACAACGCAGACTCCCGCCCAATTGTTCCCCCTCAGTCGGCAGGGCCCCCATCAGCGGGTGGGGCGGCGGGGTCGACGCTGATGATGCGGGCGATGGACAGGGACGCCTCGGCGCCGGTGGACGTGACCGTCCCGCGCACCCGGCCGGCGTTGAGCGTGGCCGGCAGCATCTCGACGGTGCGCTCGCGGCCCTGCGAATCGGCGATCCGGATGAGGACGCGGGTCTTGGCCTCGGCCGCCTCCCGCAGCCGATCCATCAGTCCCAAGGGCTCGTCCGTGCTCGCCGGTTCACTCACCCCGGTCGGCGAGGAGCGCAGGATCCGGATGTACTCGCCGAGGTGGCCGTCGGTGACGCGCGGACGCCTGCGCACGTTCACCTCGGGTTCGGACTGGGTGATCACCCGTCGCCTGCGAGCCGGCGCGGTCGCGGAGTGGAGCAGGGCGTGATGGTCGCCGGCCTCGAGCAGGTGCATCGTCCGCTCCGGTCCCAGCTGAGCGATCGCGACCGTCGGAGCCAGCCTTTCGAGACCGGCCGGCAGCATCGCCTGATCGGAGAGGATGACGTCGAGGTCGACCGGGTCGTCGACGATGAGCACGGCTCGGGCCCCGGCCACGCGGACCCGACGCAGCTTGGTCGCGGTGCTGTTGACGAGGAACTCCAGGGTCGAGGGCAGCGCCTCGACACTGATCTCGGCGAGCTCGGCCAGGACGTCCTCCGGGCTCAGCCCCGACTGCATGCTCGCTTCGATGGTGTCGGCGTCGATGCGGTAGACCGTGCCCTGACCGCGGGCCTCGACGACGGCGTAGCGGCGCAGGATGTGGTGGACCCGCGGTTCGATCGGCCCGGTCGCCACGGCCGTGAGGTCCGATTGGATGAGCACCTTCTCGACTTCGCTGCCGAGGCCGTCGGTGACGGCGGCGATCACGTCGCCGGGCACCTCGATGGCCTCGAGGCCGATGCCCAGCGGTGCGATCGACGGGTCCTGGCGGGCGTACTCGACCATCGCCCTGTCCAGGCCCGCGGCCAGGCGGAGGCCGAAGCGGCTGGGCCCGAAGTGCTCGGGCTGTTGCAGGGGAGTGGTCGCCAAGCCCAGGTTCACGCAGGTGTGGAGCACCGATTCGGTCTTCGCGAAGTCGTGGGCCTGCAGCAGCGGATGTCGGCGCAGCACCTCGGCGTGGATCCACCGGGCGGACCGTGCCGTGCCCAGACCGATGTCGGCCAGGACGGCGAGGACGCTCAGCCGCAGCATCGGCATCGCGGGCACGGACTGGCCGTAGCCTTTGAACAGGGCCTTCTTCGGGGTGGCCAGCACGGTCAGGCGTTCGTTCTCACTCGCTCCGGCCGCGACCTGGGTGACATCGAGGGACTCGCGCAGCCACGCGGCCACGAGTCCCGCCCAGAGCTCGGCGCGATCGCCGGCGAGGACGGAGTCGGCGTCGTCGGCGGCCGTCCACTGCGGGTCGAGCGCATCGTCGAGGACGCCGATGAGGCGCAGCGACTTCGCCGCCAGCAGCAGCGTGATCGTCTGCTCGAGACCGAGGTCGAGGGTGCCGGCGAGCCGGGACACGTCCCGTTTGGAGATTCCGCCGCTGGTCAGCCGGGAGATCGGGGCAGCGGCGAGCTCGTCGACGAGACCGCGCAGAGAGGAGATCACCTCGGCGACGGCGGCCTGTTCGCTGTTGTGGATCAGCGGCTGTGCGATCGTGGCGGTGCTCGCATCGACTGTGGCCGGATCGATCTGCCAGGGACGGGCACGGCCGGACTCGGCCGCCGAGGTCGGCAGGAGGGTGATGGCCTCGGACTGGATCCGCCACACAGGGTGGGCGGCCAGGACGGAGGCGGTGTCGGAGGCTTCGGACGGACCGGTCCCGGACGCCGGCCAGGCCAGGCCGAGATCGCGCAGTCGGGGCAGGGCCGCCTCGGCGCGGGCGGGGTCGATATGAGGATTCTCACCGACGGCGATCTCCGAGGTCGTGCGGGCCGCCGTGGCCAGGCTGATGAGGACTTCGAGTTCGTCGGCGTCGAGGGCTTCGATCCCGCGGGAGACGCCGATGCGCGAGGAAGCGGCCGCGGCCAGGGCGCCGATCGTCGGTGACTCGGGTCGGAGGAGGTCGCGTCGTGTCCGGACGAGGGACTCGAACTCGGCATCTGCACTGTGGGACAGCCACTGGCTGAAGGTCATTGACATCGCCGCTCAGTCTATCGCGAGGGGTACAATGGAGGGGCAGTGCAGGACCATGGATCTCAAGGGAGGACGCGCATTGTCAGCCAATCGAGTCGACACGGCCGTAGTCGTCGCAGCGGTTGCCGCCGCAAGCATCGGGGCGCTCGGTCTCATCGGTGTCCTCGTCCAGGCATGGATGGGTCTCACCCCCAGTCCGTTCCTCACCTATCTGCCGATGCTCCTGGTGCCCATCGCCGTCGTCCTGGCCTGTGCGGCCATGATCCGCGCGGCATACCGACGCAGACGGACCGAGGTGGGCCACAGCTGATTCCAATGCTCGTGCCGCCGGTTCGCCGCTCGGGCACGAGCCGAACACGCGCTGCCCGCTCCGGGTCCCGGACTCCGAGCCGTCGGATCCCGGCACCGTTCTCCGGTCGCCGACTGACTTCGGACACGGCGGTTCCTGGACGCCGCTGATCCGGGCCCCTGGCTGACTCGGTGCAGTCTGACTGCGGTACAGGTCGATCTGCGCTCCGGCCGGTCACGGGACAGCTTGTTACAGGGGTTGCTGGTCTCGGAGCAGGGCGGTCTCGGCACTGACCGGGCCCGACATCGGATCCGGGCCTCGGAACCCGGCCTCGAACGCCAGCCTCGGGACAGCGGGGGACTGAGCCGCCGGGGCAAGCGCCAGAGGCCGATGCGGACTGCCACCGCTGCAGATCGACTCGACCGGATCGACTCGGACCGCCGAGCGTCATCGCCGGGTGCGACCGGACAGAAGGCGGCCACCGCCTCGACACGACAGACTCGCTTGCAAACAACAGACTCGCCTGCGCCAGGCACACACCCGCCTGCGCCAGGCACCAGCACCGCCCGCTCCGAAGCGGGTGCCATGAGAAGAAAGGACATCATGCCCACCGGACGCGTGAAATGGTTCGATGCCGACAAGGGCTTCGGCTTCGTCATCGCCGAGGACGGCTCCCAGGCCTTCCTCCATTCCTCCGTGCTGCCCGAGGGACTCGTGGTCACGAAGGGCACCCGACTCGAATACGATGTCGTCGAATCCCGCCGTGGAGCACAGGTGCTCAAGGCCCGTCCATTGAACACCCCCGGCAAGGTGGCGAAGGTGCGCCGTCGCCCCACCGCGGAGATGGCAGTTATGGTTGAGGATGTCATCAAAGTACTGGATGACCTCAACAACGGACTGCAGCACGGCCGCTACCCGGACCCGACGCACGGGAACAAGGTGGCCAGCCTGCTGCGGGCGATCGCCGACGATTTGGAGTCCTGATGTCATCACTGTTCAGTGATTGGCTGGCCCGGCAGAGCGCCGCGCCCGAGGCACACGCACCCGCCCACGAAGCGCAAGCTGACGTCACCGCCGAACCCGTCGCGGAGTCCGGTGCCGGGACCGCCGGGGCCGCGAGCACGGCAGGTGCGGCGAAGACCGCGCGCTCCGGCCGGGCCAAGCCGGAGAAGATCGTCCTCGACACCCAGCTGGCTGCGGCGATCGACATCGCCCGGAGCGCCATCGCCGAGGTTGCCGGCAGCTCCCTCGTCGGTGAACATCTGGGCACCGTGGCCGAAGGCACCCGCCTGGTCACCCACTTCTTCGTGTGCAACGACCCGAACTACCGGGGCTGGCGCTGGGTGGCCGTGCTCGCCCGCGCCCCGCGCGCGAAGAAGGTCACGGTCTGCGAGACGGCTCTGCTGCCGGGCCCCGACGCCCTCGTCGCACCCGAATGGGTGCCCTGGGAGGAGCGTCTCGAGCCCGGGGACATGACTCCGCGGGACACCCTGCCCAAGCTCGACCAGGACCCGAACCTGCAGCCGGGCTTCCAGCAGACCGAGGACAACTCGGCGGACAACGTCGACCAGATCGCGAACTTCGAATTCGGTCTCGGCCGTGAGCGTGTGCTCTCGGCCGACGGACTGGCCGCGGCCGCCAGCCGCTGGGAGCATTCGGAAGCCGGCGGGGAGGGCGAATTCGCCGCCCGGGCCGCGGCGCACTGCGGCAGCTGCGGCTACCTCATGCCGATCGCCGGTTCGCTGCGCCAGAAGTTCGGTGTCTGCGCCAACGCCTGGTCGCCCTTCGACGGCCGCGTGGTCGGACTCGAATCCGGCTGCGGTGCGCATTCGGAGACCGATGTCCGCCGGTCCAATCACGAACCCGCCGAGGCTGTGGTCGACGACTATTCGGGCGAACTCGAGTACCAGGAGGGCTGAGCAGCCAGATGTCCCAGACGTTCCGGTCGCTGTCGGAGCCGAACTACCGGCACTGGTTCGCCGGTGCCCTGATCTCCAACACCGGAACGTGGATGCAGCGGACGGCGCAGGACTGGATCGTCCTGACCATGCTCACGGACAACAACGCCTCGGCGCTGGGCTTCACCATGGCCCTGCAGCTCGGCCCGCAGCTGATCATGTTCCCGTTCGCGGGCAACCTCGTCGACAAGTTCGACAAACGCCGACTGCTCATGGTCACCCAGTCGCTTCTGGGCAGCATCGGTCTGATCCTCTTCGCCCTGGTCATCACCGATGTCATCGTGCTCTGGCACGTCTACGTGCTCGCCTTCACCCTCGGCATGCTCACGACGCTGGACAATCCGGCCCGCCAGGCCTTCGTCTCCGAGCTCGTGGGCGAGAAGCTGCTGCCGAACGCGGTCAGCCTCAACTCCGCCTCCTTCAACGGCGCCCGCATGATCGGACCCGCCGTGGCCGGTGTGCTCACCGCTCTCATCGGCGCCGGCCCGGTCTTCCTCATCAGCGGCCTGGGATTCGCCGCGACGCTCACGGTCCTCATCCGCCTCGACAGGTCCCGGCTGCATCCGTCCGGACGCAGGGGCCGGGGCGGTGTGCTCGGCGGTCTGAAGTACCTGCGCCAGCGCCCCGACATCACGGTCGTGCTGATCGTGCTGTTCATCATCGCGACCTTCGGATTCAACTTCAACATCTACACCTCCACGATGGCGAAGATCGAGTTCGGCAAGGATGCCAGCGGCTTCGGTCTGCTCAACTCGGTGATGGCGATCGGCTCGGTCACCGGCGCACTGGCCTCGGCGAGGCGGGAGAAACCGCGGCTGCGCTTCATCTTCGGCGCCGCCGGAGGCTTCGGGCTGGCGGTGGGTCTGGCCTCGGTGATGCCCAACTACTATCTCTTCGCGGCCTCGCTGATGTTCGTCGGCTTCGCCTCGCTGACGATGATGACCTCGGCCAACGCCTATGTGCAGACGACCACGGCGGCGAACTATCGGGGACGCGTGATGGCGATCTATGCGGCCGTCGTCATGGGCGGAACCCCCATCGGTGCGCCCTTGGCCGGCTGGGTCGCCGATGCCTTCGGTCCGCGCATGGCCTTGGCCGTCGGCGCCGCCTCGGGGATCATCGCCTTCACCGTCGGGCTGGTGTGGATGATCACGGCGAAGGACCTGCGCGTCCACCGCGACCCGAAATCGCGGATCCGGCTGCACGTGAGCTATCACGGCAGGCACGGTCACTCCTGAGGTGTCCCACAGATGTTCGGACACGGCCTGCTGATGCGAGTCGCAGCCGCCCGGACACGGCAGGCACTCAAGTGCGTCGCATAGAATTCGACGGGACACCTCGGCGAGCGGAACGGACGGACTGTGAACACTGACATCATCACCTCGGTGCTGGTCGGCCTGGCGATCCTCGTCGGCTGTCTGGGCATCATCGTGCCGATCCTGCCGGGCTCGATCCTCATCGCGATCGCGGTGCTCGTGTGGGCGATCGTCATCGGCGGTCCCATGGCGTGGATCGTCTTCGCCGTCGTCGCCGTCTGCGTCGCGGCCGGAATGAGCTCCTCTCTCGTGCTCACCGGCCGCAAGCTCAAGTCCATGGAGGTGCCGAACACCTCGGTGCTGCTGGGCGGAGTGCTCGCCGTCATCGGCTTCTTCGTCATCCCGGTGCTCGGGCTGCCCATCGGCTTCGTGGCCGGCCTGTTCCTCGCCGAATACGCGCGCCTCAAGGACACGAAGACCGCCTGGACGTCGAGCTGGGAGTCGATCAAGGCGATCGGCCTCGGTGCAGGCATCGAGTTCATCCTCGCGCTGCTGGCCGCCATCGCCTACGGCATCGGCGTCTTCATCCACTTCTTCGGTTAGGGGCCGAGTCGCACGGTCCGAAAGGGCGAGAACCACAGTCCGATCGCTGTGAGAGCGAAGATCGCGGCTGCGAGGACCAAAGCGAATTCGGCCCCGGTGGCGGCGGCGAGGAATCCGGCCAGAGGCGAGACTATGACGATGACGGCACGGTTGATCGAACGCATCGTCGTGTTCGTCCGCGCCTGGAAGCCGTCGGAAGTGATCGACTGCCGGTAGGCCATCTCATGAGAGTTGCTCAGCCCGATTCCGAAACCGTGCAGGAACATCCCGGTGAACAGGATGATCGCCGAGGCGGCTGTGGACCGGCCATTCCCCGACCCGCCGTGCGCGGCGAGTCCGGCCGAGATCAGGACGAGGACACCGACGGCTGAGCAGATGTGGGCGAGGATCACGGTCCGTCCGGTTCCCGCGCGACGTCCCACTGCCCCTGAGCTCAGTGCCCCGGCAATGCCGCCGAGTCCGCTTCCGCCCATGACGATGCCGAAAGAAGTGGTGTCGAGGCCGACGTCGCGGAGGAAGTACGCGGCAGTGACCGAGGCCAGGACGGCCTGCCCGGCGAACCAGACGTGTGTCCAAACGGCGAGGTCACGCAGTGCTCGAGACGCATACACCCACCTCAGTCCGCCCATGACCTCGTGTCCGAGCCGCCTCTGCGACGGTTGAGGCGACTGCCGCGGCTGCGGTCGCAGAGGCCGCGTCGGTGATGGAGCCGAGGTCTCGGTCCCGACTTGCGGCAGCCTGGGTTCTTCGACGCGGATGAGTGCGACGACGATCGCTGAGAACAGGAAAGTCGAGACATTGATGAGAACGGCCAGGGGAGCGGAGATGAGTGCGAGAAGCGCACCGCCGAGGGCAGGACCGGCCGTCTCTGCTGCCGCATTCGTGCCATCGATGCGGGCGTGGGCGGGCTGCAGGCCGCTCCGGACGACGAGGCGGGGCAGAAATGCCTGCGAAGCGCTGTCGTTGACCAGCGTCGCTGTTCCCAGAAGCGCGACGAGCAGAATGAGCGTGCCGAGTCCGAGCAGATCGGCGAACCACAGGGCGGGGATCGCACACAGCAGAAGTGCCCGCACCAGGTCGCTTCCGATCATGACCGGTCTGCGTCTCACCCGGTCGATCAGCGCTCCGAGCACGAGACCGAACAGCAGGTAGGGCAGCCACCGCGCGGCGCTCAGCCAACCCAAACCGACGGTCCCCGCATGCAGATGGTCGACGACGATGACCTGCAGGGCGATCAGGGTGATCCAGCTGCCGAAGCCGGAGACGGTTTCGCCCGCCCAGAACCAGCGGAAGGCTCGGGGCAGCGCCGCAGTCATCGCCTCAGCCTAGCAAAATCCACCCGACGGACGTCTTTCGGCCACGGCAGGGGTCTTCGGCCACGGCAGCAGTCCTCCGCTCACAGGGCCAGTCCTCTGCTCACAGGGCCAGGTGGGCGATCTCCGGTGCCCCTTCGCCGAGTATCAGTCTGGCCACCCCGTCGCCGATGAGTGGGCCCATCGTGAGACCACCGGCGCCGAACCCCGAGGCCAGCCACAGTCCGTCCGCGCCCGGAACCGCTCCCGCGTAGGGCAGCGCCCCCTCTCGCGTCGCCATGGGTCGCACTCCGACTCGGGTCTCGAGGACCGTCGCCTCGGCGAGCCCCGGGGCGATCCGCAGTGCGTCGTCGAGAACCTGCTTCGTTCCGGCGGCCGTCGCGCGCACGTCGAAGCCGACGCCGTCCTCCCGGGTGGCGCCCGCGACGATGCGGCCTCCGTCGAACGGAGTGATGTAGTGATGGTCGAGCGGGTGAATCGTCGGCCACGGCGATGTGTTGACGCCGCGCAGCTCCAGATGGAGCAGCTGGCCGCGTTGAGGAGCGATCCCCACAGAGTGGCCGAGCCGTCCGAGGAGGTCGGCGCTCCGCGCTCCACCTGCGATGACGAGCGCGTCGAAGCCCTCCGTCGCCGAGGCGGTGCGCACCGACCATGTTCCCCTGCCCGAAGCGGTGATGGCCTGGGCGGAGTCGGCGACGAACCCGGCGCCCTGCTGCCTCGCCCCGGTGAGGATCGCATCGCGCAGAACCCGCCCGTCGACGCGGCCGCCTCCGGTGATGAGCAGTCCGGTCATGTCCGGGGCGATCGGAGGAAAGAGCTCGGCAAGCTCCGCTGCATCGAGATTGTGGATCTCGCCCGCGACTGTCCCGGCGGCCGCGACACGAGAACGGATGGTCGCTGCCGCCTCGGCGAGGGTTTCCGGGTCGTTGTTGACGACGAGGGCACCGGACCTGCGATAACCGAGGTCGGGGATGCCGAGCGCACTCAGCTGTTCGAGGAACGCGGGATAGAAGTTCCCTCCGGCCGCGTACGTCTCGTAATAGGCGCCCGTGCTCGTCGACACCCACGGTGCGATGATCCCCGCGCTGGCAGCTGTCGCCTGCCCGGCCATGGCATCGTCGACAATGGTGACGTCGACGCCGCGGGAGGCGAGGCCGAAGGCGACACCGGCCCCGGCGATTCCGCTGCCGATGACGCCGACGCGGGCTGAGCTGTCGACGGTGCGTGCGGTTGTGTCGATCGCGGTGCTGATCACGGTGGGCCTCCCCGGCAAGTCCTCACGACGACGATCGCCGTCGGTCTGAGACGAGCCTACGCTGGGCAGCAGGATCGAGTTCCGAGCGGAGGTCTCCCGTCCTGCTGGCGGCATCCCTGACCGCAAGCACGGGAACGCCCCGTTGCAACGGGGCGTTCCCGTGCTGAGCGGAGAGATTGCGGGCAGAGGCGCCGGCCTGCCGGAAGGGACTGCCTCGCTGTGCCCTACTTCAAGGTGCCCTACTTCAGTGCGCCCTACTTCAGGGCGTCGACGACGAAGTCGATGCAGGCCAGCAGGGCCTTGACGTCAGCCGGGTCGACCGAGACGAAGGTCGCGATGCGCAGCTGGTTGCGACCGAGTTTGCGGTAGGGCTCGACGTCGACGACGCCGTTGTCCCGCAGCGCCGAGGCCACGGCCGCGGCATCGATCGACTCGTCGAAGTCGATGGTGGCCACGACCGGCGAACGGTCGGCCGGCTCGACCACATAGGGTCGGGCCGCCTCGGCGGCATCGGCCCAATCGTAGACGAGTCCGGAGGACGTCCGGGTCCGTTCGGCCGCCCAGGCCAGGCCGCCGCTTTCGTTGATCCACTCGATCTGCTCGGCCAGCAGCAGCAGTGTCGCCACGGCCGGGGTGTTGTAGGTCTGGTCCTTGCGCGAGTTCTCGATCGCGGTGACGAGATCGAGCGAGGTCGGGATCCAGCGTCCGGAGTCCTTGATCTCCTGCGCCCGCGCAATCGCCCGCGGGGACAGGATCGCCACCCACAGGCCGCCGTCGGAGCCCATGTTCTTCTGCGGGGCGAAGTAGTAGACATCGGTCTCGGCGATGTCGACGTCGAGCCCGCCGGCCCCGGAAGTCGCGTCGATGACGACAAGAGCGTCGTCGTCGATGTCGTCGGGGCGGGCGATCGATGTGGCGACACCGGTCGAGGTCTCATTGTGCGGCCAGGCGAACACATCGGCGGCGAGCTCGCCGGAGGTCGCCTCGGCGGGGGAGGGGACGAGACCGGCGGAGGCCAGGGCCGCGGGACTGGGGATCGCAGACGTGCCCGGATCGGCGGCGAGCACGAGCGAGGACTCAAGATGGGGTGCGCCGTCGGTGGCCTTCGCGAACTTCTGACCGAACTCGCCGAAGGTCGCATGCGCGGCGCGGCGGCGGACGAGGCCGAAGGCGGCGACGTCCCAGAACACCGTGGATCCGCCGTTTCCGAGCACCACCTCGTAGCCTTCGGGCAGGTTGAACAGATCGGTCAGGCCGGAGCGGATGCGGCCGACGAGGTTCTTCACCGGAGCCTTGCGGTGGCTGGTGCCGAGCACCGTCGACGCGGCCTCGTTGAGTGCCTCGATCTGGGCGGGGCGGATGCGGGCCGGGCCGGACCCGAAGCGTCCGTCGGCGGGCAGGAGTTCGTCTGGGATCGTTATCTTCGTCGCAGTCACTCTCGACATTCTACGGCGGGTGGGCCGGGGCCGGACATCGGCCCGTCATATGGGGACCGGGATCAGCCGTTCGGTGGGGATCGGGCTCCCGGTCCAGCCTGCTGGCCGAATACTCGGACGCATGCGATGACTCGTGTCCGGGCCGGGACGTAGAGTGTGAACATGACTGAGCCCGTCGATCGACTGCCGCAGACGCGGAAGTCCTACGATTCCGGAATCTTCGACCACCCGGACGCCTCTCCGCTGGCCCTGTTCAGGCAGTGGTACGACGAGGCGGCCGAGTACGTCCGCGAACCCAACGCGATGACCGTCTCCACGCTCGACGAATGGGGTCCGAGCTCCCGCATCGTCCTGCTCAAAGGCCTCGACGAACGCGGCCTCCTCTTCTTCACCGACTATGACTCGGCCAAGGGCAAGCAGCTGCGCGACGATCCCCGCATCGCCGTGAACTTCCCGTGGCAGGACATGGAACGCCAGGTCCGCATCCGCGGCCGCGCCGAGGTGGCCTCCCCCGAGGACTCGGACTCCTACTTCGCTGTGCGCCCCCGCGGCTCGCAGATCGGCGCGACCGTGTCCAAGCAGTCCCAGCCGGTGGCGGACCGGAAGCAGATGCAGGCCGAATACGACGCCGCCGAGGCCGAGTTCGAGGGTCGGGACATCCCGCGGCCCGAGCATTGGGGCGGGTTCCGGGTCCATGTCTTCGAGATCGAATTCTGGCAGGGCCAGCAGAACAGATTCCACGACCGCTGGGTCTTCCGCCGCTCCGACGGCAGTCACGAACCGGCCGATCTCTCCGACGCCTCGGCGTGGTCGGCCGTGCGGCTCTACCCCTGAGGGCACGAGAAAACAGAGGCGTCCGAGGCTGCCGGCACAGACGAAACAGAGACAGACAAGGCAGAGGCAGACGAGACAGAGGCAGACGAGACGAGAGACAAGCGAGTCTGAGGCAGATGCGCTGGACAGGGGGGTGGCTGTGGCACCGACGACCCCAAACGCCGGCGCCGTGAAATATTCGACCCGCTTCGAGTGTTACGCGCGGGCCGGAATGGTCACTGCGTCCACGGCGGGCGTGGACTGCTGCATCTCGTTCGGAGGACGGAAGGGACCGGGCAGCGGATCCAGGAACAGGCACGGTCGGCACGCGAGTTCTGCACCGTGCACAGGGCGGACGATGTCAACGTCGGCTGAGTCTGCTCGAACGGGCAGGAAGATATGATCGATTCAAGATAAGATTGACTGAGTTCGCAATGGCTGCGAGACCGCGGAACGGTCGAGTCGCCGTTGCCGGGTCGCGGGACCTGAAGAAGATGGACGCCCCAATGGTCCGCAGTGGCCAGAAGACGAAGAGTGGAGTGGCTGGTCAGAAGTGAACGACCTCATTGATACAACCGAGATGTACCTCAAATCGATCATCGAACTCGAAGAACAGTCGATCGTGCCGTTGCGTGCTCGCATCGCCGAACGCCTGGAGCACTCCGGGCCCACCGTGTCGCAGACCGTGGCCAGGATGGAACGCGACGGTCTGCTCCACGTCGGCAATGACCGCCACCTCGAGCTCACCGCAGAGGGGCGCCGGATCGCCACCGACGTCATGCGCAAGCACCGTCTGGCCGAACGGCTGCTCTCCGACGTCGTCGGGCTGGAGTGGGAGCTCGTCCACGATGAGGCCTGCCGCTGGGAGCATGTGATGAGTGAGCAGGTCGAGCGCAAGCTCGTCTCGCTCCTGCCCGAAACCTCATCGGGGCCCTACGGCAACCCGATCCCCGGACTCGACGTCATCGGCGGTGAAGCCTCGGAGAACACCGAGGTGATCGACCTCGCCACCGCGGTCGGCCGCGATGGCGCCAAGAAGCTGACGATCGCCTGGCTGGCCGAACCGCTGCAGGTCGACATCCACCTGCTCCAGCAGTTCCAGGTCGCCGGCGTCCTGCCGGAGAGCGAAGTCGAGATCTCCCGCAACGGTGAGTACATCACCGTGCAGGTTCCCGGGGCGCAGGACGTGCTCGACCTGCCCGTGGAGACGGCCTCGCACGTCTTCGCCTATCGGAAGTGACCCGCGACCGGGTTGAAACGGAACTGACCGGCGTCCGGTTTGACGCAACGCGGCCGAGTTGACGCAACGCGGCCGCACCGGCAGACGGGACGTGACCCCGACTTCGATGGTGACCACCCACGGGCCGGCCTTCGGTAACGAAGGGGTCGGTCCTGACGTCTCGATTCGTTACAAATGAATGTGATCCGTGACCCAGGGAGTGGCCGAACACCCCCTGGGTCACGTCGTATAACGAGGAAATGTTACGAAGATTTCGAGCCTTTTTAAGCTTCTGACCTGGGCTTATATGGAAAACATCACGGTTTCCCTCCCGTGGTTGTGACAGAAACGTGACAATTGATCACCGATTGGTTACAGTTGTTGAGGTCGTTCACGCAATGACGACTTCACCGCGAGAGCCGAACGCCACGCTCGCTGTGAGAAACCAAGGACCGACAGTGGCGATTGGCCCGGAAAGCCAATAGGTACGAGAGGGAAAACGTGGCAACTAAGCAGCATGGCCGCCGCGCCGCAGATGCCAAGGTCAAGACTCCGCTGACCGAGCTCACTGAACTTCTGAACACCAACTCCGGTGTCTTCGGCCGCCGCGCAGCAGTGGTCGCTGCCAGCGGTGGTCTGCTCACCGCAGCGGTGATGCCCGCGGGACAGGGCGCCGACGATCAGGCTTCCGTCTCCGCCGAGGCCGAGACCCAGCCGCAGGTCGAGTTCGAGAACCAGACCGTGACCATCGGTGATGACTCGAAGGACAAGAAGTCCGAGAAGAAGACCGATTCGTTCGGCGTCGAATCCCAGTCCGTCAAGGCCAAGGCTGCTCCGGAACCCGAGCCGGAGCCCACCCCCAGCGAAACCTCCACTGAAGAATCCGGTGATTCGGCCGGTACCTCCGGAGAGACCGCCAACAGCGGCTCGTCCGACTCGGACAAGAAGGAGAGCAAGGACTCCGACTCCTCGGACTCGGACTCCGGCTCCTCCGACTCCGGTTCGATCGACGGCTCGAAGGCCGAGCAGGTCCTCGCCTGGGCTGCCAAGGGCGTCGGAACCCCCTACGTCTCCGGCGGAACCTCGCCGAGCGGCTGGGACTGCTCGGGATACACCTCATGGGTCTACAGCAAGGTCGGCGTCAACCTGCCCCGCACCTCCGGTGCCCAGAAGGGCGCGGGCAAGGTCGTCTCCCAGTCCGAGGCCAAGCCCGGCGACCTCATCTGGCATCCCGGTCACGTCGGCATCTACGCCGGCGGCGGACAGATGTACGATGCCGGCTCACCGAGCTCGGGAACCTCGAAGCGCAGCTACAGCTGGATGGGCAACGTCACCTTCATCCGCGTTCTCTGATCAGCTTCAACGACAGCTCCCCGTTCGACTCGACGGTCCTCGAGTCGGGCGGGGAGCTTTCGTATGCCCGAGAACCTGCGCCGATCAGCGCCGAGGCGAGGCTGGTATCGACTGTGCACGGTGCCTTCGACGGGTCCGCACGCGCTGTGTTGGGGTGAACGGAAACCGAAGTCTCCGTGTCGCGGAGCGTATGAATTGGGTCACAGGCGCTTGCGGCGTTATTCTGGAGAGGATTGAGTTCCATGCGCGCATCGAGCCGCCAGGCCCGATCCGGACGAACGTGAGGAAAGCTGATGGAGCATAGTCGAATGGATCGAATAGCCGCTCCAGTCTCTGGTGCGGAGTACATACGTGTCTCCGTGCTCTCTTTCCAGGCGTCGTGCCCATGAGCACGGCGCCTTTTGTGTTCCCTGGGGCCGGGGCAGCCGGTTTCGGCCCGTTAGCGATGAAGATGAGGGGCGAGATATGAAGACTCTCGTGCTGAATGCCGGATACGAGCCGCTGTCGATCGTACCGTTCACACGCGCCGTGGTGCTCGTGCTGACCGGCAAAGCGACAGTGCTGGCCGCTGAGGACGTTCCGGTGAGATCGGAGCATGTGAGTCTCGATCAGCCCTCTGTCATCCTGCTGACCCGCTATGTGCGCCCGCCGAACAGTCGTCGCGTCTCCCTGTCGCGCCGGGGAGTCCTGCGCCGCGACAACCACCGCTGCGCCTACTGCGGCAAGGCCGCCTCGACGGTCGACCATGTGGTTCCTCGCTCGCGTGGGGGAGTCAACAGTTGGGAGAACCTCGTCGCCTGCTGCCGGGAGTGCAATAACCGCAAGGGCAACCGCACCCTGGCCGAGCTCGGCTGGAAGCTCGACTTCCGGCCCCAGGAGCCCCGGCTCGGGCAGCTGTGGATGCGCGGAATCGACAAGCCCGTCGAGAAGTGGCGGCCGTTCCTCGAGTACTCGTACGCCGCCTGACGCAGCGGGCATCGTCTCGGATCGGTGGGGGGGCATCGTCCCAGATGAGCTCGAGTGTTGTCCGGACTCTGACCGGATTCGGATAACGATGTGACATAGGGCAAGTGCTCACTGCGTTTGTGTTCTAGGGTGGGGTTCAAGAGAAGTCCGCTTCGACACGAGGAGCTTGCGATGAGTGAGCAGGACAGCACGCAGAACTCGGACAGCGCACCGGCCGGTGAGCCCGAGGCCGTCGTCGTCGGCATCGACGGATCCCCGCCGAGCCGGAACGCCCTGGCCTGGGCGATTCAGGAAGCACGCTCCCTGGACAGGCCGATCCGCCTCGTCGGGGCCTATACGATTCCCAGTGTGGCCGCGGCTGCGATCGACGTGTCCTACGTGCCGATCGACGACAGCTCGATCCGTGCGGCCGTGACGAACACGCTCAAGGAAGCCGCCGCCGAGGTCAAGGCCGCCGGCGTCCCCGTCGAAGCCGTCATCGAGATCGGCGACGCCGCGGGTGTGCTCATCGATGAGTCGAAGACAGGCTGTCTGAGCGTGGTCGGATCGCGCGGGCGCGGAGGATTCGCCGGCAGGCTGCTCGGCACGGTCTCCAGCGCCCTGCCTGCGCACTCGGCTTGCCCGACCGTCGTGGTGCCCGCCTCGTGGGAGGAGGGGAGCGACCGTCCGGCTCACCCGACCTCGTCGCGTCCGATCCGCCAGGACGGTCGTGAGGTCGAAGGGTACGACTCCAACGCCGAGGCGGTCGAAGGTCTGCGCTTCGACGGAAAGGTCGTCGTCGGCGTCGACTCTCTCGGGGCCGAATCCCCGGCCCTGTGGAAAGCCGCCCGGTTGGCGGTGCGTCGGGGGTCTCCGCTCCACATCGTCGCGGTGATCACGACGACGGTGATCGGTCCCGAATGGCTGCCGAGCACCGCTGATCTCGAGCGTCTCGTCAACGAGGGCGCCGACAAGCTCGTCGTCGCCAAACAGCGCCTGGCTGAGGAATTCCCGGACCTCGACGTCACCTGGACGCTCTTCGACGGTCAGCCCGCCGAGGTGCTCGTCCGCGCCTCCGACACCGCCGAGGTCCTCGTCATCGGCTCCCGCGGTCGCGGAGGCTTCGCCGGCCTGCTGCTCGGCTCGACCTCGCAGTCGGTTCTGCCCTATTCGCAGTGCCCGACGATGGTCGTGCGAGTCACCCGCGACCACGGCAGGCGCAAGCAGCACGAGGATCCGGCCGAGCCGGGGCTCTGAACGGCAGAGGTCCATTCTCCGCCTCCCGCGGGTCGGGGTCGGGAAACCGTGACAAACGCCGAGGCGGCCGATCGGAAAGAATCGGCCGCCTCGGTGCTCTGTGTTCACTGCTGTGTGTTCGGTCGGCGCCCCCGGGCGGATTCGAACCGCCGACACCCGCTTTAGGAGAGCGGTGCTCTATCCCCTGAGCTACGGGGGCGTGATGGTCGTCGTCAACCACGATCACCCAGTGTAGCGTAGAAGAAACCTCAGTGTTCCACGGTGTGCCAGCACCTATTGCGAACAGTTTCTCGTTAGGGTCGAATTGTGTCGGATTCCGTTGTAGACGAACAGTTCCCAGAACTCGGAGATGTCTTCGCCGAGTGGAAGAAGCAGGCCGCCCATCTGGGCGGTCGCGACACTATGCTTCATTTCCGGGACTCGCGTGACGGCAGCATCGACCTCTCCGGAGCTCACCCTTCCGGACTGGCACAGCTGCTGGCCGGCCGCGCCACCCGCCTGTCGAGCCTCATCCGCGATCACGACATCCTCGCCGACGCCCGTCGTCGTGCGAAGTCCATCCGATCGAAGGCAGAGCAGCTGAACAACGAACGCGGAATCCGCGCTGCTCATCTGGCGATCGGCTTCGCCTCGTGGACGGAGAAGGACGCCAAGTACAAGTTCAACGCGCCGGTGGTCATGCGCCACATCACGCTCGTGCCTCGCGGATCCCGGGTCGAGGACTTCGAGATCGTGCTGGGCAACGAGATCACGATCAACCCGGCACTGGTCCAGCACCTCAGCGCGGAGTACGACCTCGAGGTGCCCGTCGACGAATGGGTCGACGCGACAGGAGGGCCGCACGGCTTCGACCCGGGTCCTGCCCTCGATCGGCTCCGGGACCTGGGGCAGTCGGTTCCGGGACTGCGCATCAACCAGCGCCTGATCATCTCGACGTTCGCGAACATCGCCAGCCCCTTCTCGACGGATCATCTGCCCACCCAGCACCCCGTCCTGCGGGCACTGGCCGGAGACGAAGAGGTGCGGGCTGCGCTCGGCGGGCCCTCATACGTGCCGCAGCCGACGGCCGCCGAGGAAGCGGACGAGGACGATGTCCACGCTCAGCCGACCGTGCCGATCACCGATGAGCCCGTCTCCGCATCGACCCCGGGCTCAGCAGCCCGCGACACGGCCGAGCCCGAAACTGATGCCGATGACACGGCTGCGCCCGAGACTCCCGATGATGGGGCCGCC
>DWZN01000007.1 GCA_019117545.1 Candidatus Brevibacterium intestinavium
AGGCCGGTGTCATCGGACTCACGGCCGCCTCGGCGCAGGACTTCGCCTCCCGCGGCGGGTCGATCAACGCTGTGGCACCCGGGTTCATCGAAACCGATATGACCGCGAAGATGCCGACCCTGACCCGACAGGTCGCCAGACGGCTGTCGAGCCTGCAGCAGGGCGGCCATCCGATCGACGTCGCCGAGGCCATCAGCTTCCTCGCATCGAGCGGTGCCCGCGGCATCAACGGCCAGACCCTGCGGGTGTGCGGACAGAACATGGTGGGTGCATGATGGCGGATTCGATGCTTCCGGTCTACGCCCGCGCCCTGCTCAAGACCCTGCCCGTGGGGCCGAAGACGAGCTCCGAGCTGCCGGATCGAACCATCGATCGCAGCGTGGCGCTCGAGCCGGTCGCCTATGCCGGATTCGCCCATGTGGTCGGCCAGACGCTTGATGACACCGTCCATCCCGGATATCTGCACATCCTCGGCTTCCCGCTGAGCATGCAGCTGCTGGCCGATCCCGAGGTGCCGCTGCCGATGCTGGGCATGGTCCACATCCACAACCGCGTCGATATGCTCGGCTCGGTCCGCCTCGGCGAGGTCGTCGACTTCCATCTCGAACTCGACGGAGCCTTCGACCACACGAAGGGCACGACGATCGAGATCCGAGTCGACGCCCGAGTCGACGGCCGACCGGTGATGAGCGAGGTCTCGACCTATCTGGCCAAGGGCAGGAAGCTGCCCGGGGCGAAGGCCAGGGCGCAGGTCCCGCACACGGAATTCACCGCGCCCCAGCCGACGGCGCTGTGGCGGCTCGATCCGAACATCGGTCAGCGCTATGCGCGGGTGTCCGGTGACTACAACCCGATCCATCTCAGCGGCCTGGCCGCCAAGGGGTTCGGGTTCCCGAGACAGATCGCGCACGGCATGTACGGGGCCTCGCGGGCACTGTCGGCGATGGACCCGCGCATGGACTCCTACCGCTGGGACGTCTCGTTCGCCAAGCCGATCGTGCTGCCGGCCACGGTCGGCTACGCACTGACCGACGGGCGGCGTCACGAGGCGGCGAGCTCGGCGGTCTTCGACCTCAGGACGGGCAAACCGCACGTGCTCACGCAGGTGTCACACCTCGGCGAATGAGCCCCTGAGTGGGGTGCGTCACAAATGCCGATTTCGATTTTGCGCCACCGAATCTCGCATGTAGAGTTATCTCTGTTGCCAGCGCGAGTGGCGGAATTGGTAGACGCGCTAGCTTGAGGTGCTAGTGCCCAACTTATCGGGCGTGGGGGTTCAAGTCCCCCTTCGCGCACAGCGGACAACGGCCTTCGGATTCCGATCCGGAGGCCGTTTTCGCATCTGCGCGCATGAGCTGATCTCCCCGGCCGGTGGGATACGGTGGTCCATATCACTCCGGTGACAGCCGGGAGGAATGGTCGACCACCACCGAGGGGAGTCTCCAATGTCTGATTTCAGCGCCGCCGAGGCGGAGGTCACGGAACTGTGCCGCCAGCTCATCCGCATCGACACTCAGAACTGGGGAGGGAATCGGGCGAACCCGGAACTGCCGGCCGCTGAGCTCATCGCCTCCTGGTTCGCCGAGGTCGACCTGGACTCCGAGATCGTCGAGTCCGCGCCCGGTCGAGCCAACCTCGTCGCCCGGGTCGAGGGCACGGATCCGCAGGCTCCGGCCCTGGTCGTCCACGGCCACACGGATGTGGTCCCGGCCGCGGCCGAGGACTGGAGCGTCGATCCCTTCGCAGGCGAGATCAAGGACGGTCTGCTGTGGGGGCGCGGGGCCGTGGACATGAAGAACATGGACGCGATGATCATCGCCACCGTCCGGGCCATGCTGTCCCAGGGGATGCGTCCGCGACGCGACCTCGTCATCGCCTTCTTCGCCGATGAGGAGGCCGGTGGCAACTACGGGGCCCGGCACATGGTCCGCAACCGCCCCGAGCTGTTCACCGGCGCCACCGAGGCGATCTCCGAGGTGGGCGGCTACTCCGTCGACATCCGCGGCCAGCGGGTCTACCTCATCCAGACCGCGGAGAAGGGCCTGGCCTGGCTCAACCTCATCGCCCACGGCACCGCCGGCCACGGCTCCCAGCGCAACGACGACAATCCCGTGACCAGACTGGCCGCGGCGATCTCACGGATCGGCAGCCATCCCTGGCCGCAGGAGATCCCGCTGGCCACCCGGCAGCTGCTCGAGGGCGTCTCGGAGCTGACCGGCATCGAATTCCGCTCCGAGACGATCGGTCAGCTGCTGGCCGAACTCGGCTCGGTGGAGAAGTTCGTGGCCCCGACCCTGCAGAACACCTCGAATCCCTCGTTCCTCGACGCCGGATACAAGCACAATGTCATCCCCGGCACGGCCACGGCCTATGTCGACTGCCGCACTCTGCCCGGCCAGCACGAAGACGTCATGCTCAAACTCAAGGAGCTCGCCGGCGAGGGCATCGACATCGAAGCCGAGGACGAGGGCGAGGCGCTCGAATCACCGTTCGACACGCCGCTGGTGGCACAGATGAAGAAGAGCCTGCTGGCCGACGACCCCTCCGCGAAGGTTCTGCCCTATACGCTCTCGGGCGGAACGGACAACAAGTCCATGGCGGAGATCGGCATCACCGGCTACGGGTTCGCGCCCCTGCAGCTGACCGGCGATCTCGACTTCCCGGCGATGTTCCACGGCGTCGACGAGCGCGTGCCGATCTCCGCGCTGAAATTCGGCACACGCGTCCTCGGAGACTTCCTGATGCGGGCATGACCGCCGGTCAGGTGCTCAGCGTCAGCGGCATGATCTTGCGGCGCAGCCACACCGTGCGCACACCGCCGACGGAGATCCGAGTCCGGGCGAGCTCCCATTTGCCGTATTCCGCTTCGTCGTTGAGCTCCTGCAGGCTGACCGAACGCGGCACATCCCTGGAGAACGAAACCTTGCGGAATTCGTAGGTCATACGTGGACGCTGACGTTTCATAGGCCCACCCTAGACGATCTGGGCTAATCTGGATGGCATGCCCGTCATCGTTCTTCTGCGGCACGGCGTCTCGAGCGCCAATACCGCCGGAATACTGGCCGGACGCGCGCCCGGCGTGTCTCTGACCGAGGAAGGGGCGGTCGCGCTCGAGGCGAATCTGGGCCTGCTGCCCCGGCGCCGCTTCTCCCGCCTGCTGCACTCTCCGCTGCAGCGCTGCGTCCAGACCGCCGAGATCGCTCAGAAGGTCGCGGAGTTCGACACCGTCGGCGTCGACCGGGACGTCATCGAGCTCGACTACGGGGACTGGACGGGACGAGCGCTGAAGGAACTGGCCGATGAGCCCCTGTGGTCGACCGTCGTCGAACGGGCCTCGCAGGCGCGATTCCCCGGAGGCGAATCCATCGCCGAGGCGGCCGGTCGATCCGTCGCCCGCGTCGATGCGCTCGTGACCCAGCTGCGGGCCGAGGAGCAGGAGGAGAAGGAGAGGCGGCAGGCCGAGGACGAGAAGGCAGGCGGCCCCCGGTGGGCGATGATCGTCTCCCACGGTGACATCATCAAGTCGATCATCGCCGATGCCCTGGGCATGCCGCTCGATGAGTTCCAGCGGCTGAGCGTCGCTCCGGGCTCATTCACCGTCATCGACTACTCCGGTGCCAGACCCGTGCTCGCGGCGATGTCCGTGACTGCCGCGGGCCTTGCGCAGTCCTCGACCGTCGGCGGGGGCGGCCTGCGCTGAACCGGCCCGGCCGATCGGCGAGTCCGCAACCCGCACCGACCGGCAGGGCCGGAGTGCTCGCGTGAGCCGGCGGCGCCGGAGTCGATCAGACCGCGGCGAGGACCCCGGTGCCCAGCAGAGCGTAGAGCACGATGCCCAGAGCCACCCGGTACCAGACGAAGATCCCGAAGGACCTCGTCTTCACATAGCCGAGGAACCAGTGGATGACGAAGAGGCCGAGGACGAATGAGATGACCGTGGCCAGGAGCGTCGGGCCCCAGCCCAGCACCATGTCCTCGGCACGTCCGAGCGTCTGGGCGACCCCGTAGAAGCCGGAGCCGAGGACTGCCGGGATCGCCAGCAGGAACGAATAGCGGGCCGCCGAGGGCCGGTCGAAGCCCATGAAGCGGCCGGCCATGATCGTGCCGCCGGAACGAGACACGCCCGGGATGACCGCGAGGGCCTGGGCGAAGCCGAAGAGGATGCCCTGGACCCAGTTCATGTCCTCGAGGGAGCGCTCCTTCCTCCCGGCCCAGTCGGCGATGCCGATGATGAGGCCGAAGACGATGAGCATCGTCGCGGTGATCCACAGGCTGCGCAGCGCGCCCTCGATGTAGTCCTGGAACAGCAGGCCGATGACGACGATCGGGATCGAACCGATGATGATCAGCCAACCCAGCCGCACCTCGGGGTCCGTCCGGTCGTGCTTGCCCACCAGAGCCTTGCACCATTTCGAGATGATCGTGACGATGTCACGCCAGAAGTACACGACCACGGCCGCCTCGGTGCCGATCTGGATGATGGCGGTGAAGAACGCGCCCGGATCGTCGCCGGGCAGCATGAGCTCGCCGACGATGCGCACATGCGCCGAGGATGAGATCGGGAGGAACTCGGTGAGCGCCTGCACGATTCCGAGCACGGCAGCGACCAGCCAGTCGTACATACGACTCCTTGAGAATGTGGGGTGGGAACGAAACCACGGTAGTCGCCGGATCGGGTAACCTCAAGAAACATGGAACACCAACGACTCGGCACCACCGGCCTGGAACTCAGCGAGGTGGGCCTCGGAACCTTCGAATGGGGGCACCGGGTCGATGCTCGGGCCGCCCAACGACTCGTCGATGAGTACAGCGGTGCAGGTGGGAACGTCATCGAACTTCCCAGCACCGGTGATTCCTCGGCCGAGGTGATCGCGCAGCTGAGACTTCCCGAAGAGATCCTGATGATGGCCCGCGTGGGCGTGTCCATGAGTGAGCCCGACCACATCGACGTCGGTCTCGGGCGGTCGCGGGTCCTGTCCCAGGTCGATTCCCTGCTGCGGATGACGGGCCGCGAACACCTCGATGTGCTCATCCTCGACGTCTTCGATGCGGACGTCGACCGGGCCGAGACGGCCTCGGCGATCGAGACCCTGCTCACCCTCGGCAAGATCCGCTATGTCGGCGTCTCCCATCACACCGGCTGGCAGCTGGCGGAGATGCGTGGGGCAGGGCTGCCGATCGCGTGCGCCGTGGCCGAATACTCCCTGCTCAACCGGGAGGCCGAGGACGAACTGATCCCGGCTGCCGACTATGCCGGCGTCGGACTCATCGCCGGGGCGAGCCTCGGACGAGGTGTGCTCACCGACAAGTACCGGTCCGCGACGCCGCAGGACTCCCGACTGGGCGGCGAACTCAGCGAGTACGTCGGGGCCTACCTCGACGACCGGTCGGGTCGGGTGCTGGCCGGAGTGCGCAAGGCGGCGACCGCTCTGGGCGTGTCGACGACCGATATCGCGCTGGCATTCAACCGGCGCCGCGGCATCGCCTGCTCCTTGGTCTCGGCCCGCACGCCCGCCCAACTGGCCGAGGTCACCGGCAGCGATGTCGACCTGGCCGAGGAGATCGCCGAGGTGCTCGACCAGATCTCCTGAGACGGCGGGGGACCGGAGCCCGAGGAGACGGCGGGCTCAGTCGTCCTCGTCGTCGTCATCGAGGACGAACTCGTCGTCATCGTCCTTCGCATCCTCGACATCGTCGAAGAGTTCGAAGGGGGTCACCTCGTCGAAAGCGGTGTAGATGGCATCTTCATAGATTTCGAAGGCATCGGCCAAAGCCATATACGCGGCTTCGACTCGGGAGTCTTGGTCTCCGGTGCGATGTGCGGATGCAGCGTAGTGCTCTCTCACTGCTTCGAGGAATGCGTCCAGGGCCTCACGAGGATCAGTGCTCATGACTCAAATGTAACCCAGGCCGGAGTCACATGTAAGTGTTTGAACTAGGCTGAAGGAATGGCAGCTTTGTACGACCACCCCACACCGGATCGCTTCGTCGTCGGCACGATCGGCCTGCCCGGAGAGCGGACGTTCCTCCTCCAGGCCAAGTCCGGCAATATGCTGACCACCGTGGTCGTGGAGAAGGAACAGGTGGAGATCCTGGCCGACCGGATCACCGAGCTCCTCGATATGGTCATGATCAAGGATCCCGCCGCTCGCGTGCCGCAGACGGCCCTGGACGACCGCATCGACAACGCCGGGCTCAACGTCCCCATCGAACCGGAGTTCCGTGTCGGCACCATGAGCCTGGGCTGGGACACGGTCAAACACGAGCTCGTCATCGAATGCTTCGAACTCACCGAGGCCGACGCCCAGGCCGGCGAGTCGGCCGACCCCGATGACGACGAGGTCGAACGCGAAGTCCTGCGCATCGTCCTCGATGCCGCCGGGGCCCGGGAGTTCGCCCGTCGCGGCGAACAGGTCGTCGGCGCCGGGCGCGGCGACTGCCCGTTCTGCTCCCTCCCGCTCGAGCCCGACGGCCACCTGTGTCCCCGCGCCAACGGCATTCCCCGCGCCTGAACCGATGGACCACAGCTTCGTCCTCGACGCGCTCACCTCGGGGGACTGGACCGAGATGGGCACGATCCCGCGAGCCAGCAACGACACCCGGCTGCTCGTGCTCGAACACGCCGGTCGGGCGCTCAAGGCCGTGTACAAGCCCATCGTCGGCGAACGGCCGCTGCATGACTTCCCACCTGCCAGCCTCGCCCTGCGCGAAGTCGCGTCGTTCCGGCTGAGCGCTGCCCTCGACCTCGGTGTCGTGCCGGCCACGGTGCTGCGCGACGATCTTCCCGCCGGCCGCGGCTCGCTGCAGGCCTATGTCGAGGCCTCCGAAGACGAGGAGGCCGTGACCCTGAGCACGGTCAACGCGATCCCTGCCGATCACACGCCGATCTTCGCGCTGCGCACCGAGGACGGACGTGACCTCGTGCTCTCCCACGCCGTGACCGAGAGCCTGCGAGCGATCGCCTTCTTCGATCTGCTGGCCAACAACGCCGATCGCAAGGCCGGTCATGTCATCACCGGCAGCTGTCTGCCGAGCACAGCGGCCGAGGACATCGGCACCTTCGGCATCGACAACGGGCTGACGTTCCACCCGCAGGAGAAGCTGCGCACGGTGCTGTGGGGCTTCTCACGCACGTCCTTCCGGGCGGAGGAGCTCGACGCCCTCGACGAGGTGGCTCGAATGGATGACGAGCTGGTCTCGACGCTCGCCGACTGTCTCACCGACGCCGAACTGGAGGCTCTGGCTGACCGCGCCGAGACACTCATCACAGGTGAGTTCTTCCCCGAGGCACCCGATGATCGCACCGTCATCCCCTGGCCGCCGATCTGAGTTCCCCGGCGAACTGAGGCGAAAGTGCCGAACGTCGACGTCTCGGTTAGGCTGGTCTGCGTGAAGTCATGGCCCGAACCTCAACTGCCCCGTCTGACCAGCACCGGAAAGGTGCCCACGGTCTTCGACACGAGCACACGCAGCCCGCGCCGACTGCGCGGGCACGAGCAGACCGCGCGCCTCTATGTCTGCGGCATCACCCCCTACGATGCGACGCATCTCGGTCATGCCGCCACATATGTGGCCTTCGATCTGCTCTACCGCATCTGGCGCGATGCCGGACTCGAGGTCGTCTACGTCCAGAACACGACCGATGTCGACGACCCGCTGCTCGAACGCGCAGATGCCACGGGAGTCGACTGGCGCGAACTCGCCTCATCTCAGATCCAGCTCTTCCGCGAGGACATGGAGGCCCTGCGGGTGGTCCCGCCGACGAGCTTCATCGGTGTCGTCGAGTCGGTGTCCGAGATCGCCGCCGCCGTCGAGGATCTCGTGGCCAAGGGGGCGGCCTACACTCTTGAGAACGGAGACGTCTACTACCGCGTCTCGACACCGATCAACCCGCCCTTCGGCACGGTCAGCCATGACGATGCCGCGACCATGGCGAAGCTGTCGGCCGAACGCGGGGGAGACCCGGACACCCCGGGCAAGGACAACCCCATCGACCCGCTGCTGTGGCGGGCCGAACGCGAAGGCGAACCGTCCTGGGACGGCGGCAGTCTGGGCCGCGGGCGCCCGGGTTGGCATGTCGAATGCACCGTCATCGTCGACAAGTACGCGGGCCTGCCCGTCGATGTGCAGGGAGGCGGGAACGACCTCATCTTCCCGCACCACGAGATGAGCGCCGCCCACGCCTCGGCGTGGCGGGATGTGCCGATGGCGAAGACCTATATGCACACCGGCATGGTCGGCCTGGAGGGCGAGAAGATGAGCAAGTCCAAGGGCAACCTCGTGCTCGTCTCACAGCTGCGCGAGCGCGGCGTCGACCCCATGGTCATCCGCACCGTGATCCTGGCCAACCACTACCGCAGCGATTGGAGCTTCTCCGAGGACCAGCTCGAAGCGGCCGAGGCGCGGCTGAATGCCTGGCGTCATGCCGCCCGCTGCGAACCGGAATGTCGTGAGGGCCTGCGCGGACACATCATCGGCCTGCTCAGGGAAGCGCTGACCGACGACCTCGACAGTCCCCGGGCCCTGGGCATCCTCGACGAATGGGCCGAGCACTATGCCGATTCCGAGCCCTCGGACCCCGAGGCAGTCAGCGGTGACAGGGTCGCTGACGCGGTCGATGCGCTGCTGGGCATCCGCCTCTACGACTGATTCCGGCGTCCGGGTCCCGGGTCATTTCTCGCGACCGCGTTTGCGCAGATAGCGTTCGAACTCGGCCGCGATGGCGTCTCCGCTGGCCTCCGGCAGGTCAGCGGAGTCGTTCTGCTTCTCCAGGCCTTTGACCAGTTCGGCCAGATGCGGGTTGAAGGAGACGAGCTCATCGGCGCCGAGTTCCCACGCGCGGCTCTCCTCCTCGAGCACATGGATGTCGATCTCGACCCCGGTGAACCGTTCGACGGCCTTGACCAGGGCCAGTTCCGCCTTCGGCGATGGGGAATCCGCGAGATAGTCCGGCACGCCCACCCACAGATTGATCGAGCGCAGACCCCGCCACTGGCAGGAGACGGCCAGGAGCCCGAGGATGCCGATGGGCCCTTCGTAGGCATTGGCATCGATGTCGAGCTCGCCGGCCAGCTCTCGGTCCTCGGTATTGGCCACCACCGGCAGGGGACGGGTGTGCGGCACCTCGGCGTGGAGCCCGCCGAGCAGGACCACGGAGTCCTCGGGCCCGAGCTGAGCGAGGACGAGGGAGAGGAACTCCCGCCACTTCAGCCCCGGTTCGTGACCGTGGATGACGGTGATCGGCAGCTCGCCGAGGCGGCCGCGATGGACGGCGACACCGGGCCAGGCGATCGAGGCGGTGCCGTCTTCGTCGCGGACGATCTCGGGCTCGGAGAAGCGGAATTCGTAGAACCCGTCGGTGTCGAGGATCTCACTGTCGTTCAGCTGCCAGACCTCGATGAGGTCTTTGACCAGCGAACTGGCCGCCTCGGAGGCGTCAGCATCCTGACCTTCGAAGGCGATGAACACGAGTGCCCCGGACCCGGATGGAAGAAAGCTCATGGTTCCAGACTACGCTGGGCCTATGACGAACCCAGCCGCAGTCCTATGGGACATGGACGGAACCCTGGTCGATACCGAGCCGTACTGGATCAGGGCCGAGACCGAACTGATGAACGCACACGGCCTGTCCTGGTCCGAGGAGCAGGGCCTCGAATTCGTCGGCAACGAGCTGCTGACCTCGGCGACGATGATGCAGCAGGCTGGTCTCGACCTGTCGGCAACCGAGATCGTCGAGACCCTCATGGGCAAGGTCATCGACCACATCCGCACCTCCGTTCCCTTCCGGCCCGGAGCCCTCGAGCTGCTGGCCGAGCTCAGGGCCGAGGCGGTTCCCTGTGTCATGGTGACCATGTCCTACCGTCGCCTCGCCGAGGCGGTCATCGCCAGCTGTCCCGCCGACAGCTTCGTCGGGCTCATCTGCGGTGACGAGGTCTCGGCCGGCAAGCCCGACCCCGAGCCCTATCTCAAGGGTGCCGGACTGCTCGGCCTCGATCCCGCCGACTGTGTGGCACTGGAGGATTCGAAGCCGGGCCTGGCCAGCGCCGAGGCGGCCGGAACCATCGCCGTGGGGGTGCCTCACTTCGTCGACCTCGAACCGCGGCCCGGCCGGATCCTGTGGCCCAGCCTCGAAGGTCGGGGAGTCGCGGATCTGCGCAGGCTGCGCGCCCAGCAGTCGGCTCAGACGCCCTAGGACGAGATCGGCTCAGTCCCGGCAGTCGGCTCAGGCTCCGACGACCTTCGTGATCTCGGGAGTCGGGGGAGCAGCGTTTCCCCAGGCCGGACACAGCGGTTTGAAGGTGCACCAATTGCACAGCGGTGACTTCTTCGGTCGCCATCGGTCGGATTCGGCCGCGGCGATGATGTCCTTCCAGATCGCCTCGATCTCGAATTCCGTCTGCTCGATCTCATTCATCGTCGGATGGGACTTCACCACGCTGCGCGAACCGAGATACATCAGCTGCAGGGTGTGGACGAGTTCGCCGGAGAGCCGGTAGACGACGAGGGCGTAGAAGCCCATCTGGAACTTCGCCTCACGCCCGTACTGGGGTTTGGGCTGCTTGCCCGTCTTGTAGTCGACCAGACGCTTCTCGCCGCCCGGGGCGACGTCGACCCGGTCGATGAAGCCGCGCAGCTCGAGCCCGCTCTCGAGCGTGGTGCGCACGTACTTCTCCGTCTCATCCGGTTCGAGGTGCTCCGGGTACTCGAGCACGAAATAGGAGTCGATGAGCCGACGCGCCGATGTGAAGAACGTCTCCTTCTCTGCTTCGGAAGAGAAGATCTCGAGGACCTCGGGATCCTTCTCGACGAGGTCGCTCCAGGCGGGCATCAGCAGCGACTGCGCCAGATCCGCCGTGCGCTCGGAGGCGGGAGCGGTGAACAGCCTCTCGAGGACGGAATGGACGACGGTGCCGCGGAACGCCGCTTGCGACGGCGGCTCCGGCAGCCGGTCGACGCTGCGGAATCGGAACTTCAGGGGGCACTGGATGAAGTCGTTGGCCCGCGAGGGCGAAAGACTGGTGAGCTCGGCCATATCACCACTGTAACGACCAGGACGGACACGACGTGGCGACCAGCGATGACGAGGCCGTCGCTGTTAGGCTGAGTATCCGAGACTCAGTGGACCGCTCCCACGACGACACGACCGGAGGAATCCCTTCAATGGCCGCGAAAAACCACCAGCCCGGTGCGTCCTCGGGCCTGCGCCTGGGCACCATCCTCGGGGCGCCGGTCATCCTCGCCTGGTCGTGGTTCCTCGCCGCCATCGTCATCACCATCCTGTTCACTCCCTGGCTCAACCAGGTCCGCCCGGATCTGGGCATCGGAGCCTGGTTCGTGGCCTTCGCCTACGCCGTGCTGCTGTTCGCCTCGGTGTTCCTCCACGAACTCGCCCACGGCGTGGCCGGGCAGTTCTACGGGCAGAAGGTCGCGGCGATCGAACTCAACCTCTGGGGCGGTTTCACCCGCTTCGAACCCCAGGTGGACAATCCGCGGGACAAGGCCGCGACGACGAGCTTCGTCATCTCCATCGTCGGCCCGATCGTCAACATCGTCCTGGCCCTGCTGGGATGGTGGTGCCTGAGCGCGGCCACGCCCACCTCGGTGCCGTGGCTGCTGCTGATCGCGGTCACCTTCGCCAACATCGCACTCGGGGCGATCAACCTGCTGCCGGGCATCCCGCTCGACGGCGGTTGGGCGCTGCAGGCGATCATGTGGCGCATCACCGGTTCCCAGTACCTGGGCACGATCGTGGCCAGCTGGGTCGGCCGCATCATCGCCATCGGCTTCATCGGCTGGTCGGTGATCACTCCGCTGCTGGCCGGTGAGCGCCCCGAACCGCTGACCGTGGCATGGATGTCCCTCATCGCGATCATGCTGTGGTTCTCCGCCGGGGACGCGGCCACGCACGCCAAACGGGCACGGAAGATGGAGACCTACGATCTGTCCCAGGTCATCCAGCCGGCGATCGCGGCCACCTGGGATGCGGATCTGGCCGACACCCTCGACTATGCGAACACGCTCGGGCATGCGAAGGAGCGCACACTCATCGTCGTGCTCGATCAGAAGGGGCTGCCCTACGGGCTGGTCGACCGGCACGCCGCGGCCGGCCGACTCGCCGAGACCCTCGAAGCCGTGCCCGCCGGCGAGGTCGCCCGCCCCCTGGCCGGATGGATCGGCGTGCCCAAGGACATCACTGCCCCGCATCTTCTCGAATCGCTCACCCACCGGCCCAAGGCCCAGTTCAGTCTCGTCATGGACGGCAACACGCTCGTGGGCGTGATCGATCTGCAGGAGTTCTTCGACGAGCTTCTCGCAGCCTGAGCCGGTTGTGTGAGGCAATCCTCACCAGCGTAGAGTGGACTCATCATGACTCAGGCACTCCGAACCCGTCCCGCGCGCGTCCTGGCCAGTGGCGAAAAGGTCCAGCTCACCGACCCCAAGGGGCGAATGCACACGCTCGTGCTCACCCCAGGGGAGACGTTCCACACGCACAAGGGGCTCATCAGCCACGATGACATCATCGGGCGCACCGAGGGAATCATCGTATCGAACACCGGGGGAGTGGACTTCCAGGTCTTCCGCCCTCGCTATGAGGACTTCGTGCTGTCGATGCCGCGGGGTGCCGCTGTCGTGTACCCGAAGGACTCGGGACTCATCGTCACCCTCGGCGACATCCACCCCGGTGCCACCGTCGTCGAGGCCGGGGTCGGCTCCGGAGCGCTGTCGATGGCCCTGCTGCGCGCCGTCGGACCGACCGGCAGCGTCCACTCCTTCGAAATCCGTGAGGAATTCGCCACGATCGCGACCGGCAACATCGCCGACTTCTTCGATGGTGAGCCCGAGAACTGGTCGGTCACCGTCGGCGACCTCACCGAGGCCCTCCCGCAGACCTTCGCCCCCGGTTCCGTCGACCGGGTCGTCCTCGATATGCTCACCCCCTGGAACACTCTCGACGCGGTCAGCCGCGCTCTGCGACCGGGCGGCATCGTCATCGCCTATGTCGCCACGGTCCCGCAGCTCTCCCGCTTCGTCGAGGCTCTGCGAGCCTCGCAGAACTTCGCCGAGCCCGAATCCATGGAGGCCATGATCCGCGGTTGGCACGTCGACGGGCTCGCTGTGCGTCCCGACCACCGGATGATCGCCCACACCGGGTTCCTCATCATGGCCCGGCGCATGGCCGAAGGCGTCGCCCCATTGGAGAAGAAGAAGCGCCCGCAGGCAGCGAACGCGGCACCCGAGGACGTCGCGGCCTGGACGCAGACCGAGGTCACCGAGGAGGCCATCGGCACGCGCACCGCACACGGGAAGAAGCTGCGACGGGTGATGCGCGAGGCCGGGAAGCGATTGCGCACCGGTGACGATGACACCGGCACAAGCGAGACAGGCGCCGGTGACCGGCCTCCGGGCACACAGCGCGACGTTGCAGACACAGACAGCCCGAGAACACACAGCAATGGGCCGAAGGAGGATCGATGACAGAGACCACGACCGAGGTGAAGCGTCTCCGCGAGGACACCGCTTCCCTGCGTCAGCAGCTCTACAGCGCCGGTAAGCGCAATGAGGCCCTGTCGAAGACCCTGCGCACGGCCCGGGAGGAACTGGGCCGAATCAAGGAGGAGGCCCGGCGCCTGACGGAGCCGCCGAACAACTGGGGCACCCTGATCGCCGTCGATGACAAGGGCGTGGCCGCGGACGTGATCGTCGGCGGTCGGCGCATGCGCGTGGCCATCGCACCCGAGGTCGACCCCGCCGGGCTGCGGGCCGGTGCCGATGTGCTCCTGTCCGAAGGCCTCGTCGTCATCGGCACCGGAGCCTTCCCACCGGTGGGCTCGGTGGTCAACGTCCGCGAATTCGTCGACGACAGTCGGATCCTCGTCGGCGCCCCCGGCGACGACGAACAGGTCTTCGTCCTCGCCGAGGACCTCATCGACTCGGGACTGCGCGTCGGTGATGCCGTCGTCGTCGACACGCGCACCCACTATGCCCTGCAGGTCGTCGAGAAGCCCGAGGTGTCCTCGCTGCTGCTCGAAGAGGTCCCGGACATCACCTATTCCGACATCGGCGGCCTGGCCGACCAGATCGGTCAGATCAAGG
>DWZN01000061.1 GCA_019117545.1 Candidatus Brevibacterium intestinavium
CGTTGGCGGTCTTCCGGCCGTCGAATCCGTCCCCGCCGCCGTAGTAGGACATCGGGCAGCTGCCGGACTGGCCGGCCGATTCGCCGGACTTCGACGGCTCGTCGTTCTCGTCGGGGGCGGATCCTCCCGAGGCGGACTCACTGCCGCCGGTGGAACCGCCCTTGTCGGCCGACTCCGCGGATTCGCTCTTCTTCGGCGGCTCGGGCTCGGGACTCGGGGTCTCGACCTTCGTCTCGATCGTGATCTCGTCCGGGTCCTCCTTGGCCTGCTTCTTCGCCTTGGCCAGGAACTCATCGGTGGCCTGCGTCGGTTCGGCGGGTGCCACGGCGGGTGCTTCGGCGACGACCTGTCCGCCCGGAGCGGCGTCCTGCGGGGCCATGGCCAGGCTCGAGGCGACGACGGCGGCCGTCGCGGCGGTGGGTACGACGAACGCCGAGAGCACCGGCCGGGTGCGCACAGCCGCCAGCACTCCCCCGGCGGTGTTCGCGCGGTCGGGTGAATGCCGACCTGATCTCTTCTTCGCGGTCAGTGCGGAGAAGAGAGAACCGCTCGCCTTCGTGCTCGGTGCTGAATGTCTGCCCACAGTCATGTTCCTCGTCGTCGTCACACAGTGTCCCGTCAACTCGGAGCCGGAGGGGAAGGACTCAACGCAGCACGGCCGGCGCGAAGATGCTCCAAGTTATCGGATCGTTATCCGCGGACAGTCTAATTAAGGAACTGTTACAAATGCAATGCGGCACACCGCTCGGTGTGCCGCATTGATGAGAGCCCGCTCGCTCCGGGCGCGGTGAGCGCGGAGAATCAGCGAGATCTGCGGGTGACGAATCTGCGCACTCCGTCGGCGCCGGAGGTCACGGTCTCCTGGGCTCTGTCGAAGGCGCGTTCGACCTTGCCGCTGCGCACCGCATCGTCGATCGCATGCGAGACGGAGCCCAGTGCCCGGTTGACGGAGTTCTCAGTGGCCTCGATGAGACGGGAGGACGATGTCGCCTCGCGCACGCTCCTCACCCCGCTGCTGGCTGCGCTGTAGGCGCGGCCCGCGGCCCAGCGGACGCGTTCGCTGGGAGTCTTCGAGGTCGAGTCGATGACATCGTCGGGTTCGAGGGGTTCGCGGTGTGAGCTCATGCTTCCATCCTTGACGACGCACCGATCGAAATCAACACCCGGCTAGGATTGGACCATGAATTCTCAGCCTGGGGTCACCGCAGACCCAGAGATCATCGCCCACCGCGGCGGCCTGTGGCCGGGCATGAGCGAGAACACCCTCGAGGCCTTCGGCGCTGCCGCTCAGGCCGGGGTCCACTGGATGGAGACCGACGTCCACACCTCCGCGGACGGCGTCCTCTTCGCCGCCCACGATTCCGATCTGCAGCGCATCGCCGGTCGGCCGGAGAGCATCCGCGAACTGCCGGCGGACGAACTCGACGAGATCGAACTCGTCGCCGGCGGTCGGCTCCCCCGTCTCGAGTCCTTGTTCGAAGCGCTCGGCGACGTCGAGTGGAACATCGATGTCAAGGCACGCCACAGCATCGGACCGATGATCCGGTTCGTCCACAACTTCGACGCCGCCGATCGCATCCGCCTCGCGTCGTTCGACTCGACGACCCTGCGTCGGCTGCGCACGGCGCTGCCGGGGGTGCGCACCTCGACCGGCACGACGGAGACCGCGCTGTTCGCTCTCGGGCGGCTGCCGGGAATGCCCGACCACGGTCCGGTGCCGCTGGCCGCGGAGGTCGACGCCCTGCAGGTTCCCCGCAGGTACAAGGGCATTCCCGTGGTCACCGCGGACTTCGTCGACCGTGCCCATCGCTCGGATCTGCTCGTGCACGTGTGGACGGTCAACGACGCGGAATCGATGCGTTCGCTTCTCGACCTCGGCGTCGACGCGATCGTCACCGATCGGGTGGAGACGGGACTCGATGTGCTCGCCGGCACTGGCCGGCCGACGGAATAGCACGAGGCGGTAGACTGTTACATTGCGTCCAAGGTGTGCAGTCGAGTCGGAAGGTCTTAGATATGAGCGAACGCAGTCTCCGCGGAACACAGTTGGGCTCACGCAGCCTCGAAACCGAGGAGGGCGTCGAGCCGGCGCCGCGCCAGATGGTCGAATTCGAATGCGAGGACGGGACTCGGTTCAAGGTTCCCTTCTCGATCGAAGCAGAGGTCCCCTCGACCTGGGACTCCGGAATCCACGGAATCGGCATCCGGGTGGGAATGAACGAACCCGATGGCGAACCCGTCAAGCATGTGCGCTCCCACTGGGACATGCTGCTCGAGCGCCGGTCCTTCGACGAACTCCAGGTGCTCCTCGACGAGCGCCTGGCCATCCGTCGCGGAGAGGCTCCGGCACAGAGCTGAAGCCCGAGTGGGCCTACCGCTGACGAGGGGGTGCAGATCTTCGGATCTGCACCCCCTCTGTCGTGCTCTGGCGAGTTCGGCCGTGTCGTCACGGCGGGCTTCAGGCGGCCCGCGACCGGCGCAGCAGGCGACGCAGCTGATTGCGACGGCGAGTCAGACCCCAGCCGGCGACCTTCGTGAAGGCCTCGGTGATGATCGATCCGCTCATCTTCGATTCGCCGAGTTCGCGCTCGACGAAGACGATGGGCACCTCGGCCACGCGGAACCCGGCCTCGACGGTGCGGTAGGTCATATCGATCTGGAAGCAGTACCCCTGCGACTGCACGTCCGACAGATCGAGAGTCTCGAGCACTCGCCGCGTGTAGGCACGGAAGCCGGCGGTCGCGTCCCTGACCCGCAGTCCCATGACCGCATTGACGTAGACATTGGCGCCGCGGGACAGGAGGAACCGGGACTTCGGCCAGTCGATGATCGCTCCACCGGGCACCCACCGCGATCCGATGACGAGATCGGCCTCACCCGAACGGGCGACATCGAGCAGCTGGCCCAGGTCGAGGGGACGATGCGAACCGTCGGCATCGAACTCGCAGATGATCTCGTACTCGCGCTCGAGCGCCCAGGCGAACCCGGCGATATAGGCCATGCCGAGGCCGGATTTCTCGCTCCGATGGAGAACGTGGACGCGGGAATCGGTCCGCGACAGCTGCTCGGCCCACTCCCCTGTGCCGTCGGGTGAGCCGTCATCGACGATGAGGACGTCGACGTCCGGCTGCTGTTCGAAGAGTCCGGACAGGGTCACCGGCAGGGCGAGGCGTTCGTTGTAGGTCGGGATCACGACGAGAGTATTGGAAGGCACGGCCCCCACGATACGCGCTCATCCGAGACACAATGAGTCGACACCCCCGCCTTCGGACCACGCCGCTGTCGCGGTGAGTTTTCTAATGACGGGAGTGCCGACTCCATCCCACCTGTCGTGGAATGCTCAAGTCGAATCTAATGGCCGACAGCGACCGTGTAAAGCCGCTCTGACCTGGGGCGATGACTGAACATGCAGGTCAGGGGCGTGAATTCTCGGCAGAAATGTCTCCGCTGACCGGCGTGTCGGCTGGACACGTGGCCCCGATCGGGCCGTCTCAGAGTGCGATGCGGATCGGCAACGGCACATCAGGTGCCAGTTCCGGCAGCCCCGGGGTCCCCGACCGGGGATCCGTGCTCCATGCCGCGACACGCGGATCGGCGACCTGGACGACGAGCCGTTCGACTCTCCAGCGCACGATGTCCGCCTCCGCCCCCGGGGCGAGGACTCCGCCCTCGGGATTGCCCGCCGCCCGGTGGGCGAAGCGGGTCGCGGCGTTGAAGCCCGCGCGTGCGCCGATGCCGCTGTCTCCGACGACGGCCGCGCGCACACTCGCCCAGGGCGAGGACTCCGAGTGGCTCAGCGAGACCTGGGCTCCGGCGGCCAGCAGCTGGGACAGCGGCTGCGCTCGCGCGGGGTCGACCGTGATCGCCACTCCGGACCGGCCGAGGGCGTCGACCTGGGCCTCATCGACGGTGAAGTCCAGCAGCAGACGGTAGCCGTGGCGCTGTCCGTGAGCGGGTTCGGCCTGCAGGCGAGCCAGGACCTGATCGAGGCGGTCACCGGAGTCGATGAGGACGAAGAGGCTGAGCGCCGGCAGGTCCTCCAGGGCCAGGAAGTCCGACGCGTCCACGGCGGCGCGAAGGCCCACGGAGTCGGCGGCCGAGGAAGCGGACGAGCCTCCTGCCTCGGCACCGGCGGCAGACAGCATCGGATAGTCGACGACCGACAGGCCCGTCGGGGCCTCGGCGGCGAACTCGGCGATCGCCTCGGCGGTGCCGATCACATGCGCATGGGTGAAGCCCTGCTCATGCAGCTGAGCGGCTCGCGGAGCCGTGCCGTCGAGGACGAGCCCGGCGTGGACGAATCCCGGGGCGAGGAGATCACCGGCCAAGTCGATCGCGTCCGGGTCGAGGGCCTTGGCCGCTTCATCGGATCCGATGAACGAGACCTTGCCGTCCGTGCACCCGAGCGCCGTCGCGAAAGGGTCGACACTGCTGTATACATCTCCACCAAAGTACATAGTCACAGCCGACAGGCTACACCGTCGCCGGCTACACCTGTGTCAGTGCCGTCGGGTATCGTCAGCGGATGTGAAGCCCTTGGTTCTGCTCGATACGCCCGCACTGTACTACCGCGCCTTCTATTCGGTGCCGGATTCGATCGTCAACGACGACGGTCAGCCGGTCAATGCCGTGCGAGGCGTGCTCGACACCGTCGCTCAGATGATCCGCCGCTTCGACACCGATCGTGTGGTGGCGACGATGGACGCGGACTGGCGACCGGCCTTCCGCACCGCGATCATGCCCGAATACAAGGCGAATCGGATCAGAGACGAGGAAGCGGGCACCGAGATCCCGGCCGAACTGGCCGGTCAGCTGCCGATCCTCAACCGCGTCCTCACCGCTGCCGGGATCCCCATCGCCGAGGTGGACGGCACCGAGGCCGATGACGTCATCGCGACCATGGCCGCGCAGTCGCGCACTCCCGTCGTCATCGTCTCCCCCGATCGGGACCTGCTGGCACTGCTCGACTCGAGCGCTCAGATCAGCGTTCTGCGGCCCCGCAAGGGAGGACAATGGGAAGCGCTGACGCAGGCCGATCTGCCCGAGGTCTACGGGGTGCCCGACGGCCGGCGGTATCGCGAGCTGGCCGCACTGCGCGGAGACCCCTCGGACGGGCTGCCCGGCGCGCCCGGCATCGGCGAGAAGACCGCGGCGACCCTGCTGGGCAATTTCGGCTCGCTCGACTCGATCGTCAAGGCGGCCAAGGCCGGAGTGAAGACCGGAGGCCTGAGTCCGAAGCGCGCGGCCACCATCATCGACGTCGAGGCCACTCTGTACAAGACGCTCGAGGTCATGCGGTGCCTGACCGACGTCGACCACGGCATCGACCTCGAATCGGTGCCCGGTGCCTTCGACCGGGCCGCTCTCGCCCGAGCCGCTGAGGGCCAGAACCTCCGCCGTTCCGTCGACAATCTCACTTCCGCGCTCGTCGACGTCAACGCCGCCGCGGCCGTCGCCGCACCCGCACAGGCGCCGGCTGCGGATCCGAGGACCCCTGCTGATCCGACTGTCGACAGTTCCGCTCCGGGACACGCCCGACCCTGGACGGCCTCGCGGCTCGTCGGCTTCG
>DWZN01000062.1 GCA_019117545.1 Candidatus Brevibacterium intestinavium
CCTATACCGGACGGCCGCCGCGACGGCAGCTGCACTGCACATGGGTCCGGCCGTCGCCTCTCCGTCATCCGGCGTCAGTAGAGCGTGTTCTGACCGATCGGGGGTGCCGCACCGAGATTCAGCGCGGGCGGAGTCCGAGGGGCAAGAGCCGCAGCGGTCGCTTCCGGGGTCGGCGCAGGCTCCCCCGGGGCTGGCGCAGACACGGGAACGGCGGGCACAGGCTCCCCTGTGGGGACCGCCTCGGCGATGGCTTCGAACATGGCCAGGGTCCCGTGCTGGGCGGCCAGGCTCACCGGCTCGGGATCGCTGGAGAACTTCACGCCGACGGTCTGCGTGGCACGGTCGATGTAGAGCATCTGGCCGTGGATTCCGATGCCGATGACGACATTCCGGTCGGCCGAGGGCGTCCAGAACTGGCTGCGGTACATGCCTCCGGGATAGGAACGGCCGGACGCCGACGCAGCGAAGACCTCTGCCGAGTCCGCGGCTCCGGTGAAGATGTCCTCGACCCAGGCCGCGGAGAGGACGCGTTCGCCGTTCGCGGTTGCGCCGCCTCGGGCGATCATCTCACCGAAGCGGGCCAGGTCGCGCAGGGTGGTGCTGATGGCACCATCGGCGATCGATCCGCCCCACCGGTCCTGGCACACCTGGGCCGCGTGGGCGGCGCCGATCCTCGACCAGACGTATTCGCTGGCGACGATGGAGAACGGCTGGCCGGTGGCCGCCTCGGCGATCCAGGCGAGCACATCGGTCTCGCAGCTGCGGTAGACGAAGGCCGATCCGTGCTCGCGTTCGCTGGTCAGCCCGGTGAGGAAGTTCTTGATCCCATTCGCCGAGGCGGCCGTCCGGGGCGCGAAATCGACGGCTTCGAACAGGGCCCGGATCTCCGAACCCTTCTCGAGGTATTCCTCGGAGAACTTGATGCCCGACCGCATATCGAGCAGATCGCGGATGGTCGCACCCGCATAGCCGCTCTTCGCCAGGGCGGGCACGTGCGTGGTGACGAGGTCGGTCGGCGCAAGTCTGCCCGCATCGGTGAGCGCACCGATGACGGTGGCGACGATGGACTTGCTCACGGAGAACAGCATGTGCTGGCGGGCGGGCTTCATCGGCCAGGCGTACTCCTCGGCCACGGCGATCCCGTTGCGGGTGACCAGCCAGGCGTCGGTGTGGGTGTTCGCCAGGACGTCGCCGACAGTGGACCAGGAGTCATCGGCTGCGTGCCACTTCTCGGTGTCGACGGCCAGGGACCGGAAGTCGTTCTCAGCGGTGACGTACTCGCGGACGGGGCCGATCCCGCGGGGAATGCCGCTGGTCGGGAAGATCTCCTCCATCCGGGTGAGCGCGAAGGCGAAGTATTCGGGCCACTTCCACGAATCGAGGTCGATCCGTTCGAGGATCGCCTCGGAGGGGTCGACGATGACGTCCTCACTCGCCGAGGTGAGCTCACCGACATGCGGAAGAGTGATGTCCGGCGCCGAGGCGGGGGCTGCGTCGTCCGTGCCAGCACCGTCCGCATCGGGGACAGTTTGGTCGGCGGGACTGGCTGCGGCTGCATCGGATGAGTCTGGAGCGTCGGCCGGGCCGGACCTGTCGACGGCGACGCAGGCGACCTTCGGATCGGCGGAGTCAGCCGCAGCGACCGAATCCGCAGCGGTCCGGTCGCTGCGATCGGGATTCGAACCGGCATCAGCCGCGGCGCCGCTGCCCCTCGAATTGCCGTACAGCGCACCGATGCGGCGGTTCGGTGAGGTCACCGGCCTGGACGGAAGCGTATCGTCCTCGCCCGCCATGTCACCTCCACTGCTTCGATCCGACCGGGTCTGCGCGTGCGCGGGACTGTCCCGATGCGCAGGGAACAGACTACCCGGAGGAGGTGAGACTCCGCAGCCGAGACGGTCCGACCCCCATGGCGCAGTGTGCCTCGGTGTGAGAGTCCGGAGACCTCACCAGGTGTGCCGCGCCGGATCGTTACCGCTCAGTTATTCACCTGACGGCTGGGCAGAACCGGGCCGACGAGGCGGCAAGAGCCCCGGCGGAGCACCTTCGACGGGCAGATATAGGTCGGTATCGGATACTTCTGAGCTCAGAAGTATCCGATACCGACCTATGTTTGCGGGTCAGAATCCGATTGCGACCTATGTATGGCTTCATTGCCGCCAACTCGGGCAACCCCGCTTCAGCGCAGTTCAGCTTGCATTCGACTCCGCAGAGGCATGCGCCTGACACCTCCTATTTCTCGACGACCGCCCGCATGGTGCTCTTCTCCTCGCCGCCGACGACCACGAAACGCTGACTCGAGGTGAGATCTGCATAGTCCCCGACCGAGTGGTCTGACACCGGCTTCCCGGTCTTCGCATCGAAGAACGTCATCTTCTTGTTGTCTGCGAGGACAACCAGACCGAGATCCGGAAGAGCACCCTGACCGCCCCACTGGCCAACGTTGCCGGGCTCCCGCAGCCGCGGACCATCGGTGGTCCACACGCTCTTTCCGGTCGACGCATCGAGTGCAGCGATCCCGCCCTCAGAGGCAGGAACAATGATGAGCGTTTTGTCGCCAACATCGACCGGCTCCCACTGAGGCCCGCCGAGGTAGCCCAGCACTTCGGCCGCGACTTCCGGAGCGTCGGCGAACCACCCGTCGACGGCCCCGTCCGATCCCTGATACTTCACCGCAGAAGCGAACAGCTGAACCTGCAGACATGCAGGGTTCCCAGCAGCGGTGAAGCTCAGTTCTGCCCCGCACACGGGATCGAAGGTGTCCTCCATGGTCACGTTTGCCGGCTGTTCCGGAGCAGACAGAGTCGCCCCATCGGATGCCTCCAGTCCCTCGGGGACGGTCAACTTCGCCGCCCGTGTGACCGTCGAGCTCATCGGATCGTCGGGATCTGCCGATCCGTAGACGTAGGTCAGGCGGTTCGGATCTGCCGTCGGGTACACCGTGAAGTAGTCGGCACCGGTGTCGTCGATCTCGCGTGCCTCCGTGATGGGGATGGTCATGTGCTTGCCGTCGTCGAAGGAGATCCGCGTGATCATCGACTCGTCGCCGTCCATCCACGACATGATCCCTGACTTCCGGTCAGGGGCGAGTTCCACGAGCCGACCGCCGAAGGTCTGCCCTGCTTCGTCGATCGACCGCGCCGGCCACGCCTCTTCGCCTGTAGCCGGGTCGAGCGCGTACACGACGGCGTTGCCCGCCCCTGAGGTGGGTTCGCAGCCGTCCTCCGATCCCATCGAGGAGTATTCGATGAGGAGGAGGTCTTCTTCGCCGAGGCGGTCCCCGCCGCTCGTCGACTGTGACGCGAAGGTCTGGGGCGGGTGGCAGGAGCTGTCCGTGCCCGGAATGTCGAATGACCAGACTTCCTTGCCGTCGGCCCAGGAGTACGCGGTCGTCGTACCCGAGTAATCGTGAACGATGACGTTCTCGCCTGCCGAGTAGGCTTCGGCGCCGCTGTCGTTCTCACCGGTGTTGCCGTCGATGCTCCACTTCTCATCGCCTTCGGCGTCGATGACTCGCAGCTTCTGCTCAGCCCAATCGCCGACGAGCGCCAAACCTGATCCGTCGTCGGTGAGCACGGAAGCGTAGTAGTCTAGTTCGACCGGTTCGGCCAGTGTCGGCGTCGTAGTCGGCGACGGCGTTCCCGCGGGTTTGTCGGTGCTGTCGCTGCATCCGCTCAGAGCCACCAGGCCTGCCGCGGTGATCACTGCCCACATCCGCTTCATGATGGGATTCTTCTGCTCATACCCTGATGATATGCGGCGGCCTCCTCGTCTCACTCCATGGGTAGTCCTCACAGGCACCGCCGAACGGGATGCTCCCGCAGATATAGGTCGCCATCGGATACTTTCTGAGCTCAGAAGTATCCGGTAGCGACCTATCTTTGCGGGTCAGTGTCCGATTGCGACCTACATTCAGCGACGAGACGCCTGGTCCCCGCCCCGAAGCTGCGACGCTGCCGCACGTCGCCCCTCAAACCAGCCCTCGATCCTCGGCGACGCGGATGGCGCGGGCCCGGGAGTCGACGCCGAGCTTGGTGAAGACATTGACGAGGTGACTCTTCACGGTCGCCTCGGTGACGAACAGCTCCTGGGCGATCTGGGCGTTCGAGACGCCGGTGGCCAGGAGCTTGACGACCTCGCGCTCGCGTCGAGTCAGCTTCGGCCCCGGATTGCGCATGGCGGCGATGGCCTTCGACGAGATCTCGGGCGGCAGGTAGGTACCGCCCTTCGCCGCCTTCTCGATCGCGATCGAGATGTCGCCGGGGTCGATGTCCTTGAGCAGGTATCCGGAGGCGCCGGCGTTGAGAGCTGCGACGATCTCCGAGTCGAGGTCGAAGGTCGTGAGGATGAGCACCGCCGGCGGGTTCGGCAGTGCCCGCAGCCGCTTGGTCACCTCGATGCCGTCGATCCCCTCCCCCAGTCGCAGGTCGCAGAGGACGACATCGGGGTCGAGCTCGTCGACGATCGCCAGCGCTCCCTCTCCGCTGTCGGCCTCGCCGATGACGGCGATGTGCTCGGGGGCGTCGATGACCGACCGCAGACCGGCCCGCACGACCGGATGGTCATCGACGAGGATCACTCGAATGCTCATGGGCTCTCCCCTGGGTCGGTGTCGCTGTGTTCGCTGCCGCCGACGGTGCCGATCCCACCCTCGCCGAGGCGACCCGCACTGTCCGCATCCGTGCTCTGAGCGGATGCGCCGAGGCCTCCGCCCCGCGTGCGCAGCTGGGATTGGCCCGGCAGGGTCGCCGAGATCGCGAAGCCCGAGCCCGGCGTCGATTCGATGACGAGCTCGCCTCCGAGCTCGCTCATCCGCGACCCGATGAAGTCGAGGCCGAATCCCGACTCGGGATTCCGCCGCCGATTCTCCGGATCGTCCATACCGACGCCGTCGTCGACGATGTCCATTCTGATCGCCCCGTCGACGTCCATGAGGCTGATCATCACCCGACTGGCCCGGGAGTGCTGGCGGACATTGGCCAGGGCCGACTGCGCAGTCCGCAGCAGCGCCACTTCCACCTCGGCGGACAGGGTCGGCAGGGCGTCATCGAGGTCGAGGCGACCGACGATGGACGTGTCCTCCTCCAGTCGAGTCAGCAGCCGGCGGATGGCGGCGGACAGAGCCCCGTCCTCGAGTTCGGCCGGGGCCAGGGCCGCGATGATGCGACGGACGTCGCGAGACCCCTGGGCGGCGAGGTCCTCGACCTGTCCCAGCACCTGAGCGGCGTGGTCATCGGTGGTGCGCTCCGCCTCGGCGTGGGCGATGAGCCGGATGGATGAGATCGACTGGGCGATCGTGTCGTGGATGTCGCGGGAGACGCGGGTGCGCTCCTGGATCTCACCGGCATGGCGCTGGGTCAGCGCGAGCTCATCCTGGAGGTCGAGCAGGTTCTGATGGGCGAGCTCGAGCGAGCGCAGCAGCTCCTCGCGACGTCGGCCTTCGCGGAGCAGTTCGATGTAGCCCCGCGAGAGCCCGAGGGCGAAGACGGCTCCGATGAGGGATCCGATGATGCTCGGCGCGAGCACCTGCCCGTAGTGCGCCAGCGGTGCGACGACGGTCGCGATGTAGGTCAGCGCGGTGAAGACGATGGCGATGCGCAGGGAGAACAGGTGGCCGGCCAGCAGCCAGAGGAGGAACGCGACCCAGATGAATTCGGCGGAGACGAGCAGGGTGCACAGCCAGGCGGCGGCGAGGACGATCAGCCACCATTTCGCGAGTACGAGCGCACCTGTGCGGGCGGCGCGGACGGCGCCGAGGGTGTACCAGGAGAGGAAGACAACGCTCACGGCGATGGCCGCGATCAGCGGTGCGCCGTTGGTCACGGCGCGGATGCAGGCGATGACGGTCAGGACGACGGCGATGGCGTGCTGGCCGATCTCCATCGTGCGTTCCGTCCATCTGCGTGCGCCCACGCTGTCACCTTCCCGCCGATGCGCCTCGGCGGTGCCGGGGCGCTGAAGTCCTGCTCTCGTGATTCTTCCTGCCAACTCAATCACATCCGTCGCTGGTGTGAAATGCGGACGTCGATGTGCCGGCGGGCCCGCCCGTCCCCGGGCAGGTCCGCCGGCGGGCCTGCCCACCGACGGGTCCGCCCACCGCGATGACCTCCGGCTAAGTGCCTGCCGCGATGCGATCCGCTGCCTGCGTGCTCATTCTCGGCCAGCAGGTGCATGCTCTCTCCCTGCTGGCGGCCTCCTTCCTCCGGCCGGCGAGCGGGTTCGGAATCCTCGTCCGACCGGTGTGTGATCGCCCGGTTCGGCCACCACACCGCATTGCCCGCGAGTCCGAAGAGCGAAGGCACGATGACGGTGCGCACGATGATCGTGTCGACGAGGACTCCGACTCCGACGATGAGTCCGAGCTGGCCGAGGACCATGAGCGGCAGCATGCCGAGTGCCGCGAACACTCCGGCCAGGACGATGCCGGCGCTGGTGATGACCCCACCGGTGTGGGCGACGGCCTCGACCATGCCCTGCCGTCCGCCGTGGACGACCGACTCCTTCTTCGCCCGGTGGGCGAGGAAGATCGAGTAGTCGATGCCCAGTGCCACGAGGAAGAGGAACGCGAGGATCGGCACCTGCGCGTCGAGCGCGGACTGGCCGAAGATCGTCCGCGACAGGAACGCGCCGAGCCCGATCGCCGCGGCCGAGGACACCACGTTGACCAGCAGCAGGGTGAGCGCCGCGACCGGTGCCCGCAGAATGCCGAGCAGGATGATGAAGCTGATCGCCAGGACCATCGGGACGATGGTGAAGAAGTCGGCCCGGTTGCCGTCACGGGCGTCGAGCTCCGCGGCCGCGGCACCTCCCACCTCGGCGTCGGCACCGTCGATGGCATGGACGTCGCCGCGGATGTCCTCGACGAGTTCGAGCCCTTTCGCACTGTCGGGTTCGAACTCGCCGGTGACCATGATCTTCGTGACCGAGGAGCCGTCGACGGTCGCCTCATCGATCGCCGAGGCGCGCACGACACCGTCGAGACCGCCCACGGAGTCGACCACCTCATCGGCGTGCTCGGTGTCCGCCACGATCCAGATCGGCTGCGATTCCCCGGGTGGGAAATGCTCGGACAGGACGTCGAGGCCCTGCGCCGATTCGGACTGGACGCGGAACTTCTCAGTCTGGTCGAGTCCGATCGAGGACCCGATGAACCCGGAGGCCATGACGCCGAGGATGACGATTCCCGCACCGAGGTGCAGCCACGGTTTCCGGACCACACGGGTGGCGATTCTCCGCCAGACCGAGGGCTTCGCCGAGGCGGCCTCGCCCGCCGCTCGGTCGCCGAGCTCCCGCACCGAGTGCGGGGCCGCCTCGGCGGGGGTGGCGCCCTCATCCGCATTCTGCACGGTGACAGCGTCGTCGACCTGGGGAACGAAGGGCCAGAACATCTTCTTGCCGCTGATCGCGAGCACGGGCGGCAGGGCGATGAGCACCGCGGCGGCGGAGATGATGAGGCCGACGGCGGCTGTGATGCCGAGTCCGCGGGTGCCGGGGATGACGGCGAAGACGAGGCTGAGCAGGGACAGGACGACGGTGAGGTTCGAGGCGAGGATCGTCGTCGCGGTATGGGTCCACGCTTCGGCGAGTGCGGTGCGGTGATCGGCGATGCGTCGCAGCTCCTCCCGATAGCGGGAGATGAGCAGGAGGGCATAGTTCGCGCCCGCGCCGAAGACGAGGACGCTGATGATGCCCGCATCGAACTGCAGCTCGAGCCAATCTCCGACTGCCGCGGTCACGGTCGAGGCGAGACCGTCGGCGGTGCCGATGACGATGAGCGGAAGCAGCCACAGGATGGGTGAGCGGTAGGTGATGATCAGCAGCAGCGCCACGATGACGACGGTGACGATGAGCAGGGTGAAATCGGCTCCGTCGAACGCCGAGGCGATGTCGGCGCCGATCGCGGGACCGCCGGTGACCAGCAGGGACATGCCCTCATCTGTGAGTCCTGAGGCGGTCGGGTCATCGGCGATGGTGGTCCGCAGATCGTCGACGGTCTCGGCCGTGTCCGAGTTCGTCAGCCCCACCTCGATGGGCACCATGAGCAGGGCGGCCTGCTTGTCGTCGCTGAGTATCGGCCCGGTCACCTTCTCATCGGCTTCGTCGCCGACGGACTGGCCGAGTGAACTGCCGAGCTTCTTCAGCTGCGCCTGATCATCGGCGGACAGTTCGGACCCGTCGTCGTTCGAGGCCACAACCATGACGGACTGTCTGTCGGCCTCGGGGAACTCAACGAGGATCTGCTGAGCCTGGGTGGATTCGGAGTCGGCCGGAGCGTTCTCGGTGGGACGGTCCTCGCCCGCCCCGGACAGGAGTCCGAAGATCAGGGCCACGACGACGACCACCCCGCCGAGGACGAGCCACGAACCGCGCTTCGATGTCAGTGTGCGGGCGGCTGCTGTCAGGAATGAGTTCATGACTCAAGTCCATCAATTCACCGACCTCGGCACATCGCCTAAGAGTTCAGATCTGGCCTGCAACTTTCGATGGGGAAAACGCCCTGACCTCGGGCGATAATGGAAGCGGGAGGTGAAGGGGCATCGTCGGGAGGATTGCTTGGAGGGCGGCTCCTGGGCAGCTCCGGGGAGGCTCCTGGTCTCACTCACACGACCCTCCAGGGAGTGTTCTTCAGGCCCACTTACCGGTGAGCCCGAAGAACGTGGCGTTGACGACGCGTTCTTCGGGCTGAGCGATAAGTGAGGCGTTGAGTCCCAGCATAGAAGAAGCCGACGCAGGACCTGCGTTTCAGGCGAGTTGTCCGCCCGCGGTCTCTACCTCGGACAGCGCGGCCTCACTCGACTCCTCCCCCACTCCGGCGACGAGGTCGGTGAGGACGCGGACCTTCACACCC
>DWZN01000063.1 GCA_019117545.1 Candidatus Brevibacterium intestinavium
GGCCAACCCGGATCGGCAGGCCACCAACGCCGATGTCTTCGACTTCAGCCTCACCCCCGCCGAGGTGGACGCGATCTCCGCACTCGAGCGCGGACGGATGAAGGACCGCGATCCGCTGACGCACGAAGAGATGTGAAGGTGGCACTCTCCCGACAGTGAGCTCGGGTGGCCACGGTCAGCTCTCGGCTGTGTAGAGGTCGACGATGCCCATCGGGTTCGGAGGCGGAAGGGTGATCTGTGACCGGGCGGCCTCGGTGCCGAAAGCGAAGAGGAGATAGGCGACCAAGCGCTGCGACAGGCCCATCCTGTGCTCCTTCACGGCGGCGCCGAGCCCGGAATTGGCCAGCAGCACCATCGCCAGATCACCGACGACGAAGTCGTCCCGGAGCATTCCGGTCTGCTTCGCACGGTCGACGAGGTCGGCGAACCCGGCTTCGGCCCCACGTCGCCGATCTCCGACGGCGGCATCCGTCCGCTGCGTGGAGAGGAACGCTTCGGTGAACCCGCGATCGGCGATCTGCATGCGAGCTATCTCGGCGATGAAACGGCAGAACCCCCGCCACGGATCAGGGTCGGCCACCGCCTGCGCCAGCACGGATTCGCAATGGTCGATCTGCCTGGCGAACACCTCGGCGACGAGGCTCTCACGATCGGGGAACCGTCGGAACAGCGTCGCGGCACCGACTCCGGCCCGCCGGGCGATCGCGTTCATCGGTACGTCGAGTCCGCGCTCGGAGAACAGCTCCTTCGCCGCGGCGAGGATCCGCCGACGATTCGCAGCGGCATCCGAACGCAGACGGGGAGAGCCGGCGGCGTCGATCTGAGTCGGCTCGGACATGTCTTCTCTCACTTCCCCCGAAAAAGGAATGGGTATTCCACTTATCCGCTTAGTCTAAGTGGAAAGCCCGCTCCAGAACAGGCTGGGCGGCGAGCAGACAGACTTTCGGCGGACGGCCGGGGGAAGGGGAAGCAGTTGAGAATTCTCATGTTCGGTCGCGGCGTCATCGCGACACAGTACGGGTGGGCACTGGAGCAGGCAGGACACGACGTCGACTTCTACGTCCGACCGGGACGAACGGCCACCTACGGCCCCTTCGTCGATCTCGACATCCTCGACGGGCGAGCGCGCGGGAGGAAACGTCGGACCAGCCATCGGTGGCCGCTGACCATGCGCGAAGACCTCGACTCGAACCATGACTACGAGCTCATCATCCTGAGCGTCAACCACGACCAGCTGCCCACGGCGGTGGAGTTCCTCAGCAGCCGCCTCGGCGACGCCGCTCTTCTCATCTTCAACAACATCTGGGCCGACCCGCGCGATATTGCGGCACGGCTTCCCGCGGGGCAGGTGGTGTGGGGCTTCCCCGGCGGAGGCGGCGGCTTCGCAGGAAGCGCCCTGCGCGGCGGAATGCTGCGGTCGCTCACGCTCGGGCTCCTCGACGGCGGTCCGCCGACCGCGGCGCACACGAGGGTGCACGAGCTGCTGACCGGTGCGGGATTCTCGGTCACCACGGTCGAGGACTTCCGCAGCTGGCTGTGGTTCCACTTCATCCTCGACGCCGGGCTCATGGTCGGCATCCGCCAGGCGGGAGGTGTCGAAGCGTTCGTGCGCTCGCCGGCGTCAGCGAAGCTCACCCTTCGACTCATCCGCGAGATGCTGCCGGTCCTCGAGGCGAAAGGCGGGGTCCCGACGCTCGGTGCGAAGGCCATCCGACTCCTCCCGACGGGGCCGGTCGCCTTCGGCCTGCGGAAGCTGTTGGGCGGCGGTTCGATCTATGGCGCGGTGACGAGGGACGCACAGGTCGGAGCCCAAGGCAGCGCGGAGATGATGAACATCTATCCCCGCGATGTCCTCGCCGAGGCGCGTCGCCTCCAAGTGCCCACCCCGCAGCTGGCCGCGCTCGAGCCCGTGTTCCGTTGAACCAGGGCTGCGGCGATCCGTGCATCGGGCAGATGCGCGCAGACGCCTGGGTCCGCACAAGGTGGGCGCACGATCACCGACGCGGACGGTCATCCACCACGGTCTGCACGATGCGAATGTCGGCGGCCAGGCTGGGCGGTCGGTGGCCGGAGGCATCGACGTCGACGACGGCGTATGCGTCCCGTGGATCTCGGACGGCGCGATCTCAGGAGCCTACGCGATGCCTGGACCGAAGCGACCCGACGGCCCTGAGCTGCTGTGCCGCTGTGTCAGTGGGTCGTGAGACGCTGTGGCAATGGACCGAACACTGACCTTGGTGTCCGGCGAGGAGATCATGAACCTCGCCGGGCCCGGCGCATTCTCGCGCGGCAGCAGATACGCCGAGCAGGGACACGTTCTGCGGGTCGTCTGGCACGACAGCGACCTGGAACTCGTCGGCGACGTCGCCGGTTCGACCGGCCTCTATCGCACCACGGTCGGCTTCGAGGACGGGGAGCCCGGCGAGGTCGTCTTCGCCGAGTGCACCTGCCCGGTCGGCACCGACTGCAAGCACTGCGTGGCGACGCTGCTGGTCAACAACGAACGCGTCGTCGAAGGCAGCATTCCCGGCATTCGGTACCCGGCCGGACCGGCGACCGCCCCGGACGGACAGCGCCCGGCCACCGCACGCCCACCCGAGCCGACGCCGGCATGGCAGCAGCAGTTCGATCGCATCGTCGAGGCCTCACACCGGGCGGCACGATCTGCCGGAACGGAGCAGGCTCTGGCCCTCGGCTTCGAACTCCACCGGCCTCCGGCACATCACTACTTCCAGCCGAAGGCCCCTGCCCGCCTCAAGGCGGCTGAGATCACCGACGAGGCGGAGCCCGAGCTGCACATCCGCCCGCTTGTGCCCGGGGCGAAGTCGAACTGGATCAAGGGACAGGCCGGTTGGCACTGGTTCAGCTCACGCTCACAGGCCGCCCGCTTCGAGGCCGAGCAGTTCGAATGGTTCTACCGCCTGGCCAGCCTCGACGACCTGCTCGGACTGTCCGGCTATGCGAGCTCCGCGGCGACGATCCGACTCGACAGCTTCGCCTCCCCGCATCTGTGGGACCTTCTCGCCCAGGCCTCTGACCTCGGGATCCCTCTGGTCAGCACCGACAAGCAGATCGCGGTCCACCTCGCTGATGCGGCATCGTTCCACATCGACGTCACCCGCAGCGAACCCGCTGGGCCCCAGTCCCCGCTGCTCGTCGCACCGGAGGTCATGATCGATGACCGGTCGGTCCCGTCCACGACGGTCAGACCGATCGGCCTCACCGGCGTGTACTCGCTGACGATGACCGGGAAGTCGAAGGCGGCGATCACTCTGGCACCTCTGTCCGCGCCCCTGACCCCGGCGCAGAAGACGATGCTGGGCCCCACCTCGGCGACGGAGATCCCCGTCGAAGGCCAGGACGAATTCTTCGACCGCATCCTTCCGCTCCTGCG
>DWZN01000064.1 GCA_019117545.1 Candidatus Brevibacterium intestinavium
GCCCTTGAGCCCGGTCATGCCGATCTTCAGGTCCTTCGCCGAGGCCGGCTCTCCCTCGCCGCCGGCCTTGATGAGGACGCCCACCTTGCCCACAGGGGTCTCGGTGACTGCCGACTGGCAGAGGTTCTCGAGCGTGGCGTCCTTGATGTTGGCGGTCACCACGGAGTGCTTGCCGCCCTCGGCGTCCTTGGCGATCCCGCTGTACTGGGAGAATCCGGTCCCTTCCAGCTGCGATGAGGTGATCTGGAACTGCGTGCCCGAGACTGCGAACGAGACCGGCACCGCCCCCTGGGCGACCCCGCCCATGAGCATGGCCGACACGACACCGGTGGGTACCGCCACCAGTGCGATGCGGCCGGCGTGGGATGAGCAGAGCCTGCGGATGAGACTGGGATTCCGGAACTTCATTGATCCTCCTCGGACGCCGGCACCTGTGCCGACGTCACTCGTGTGACGTAAGTTACTACGGGGTGTTACTAGACGGTATCGCGCCCGAAGTTTTCGCGTCAACAGATTTTCCCGATGTCGTTTCGACGCTGTTGTGCTCGGAACCTTACTCCTCTTCGATAGAAGACGCCTTGTCGTCATCGACGCTCGGGAATCATTCCTGGTCACAGCGTGGACGTGGATTCTTCGACGCCTCCGGTCGACTCGGACGAGGCGTCCTGGGTCAGGGGCGAAAGAATTCCGCTCTCAGCGCGTCGCGCAGGGCGATGATGCGCGGAGTGCGTGCACTGCCTCGGCGAATGGCCGTGGAGATGCGTCGATTCGCCGGTTCGGGCAGGCGACCGATCGCGACCTCGGTCGGCTCGGTTCCCGTGCTCATCGCCGCCGCGTGCAGCGCGAGTCGGGGCACCAGCGCCGAGGCGAGTCCTGAGGCGACGAGCCGGACGAGGAAGACGACATCAGAGGATTCGGTGGTCACATCCGGCTCGAAGCCTGCCCGTCGGCACTCTGCCCGCGACCAGTGTCCGGCATGGGTGTCGGCGGGTTCCATGGCCCACGAATGGTGGGCGCACTCGGCCAGAGAGGGACCGACGGCGGTGGGCTCGCCGCCTGCGGCGGGCCTTTCGGATGCGACGAGCTCCCGGCCTGCGGCGGGCGTGATCAGGCAGAGCTCATCGTCACCGAGGGTCTCGGTCTCGACACCTTCTGCCCGACGCGCCGGCCGGGAGGGATAGTTCTCCTCGATGACGAGATCGAAATCGCGGGAGAGCAGGGACGGGATCCCGTCTTCGGCCCTGATGTGGGTCGTCTCGACCGTGAGATCGGGATGATCGCGGTTCAGGCGCGCCAGCGCACCGGGAACGATCGTGTGCAGAGCGGTCTGGAAGGCAGCGATGCGCACCGTGCCGGACACCTCGTGCCGAGCCTCGGCGATCTCCGCCTCTGCGGCTTCGAGCTCACTGAGGACCGCCTCGGTGCGGGTGACGAGGATCAGGGCCTCTTCGGTCAGGCGGACGCCGCGGCCCACGCGTTCGAGCAGGGGAGCCCCGACCTCGGCTTCCAAGGCCTTGAGCTGGTGCGAGACCGAGGACGGGTCCTGTCCCAGAGCGGCCGCGGCGGCTGCCAGGCTGCCCCGAGTGCTGACCTCTCGCAGGAGGCGAAGCCGTTTGAGGCTGTACATCGATCCCCGATTCCGCGACGATTCATGAGTAGATTTCATGAGTAGTAGTGGGAGTCAGTCTATCGATCTCATGGGTTGCGGGCCATAGTCTCGATTCGAGCGCAAGTGAACGGCTGCGTCATCGACAACAGCGCACAGAGAGAGGACCCCTGATGAGTGTCACCGATACGACCCCGGAACTGACCATCGACGCAGATCGCCTGTGGAGCGATCTCATGGAGCTCGCCGCGATCGGCGCCTATGACGATGAGGCGACCGGCCTCGTCGGTGTCAACCGCCAGTCGCTGACAGATGAGGACCGGGCCGGTCGCGAACTGCTGCTTTCGTGGATGGAGGAGCTCGACCTCGGGATCACCGTCGATGAGATGGGCACGATCTTCGGGCGCAGAGAAGGGCAGGATCCCGAACTCGCCCCGGTCCTCATCGGCTCGCACATCGACACCGTGGCCACCGCCGGTGCCTTCGACGGGTGCCTCGGCGTCCTCGGCGGGCTCGCCGTCCTCCGGTCCTTCGACGAGGCGGGGCTGCGTCCCCGCCGTCCGATCGTCGTCGCGGCCTGGACGGAGGAGGAGGGAGTCCGGTTCGGCACGGACATGCTCGGCTCCGCGGTGGCCGCCGGACGGCTGAGTCTCGACCATGCCTATGGGCTCACCGATGCCGAGGGCCACCGGCTCGGCGACGAGCTCGAGCGCATCGGGTTCAAGGGTGAGCGCCCGGTCCGCCTCGACCCGCCGCACGCCTACCTCGAATGCCATATCGAGCAGGGGCCCGTGCTGGCCCAGGAGGACCGGCAGATCGGCGTCGTCACCGGCGTCCAGTCGATCTCCTGGCAGAAGGTCACCCTCCACGGCCGCGCCGCCCATGCCGGCACCACCCCCACCGAGCTGCGCATCGACGCGGGGCTGGCCGCCGCGCAGATCATCGTCGAGGTCCGTCGCATGGTCGATTCGGGTGCCTACGGGCGCCTGCGCGCGACCGTCGGGCACATCGAGGCCTCACCGGGCCTGCCCAGCGTCGTGCCCGATCGGGCCGAGATCACCGTCGACCTGCGCAATCCCGATGACGAGGACATGGCCCGCGCCGAGGCGGATCTCGCGGAATTCCTCGACCGGCTGCCGACGAGTCAGCCAGGACTGCGGGTCGAGACCGCGCAGATGGCCAGGACGAAGGCCGTGCCCTTCAGCGAGGCGGTGCAGGACACCATCGAGACCGCGGCCAAGGATCGCGGGTACGACTCGATGCGGATCATGTCCGGAGCCGGACACGATGCCCAGGAGATGGCCGCGATCGCCCCGGCGGCCATGGTCTTCGTCCGCGGGCAGCACCAGGGGATCAGTCACAACCCGCGCGAGTACTCGACTCCCGAGGACTGCGCGGCCGGGATCGAGGTGCTCGCCTCGGCGGTGAAGGAGCTGAGCGCCTGAGGAATCCGCAGCCGCACCGGGGTGTCGGGACCCATCGTCAGGAGGGGCCCATCAGATGGCGTCAGGAGGGGCCCATCAGGTGGGACGCCTCGTCAAGCAGGAAGCGGGTTCACCCGGCGAGGGCCGTCCAGTTCTGCCGCGTCAGCTCCGCAGCCCGGTCGCGGTCGTCGGAGCGCACGGCGGCGATGATCTCCACGTGCTGATCGGGGGAGGCGGAGCCCTTGACCGAATCGAAGTGCAGATACTCGGTGCGTCGCAGGGTGGCCGTGACGACCTCGAGGTGATCGGGGATGAGGGGGTTGCCGCTGCGGGCCAGGGCCACCTCGTGGAAGTCGTCATCGGCGGTGATGGCCGCCTCGGCGTCCCCGGATTTCAGGGCGCTCCGCAGGCGGGAGTTCGCCGCCTCCATCTCGTTGGCCGCGGTCTCGTCGAGGCGGGGGAAGGCGAGATCCATGGCCAGGGCATGGAGTTCGGCGGCGATCTGGCGGGCGCTGCGGATGAGTTCGGGATTCTCCGGAGCCACACGGGTCATCCTCCCCGGCTGAGCGACGACGAGCCCGGCCTGCGCCAGACGCTGCAGCGCCTCCCTCACGGGGGTGCGCGAGACCTGCAGCCACTCGCCGAGTTCCTGGTCCCGCAGCTGCTCACCGGGGGCCAGCTGCCCGCGGACGATGGCATCGCGGATCGAGCGATAGACATCATCGCGAAGCAGGGTGCGGTGCGGGACCGGGGTATCGGTCGGAATCGGCATGCTTCGGTCCCTCTCCTCTCAGCGTGGTCCCGACGTTCGGGACGCGGTGTCGAACCCATTGTAGTCCTGACCGGTATGTAATATATTGCATACCGCAGGGTGTGATCCAGCACATATCGAGAGAACAGAGGACCCCATGGCCATCACGGACTTCGAGCGCTACCCGCTCACCTTCGGACCCAGCCCCGTGCACGCACTGGAGCGACTGAGCGAGACCCTCGGCGGGGCCCGGGTGTGGGCCAAGCGCGAGGACGTCAGCTCCGGTCTCGCCTTCGGTGGGAACAAGACGCGCAAGCTCGAGTACATCGTTCCCGACATCCTCGCCTCGGGCGCGGACACCCTCGTCTCGATCGGCGGCTACCAGTCCAACCACACCCGCCAGGTCGCGGCCGTGGCCGCCCACCTCGGTCTCAAGGCCCGCCTCGTGCAGGAGCGCTGGGTCGATTGGGATGATCCGGGCAACGACAAGGTCGGCAATATCGAGCTCTCGCGCATCATGGGCGCCGATGTCCGTCTCAATTCGGCGGGCTTCGACATCGGCATCCGCTCGAGCTGGGAGAACGCCCTGGCCGAGGTCGAGGAGGCCGGAGGGAAGCCGTACCCGATCCCGGCCGGAGCCTCGGAGCACAAGTTCGGAGGCCTCGGATTCGCGAACTGGGCCTATGAGGTCGCCGAGCAGGAGAGGGAGCTCGGCGTCTTCTTCGACACCATCGTCGTGTGCACGGTGACGGGATCGACCCACGCGGGAATGATCGCCGGCTTCGCCGCCCTCGAGGCCGCCGGGGGCCGACCCCGCAAGGTCATCGGTATCGACGCCTCAGCAACGCCGGAGAAGACGCACGCCCAGGTCAAGCGGATCGCGAACACCACCGCCGAGCACATCGGGCTCGGCCGCGAGATCACCGACGCCGAGGTCGACATCCGCTCCGGCTGGGCAGGCCCGGCCTACGGAATCCCCGAGGAGTCGACGGTCGAGGCCATCCGCACCACCGCACAGCTCGAGGGCGTCATCCTCGACCCCGTCTACGAGGGCAAGTCGATGGCCGGGCTGCTCGACCTCGTCGGCAACGGCGCCATCGAACGGGACTCCACGGTCCTCTACGCCCACCTCGGCGGACAGCTGGCGCTCAACGCCTACAGCTCGATCTTCTGAGACCCGAACCGAGAGCCCGAACGAAGAGCAAGGACCGAAGAGGATGAACGCCCAGCCCGCCCATGATGAAGAGCTCCACCAGTTCGAAACATCGACCCAGGTCAGCCCGCCCGGACGGAACGACCGTCCGCTGCGGGCCTCGGCTTCGGGCACGGACGAGGTCCTCGACGAGATCGCGCAGCGGGTGCTGTGGTTGGCGACGTCGATCATCGACCGAGCCAACCGCGGCCGGACGAACCCGGACGGGGTCAAGGTCGGAGGGCACCAGTCGTCCTCGGCCTCGATGACCGGGATCATGACCGCCCTGTGGTTCTCGACTCTGCGCTCGATCGACCGGGTCTCGGTCAAACCCCACGCCTCGCCGGTCCTCCACGCGATCAATTATCTGCTCGGCGACCTCGGCGAGGAATACCTCGATACGCTGCGCAGCCGCGGGGGACTCCAGCCCTACCCG
>DWZN01000065.1 GCA_019117545.1 Candidatus Brevibacterium intestinavium
GCTGAGAGAGATCCACCTCGGCATTCCCCGCCCCGACCCGCAGGCAACACGAGCCTCACAGAGACTGCAGGCGGCCTTCGAGTCCGAGATCGCGAACGGCTGAACCCGCCGCAGCCCACAGGACGTCTGGCACCGACCGGCCGAGTCCGCCGCTGACGGTTGCCGCTCGGTCAGAGCGATGTCCCCTTGTCCGCTCGCACCTGGTGTGGTTCCATGGAAAAGGTGATTGTGCAATGCAATCACTCATCGGCGACAATGATCACGAGGGAGCGATCATGTTCAACGGGATCACGGCCACCATCAGCGTCGGTGGGGAGAAGACTGCCACGGACTGGTATACACGACTCCTCGACCGGGCCCCCGACGCCCGACCGATGGCGGGGCTGGTCGAATGGCGCCTTGCTGAGACCTGCGGCATCCAGATCTGGGAGGACCCGGAGCGAGCAGGGGGGTCGACCGTGGTCATCGATGTCGACGACCTCGACTCGCTGGCTGGGTGTTTGGACGCTGCAGGGATCGAGCACGACGGGCCCGCACCAGGCGGAGGGCGACGTATCCTCCCGATCGCCGACCCCGACGGAAACCAGGTGGTGTTCTTCGGTGAATGAGCCCACCTCGGACTCGCCCGGCCCGATCACCGCGACGATCAGCCTCGGTGCCGACATCGACCACCCGACCTCTGCGGTTTGGAAGGCCTTCGCTGACATCGACCAGCGAGTGCGATGGGGCGTTCCCGAGGGAGAGGAAACCCGAACGCTGGCTCGTGACCACCGAGACGCTGACCCGCGACGGGCAGATCCTGTCCACCGCAATCATCACCTGGGCCTTCGCGGCCACCTCGACAGGCACCCGGGTCGACCTCGTCGACCAGGTCGTCTCCTTCCTCGGTCAGGGAATGATCGACGGCCACCGCAACGGCCACGACATCTGCCTGCGCCAGCTCGGCGACTTCCTCAGCCGGTGAGCTCGTCGGCCCAGGGCAGATCGGCACCCTCGCGACCGACCGTGATCGCGGCCAGCCCGGCCGCGCGCTCACCCAGTCTCGTGAGCTCGGCGTCCTGCAGCCTGTCCAGTGAGGTGCGTGAGGTGTGCAGGTCGTGGATGAGCGAGACCATGAATGTGTCCCCGGCGCCGATGGTGTCGCTGATGTCGACGTCTCTGGCTGCTGCCGAAGCCCGCGCCGAGGCCGTCGCGATGATTGCGCCTTCGCCTCCACGAGTCATCACCACCAGATCCGCGCCGAGGTCGAGGACGCGATCGATCTGGGCATGCGCATCGAGTGCGGGGTAGAGCCAATCGGCATCGGCGTCGCTGAGCTTGACGAGATCGACGCGACCGGCGAGCTGTTCGAACCGAGGCAGGGCCGCATCGTGTGATCCGATGATCGAGGGTCTGATGTTCGGATCGAAGGTGAGCAGCGGAGCCTCCGGCCACGCGAGCGTCGGTGAGGCGATGCAGTCGATGAGGCGGTCGACGACCGTCGCGCCGGGCTGGAGGAACGCGGCGATCGAACCGAAGTGCAGAACCGATCGGGAGCCGTCTTCGACCAGGGACTCGTCGGGGGCCCACCGCAGACGGAAGTCGTAGTCCGCGGAACCGTCCGCTGCCAGCCGCGCCAGTGCGGTCGAGGTGCGACCGCTCGGCCGGGCGAGGACCTCGACCCGTGACTCGCGCAGATGCGCTAGGAGGAATCCGCCGTGGAAGTCGTCACCGATATCGGTGAGGAACTCGACCTCATCGCCGAGGCGACCGAGCCCCAGCGCGATATTCGCCGGGGCGCCGCCGGGCGCGTAGCGGTTCGAACTGCCGGGCGTGCTGACGATGTCGATGAGAGCCTCACCGACGACGAGAATGCTCATGGCCCCGATTCTATGCGCGGATTCCACAGGGGATCCGAGAAAGGTCTCGCCACCGCGCTCCTCGACCGTCTGAGCAGCATGGGCGCATGCTGCTGCGATTGCGAAATGATCCTCAACGCCTTCGCTCTGAGCCACAGGCCGTGGATGACCAGCATGTCCTTCGGCGAGCTGATCGGCACCAGGCTCGACAGCGGCGAAGCGGCCGAGCTGCGAGAGGAATTCGGCATCGACGCACCATCGACGGAGACCTTATACCTGTGCTGCCGCCTCGTCAGACGCGGATCGACTCAGCCCTGCGGGAACTGGACCAGGATCCGTCGTCGGTGAGAGGAGACGTCCGGCACAATAGGACCATGTCCTCCACTGTCCCGCTGTTCCTCGACTGTGACCCCGGAATCGACGATGCGCTCGCCCTCGCCTACCTGTGCTGCCAAGACGACGTCGACGTCGTCGGCATCGCGGCCTCCGGCGGCAATGTCGCCACCGAGCAGGTCGTCGAGAACACCCGCGGGTGGCTCGAACTGGCCGGCCGCAGCGACATCCCGGTCCATGCCGGCCACCGGCTGCCGCTGGCGTGGCAGGAACCGAATTCAACGACCGATCACGACGGTCCCGAATACGCCGACCTCACCCACGGCGGCACCGGCACCGGATACGCCCGACTGCCCGCCCCGCGGGCTCCGCTCAGCGCGGTGTCGGCGGCCCAGGCCTGGGCCGATGCGGCACACGCCCATCCGGGGGAACTGATCGGAGTCGTCATCGGTCCGTCGACGAATCTCGCCCTTGCGCTGACCATCGATCCACAGCTGCCGAAGCTGTTCAAACGGCTCTTCATCATGGGCGGAGCCTTCAACTACCGCGGCAATACTCGCCCGACGACCGAATGGAACGTCACCTTCGATCCCGAAGCCGCGGCCCGTGTGCTCTCAGCGTTCGGCGGCGCCCATGAGGCCGGGGACCTGGACCGTCTGCCGGTGATCGCCCCGATCGAAGCCACCGAAGCCGTCGAGATGACCTCCGAGAGGCTGACCGGCATCCGCGAGGGAGCGGCCGAGACAGATCGGTCGTGGCAGGCGATGCTGGCCCAGCTGTCCGAGGCTCTGCGGTTCTACTTCGAATTCCACGAGTCCGATGGGCTCGGCTACCTCGCCCACATCCACGATCCGTTCGTGCTCGCATGCGCCCTCGAATGGGCGCGGCAGGACCGCAACGGCCCGGAGGGTTCCGGCCTCCACGGTGGGGCCGGGGCAGCCTCGGCGGTGGCGAACGGGGCGTCGGGGGCCCTGCCCTGGGCGAAGACGCTCAGGGCGCCGGTCGACGTCGAACTCACGGGTACACTCACACGAGGCGAAACCGTCGCCGACTGGCTGGGGCGGTGGGGCAGCCCCGTGAACGCGGAGATCCTCCGTTCGATCGAATCGTCCGCCTTCCTCGACCATCTCAGCACCACCCTGATGAAAGGACCACCGGCATGACCACACACTCCAGACAGTCTGGGCAGGGGCCGACCACCACGGCGGTCGGTCCCGGACAAAACCGCAACCTCACACTCGCCCTCACCCTGACGCTGCTGGGCACCCTCGTCGTCATCGGCACCTACATCGCCGTGCTGCTGACCCAACCGATGAACCTCGGCGTCGATCTCGGCCACACCACTCTGTGGGTCATGCTCGGCTACCTCCTCGGCGGCCTGCTGCTCGCCGCCGGCACCCTGCCCCTCATCCCACGCAGCGTCCTCGCGCTCATCCCCGTCGCCATCGCCCTGAACATCGTCATCGGGCAGATCATCGGCAACTACACACCCGTCCCGCTCTACCTCGACTCCATCGGCACCGTGATGATCGGTGTCCTCGCCGGACCCGCAGCCGGGGCCTTCACAGGAATCGTGTCGAACCTCATCTGGGGTGTGACACTGAGCCCCAGCGTCATCGCCTTCAGCTCCGGAGCCGCCTTCATCGGTGCCGCCGCCGGCTGGGCCGCGCGCCTCGGCGTCTTCCGCACCCCCTGGACCGCTGTCGTCGTCGGCGCTGTCATCGGCGTTCCCGCCGGTGCCATCGGCGCGCCCGTCGCCGCCTATGTCTTCGGCGGCGGTCTGGGAGTCGGCACCGGGGGAGTCGTGGCGGTCCTCCAGGCTGCGGGTCTGGAGATGTTCAACGCCACCTTCGCCCAGAGTATGCTCTCCGACATCGCCGACAAGGCACTGATCTTCACCCTCGCCTATGTGGTGGTGAGGTCTCTGCCCAAACGCATCATCGGCCGCTATCCGTTCGCCGCGCACAGCCGCGGCATGTCGACACCGCCTGCAGGCCCCTCATCTGCGGCCGCGCCGGCCGAATCGGCCCCAGCGGCGGAATGACGGCCGCCCGTTCCACCGCCGCTGCGAACACCGACGACACCGCGAACATTCCCGCCGCTGCGAGCACAACCGACGCCGCTGGCACCGATGCCCCGACCATGACCGGCCGTCGTCTGCATCCGGCCACGGAGATCATCGTCCTCTTCAGCGGGCTGCTGCTGGTCTTCGGGATCCCCTCTCCCGTCGTGCCGGCCGGCGTCATCGTCGCCAGCTGCTGCGCAGCGGGAGTGTCGACCACGGTGAGTGTCCGGTCGTGGGCCGTCGGCGTGGCAGTGGTGTGTCTGCCGACTCTTCTCGTGCTCATACTCGTGCAGGGGTTCTTCTACCCTGGCACCGAAGTGCATGTGCTCTGGCAGTACGGTCCCGCCGGACTCACCGTCGAAGGGCTGAGCATCGCAGCCCAGATCTGGCTGCGTGTGACCTCCCTGGTCGGACTGTGCGCTGTCTTCGGGCTGGGAACCGATGCCGCCCGGCTCTTCGACGGTTTGCGCAGACTGCGACTGCCCGTGGGCGTGGCCTATGTGTGTGCCTCGGTCATCGGCCTCATCCCGCTGGTCGTCGCCCGCACCCGGCAGGTGATCGAAGCCAGGAAGGCTCGCGGGTGGGCGACCGAGAGATGGCGGGTGCGAGTGCGGCTGCTGCCGGGAATCGTGGTGGGACTGTTCACCGCCTTGCTGATCACGGTCGAACAGCGTCACGAAGTGCTCGAACAGAGCGGACTCGGTGCGACAGGAACCGTCGTTGAGCTTCAGGACCACCGGGACGGGGCCGGACAGGCGCTCATGCGTGTATGCGTCCCTGTCGTCGTGCTCGGGCTCCTCGGCGCTTCCGTGGCGGGAGTGCTGCCGTTGCCGAGCGCTTCGCAGCTGATCGGCGAGGCTTGAGATGCCGGCGACGATCGTGCACGCAGGATTCATCTACACCGGCACGGCCGCACCCGCGCTTGAGGACATCAGCCTCGAGATCGTCCCCGGCACCATGACTGCAGTGCTCGGCGCCGTGGGCTCGGGAACGTCGACGCTGTGCCGACTCCTCGGCGGTCTGCTCGAATCCAGAGGGACCCCCACCGGCCGCATCGAGACTGATGGGACGGTCGCTGTGCTCGGAGACGACCCCGAAGCACAACTGAGCGGCCTGACCAGCCACGTCGGAGACGAGACCCAATTGGCCTGCCGACTGCACGGTCTCGCACCCGCAACGGCCGAGGCCCGGGCGCGGCAGGCTCTGTCGGATCTGAGCATCGATGGCCTGTGGTCCCGTGACCTCGACACGCTCTCCGGCGGTCAACGGCAGTTGGTGGCCCTGTCGAGGATCATCGCGCTCGCTCCCGACCTGCTCATTCTCGACCAGCCCTCGCAATCGCTCGACCCACTCGTGCGCAGGGGCCTGGCGGTCACCCTGCGTGCCTACTGTGCACAGGAGAGGTCGGTTCTCATCACCGGTCACCAGGTCGATGAGCTGACTCTCGCCTGCGATGAAGTGCTCTTCCTCGACACGGGGACGCTGACGACGGGCCGCGAGACCGCAGAAGAATCGCGGGTGTCGGACAGCGATTTCGCCACCGCATGCCGGGCCCACGACGTGTGGGACACCCGAACCGAGGAAGCCGCACCGCAGCCGACCGCTGTTCCCGCTCGCGCAGTGCCGGCATCGACGCGACCGACTCCGGCACCCACCCAGCCGGCTCCTGCACCGGCTTCGTCATCGCCGATTCTGACCGTGCAGGATCTCAATGTGGCACGGCACGGCAACCGGATCCTCGACGGCATCGACCTCGAACTGCATCCCGGCGAGCTCGTGGCGATCACCGGAGCCAACGGTGCCGGAAAGACGACGCTGTTGCGCTCACTCATCGGCCTCCTCGACCGGACGGCGTCGTGTTCGGGCACGATCACGGCGGGCCGCCTCGGCGAGGGGCCGAATCTCGCAGAGATGCCCGCCCACGCCCGCAGCCGCAGTCTCGGGTGGGTCGGCCAGGACCCGGGGGTCCAGCTGTCGGCGACGACGGTGCGCGGTGAACTCATGCTCGCGGTCCCCTTGCCCCGTCACCGGCGGCGGGATCGGAAACGAGTCCGCGCGCAGCGCAGGACCATGGTGGAAGGCGTGCTGCGAGACACCGGCCTGTCCACCGTGTCCGAGGAGCATCCGTTCGACCTCGACGTGCCCCGGCGGAAGGATCTGGTCATCGCCTCGGCGCTGATCGCAGACCCCCGCGTGATGCTGCTCGATGAACCGACCATCGGCCGTGATCTGTTGGGCATGCACCGTCTCGACGCGGTCATCGCCGGATTCCTCCGCCGAGGTGGTGCCGTCCTGGCCACGACCCATGATCGGCGGTGGGCACGCGAGTCCTCCCACCGTCTCCTCCACTTGGCCGAGGGACGCCTGAGCCGTCCCTGACCGATCCCACCGTGGGAAGGGTTTTCCTCCGCGACAGTGCCTGCCCTCCCACGGCGTCCGGTTCTGTGATGGAATGGTCGGACGACTGGCGGAGAGGAAGAGCGATGATGCGCGGACCAGGGGTGCTCTTCGCCTCATGGGTGCTCCACGATATCGAGGAGGCTCTGACGTTCCCCTCCGCGACCGAACATCTGGCCGAACTCACCGGAATCGACGCGCTGCGGATGAACACGAAGCAGAGTGCGGCCGCGATCGGCCTCGTCGGCGCGGTGCTCGCCTGCGCGGGAGTCCGCGGAGCGAAGACCCACGGGGCCTCGCCGCTGTACCGGTATGCGGTCGCCGGTCTCGAAGGCCACGTGTTCACTCACTTGGTGGCCTCAGTGCTGCTGCGACGGTACACGGCGGGCGTGATCACTGCGGTGCCGGTCATGTGGCCCGGCGCCGCCTTCGCCCGCCGAGAGCTGGCCGCGGTGGGCAGGCCCCTGGACAACGCCGAGTGGAGGCGCGGCGGCATGGTCATGGCGGCGGTGGCTCTGAGCGCCCACTGCGCCGTTCGAGTCGACTGGTCGGCTCGGATCAGAAGTCGTAGGTCGAATCGGACGTCGCGGTCCCGGGTCCGCCGATCCTCTGCAGGTGGAGGTGCCGGATGAGGCGGATGACCGGACGGATGAGCATCTCCACACTGCCGATGACGAACAGCCAGGTGCCCGAATAGGTCAGGGACTCAGAGAAGAACATGAAGCTGCCGATGAGGAACCACAGGCCGATGAGGACGTCATTGGCGATGCTGATGAACTGGTAGCGCTGACGGATGACGAGTTCCTCTCGCCCGATCCGCAGATGAATGTCACGGCTGTCTCCACCCATGCTTCTCTCCTCCCGGTTCGCTTGCCCCTGAAGCTTCCTGTCTCAGAAGCCTAGTTCGGCGAAGAGGAGTTCGCAGGTCAGCACCTGGCGGTTCGAGACACCTTCGACAGCCCAGATGAGACTTCTTTCAGAAACGCAGGCACCGAGGCGGTTCGCTGTTACCGTGAGGACTATGAAGACGAACAGCTTGGCAATCAGGACAGCGGCAGGTATCGCAGCGCTCGGTCTGGCCCTGGCCGGCTGTTCGAATGCGGACTCCGACGACGGATCCGGCGACGGGCAGTCGTCACCGGCGGCCTCGGCCGACAGCGATGCCGGGACCTCCGACGAGGCGAGCGAGCCGACCGCGGACGATGACACCGCCGGCGAGGACGCGAACTCGGACTCGTCGGCCCTGCCCGCCGATGCGGATCTGAGCAAGGACTCTCCCTCAGTGAGCCCCGAGGACGCGATCGATACGGCGCTGAAGGAGACCGGCGACGGCATCGTGCACGGCATCGAGCTCGATTGGGACGAGACCGACAGCGCCTGGCAGTACGAGGTGTCGATCCTCGACGGCACCACCGACCACGACATCGAGATCGACGCGGAGTCGGGCAAGATCGTCGACCACGACAAGGACAGCACCGATGATGAGGAGAAGGCCATCGACCTCACGGATCCGATGACCTTCGATGAAGCGCTCGAACTCGCAGAGGAGAAGAGCTCGGGCCGGCTCGTCGGGTGGAAGCTCGAATACGACGACGGCCAGAGGGAGTTCCAGTTCGACTTCGAACACGACGGCGAGGAGACCGAGACCACGGTCGATGTCGAAACCGAACGCGTGACCGTCGACGATGACTGACACCGGTCGTCTCACGGTCATCGCCGGCCCGATGTTCTCCGGCAAGTCCGAAGAGCTCATGCGGCGGGTCCGCCGCGCCACGATCGCCGGCATCGACGTCCTCGTCGTGTCCCATTCCCTCGACACCCGGTCGGACATCTCGACGATCACCACTCATATCGGAATGAACATTCCCGCCGTGCCCCTCGGTGACGTTCGTTCACTGACCGAAGCGGCCCGGGCGCAGGACTACGATCTGATCGCCATCGATGAGGCCCAGTTCTTCGGACCCGACCTCGTGCCGGCCGTCGAGGACCTCCTCGGCGACGGCATCGACGTCATCGTCGAAGGCCTGTGCGTGACCTTCGACGGTGCCCCCTTCGAACCGCTGCCCAGTTTCATGGCCGTCGCCGAGGAGGTGCTGCGGCTCACTGCGGTGTGCACCGTCTGCGGCCGCGATGCCGTCTTCCATCAGCGTCTGGACTCAGGTCAGCCCGGAACGGGCGGGGCACAGGCGGCGAATGCGACTGCTGAGTCCTCGGGGCCTGCCGCCACCGAGATCGACGCCAGCCACATCGGCGGCCTCGAGACCTATGTCGCTCGCTGCCGTGAGCACTTCACCGGGGCCGGCCGGTAGAGGTCAGTCGTCGATGCTCTCCCACACCTCACGCCAGATGCGGGCGAGATCGGGCACTTGGTAGTGGGCGTTGAGCCCGCTCGGCTGGGGCACCACGTGCAGGGCCACCTCGGGCGGCCAGCCCTCGATCAGTGAAGTGTCCTGCCGGCCGAACTGGGCCTTGGGCTGCCGGTAGCCGATCCGGAACGAGGTGATGCCGGCGATGGCCACCGCCCGCGGCCGGAGATCGGCCAAACGCTCGACCAGATGCGCCGCCCCATCACGCAGCTCCTGACGCGAGAGCTCATCGGCCCGGACGGTGGCTCGGCCGATGAGGTTGGTCAGCCCGATGCCCCGACGCAGCAGCTGCTGCTCATCGGCGGGGTCCAGACCGCAGGAGGCATCGACCTGATGGTCGGTCAGCCCCGCCTGATGCAGTGAAGGCCAGAACCGGTTCCCGGGCCGGGCGAACGGGGCATTGACCGCGGCCGTCCACAGGCCGGGATTGATCCCGACGATGAGCATCCTCAGCCCGGAGGAATCGGCGGGAAGAATATCGTCGATCGCGTTCGGATCATCCGTGGCGAATGCGGCGAGATCGTCTTTGGTCGGTCTGCGGCCACCCAGCGGGGAGGGCCGACGGCTGCTGGCACTGCTTTCCTCACTCACGTCTTTCACACTACCGTCGTATCATGAGTCACCAGCATGTGTCCCCGCGACCGGGAGAATCACCGCCGTTCCACTTCGAAGACCGATGGTCGGCCGCCGCCGACGCCGATGCCGTCTGGGCGATACTCGAACGAGTCGAGCAGTGGCCGCAGTGGTGGCCGGGGCTGTCGGAAGCCGAACCCGTCGATGACCGGGTGGCGCCGGGAAGCCGCGCCCGACTGCTCGTGCGCACACCCATCGGCACGGGGCTGCGCTTCATCATCGAAGCCGAACAGGTCCGGGCTCCGCACATGATCAGCTTCAGCGCCCACGGCGACCTGCGCGGTCATGGCATCTGGACGCTGAGTCAACACCATGAGCGGGCCACGGAGATCGATTCGCTGTGGTGCGTGACGAGCACGCGCCTGCCGATCAGGATGCTGCGGCCCCTGTCGGGTCTCATGCACACGGCCGTGATGCGAGCCGGAGAACGCGGCCTCACGGCCCGACTGCTTCAGTCCTGAACGGACCAGGCGGTGATGCCTCCGGCCAGGGAGCGCAGGCGCACTCCGGGCGGGGCGGCGCGACTGAGCAGCCCGACCGCCTCGGCCGAGCGGACTCCGGACTGACAGTGGATGACGATGTCGTCGGCCGTGTGCTCAGACGCTCGGCGAAACAGTCCGACGACGGCGGGCCACCCGTGTTCGCGGATGCTGGCCAAGGGCAGGTGCAGGGATCCGGGGATCGACGACAGTTCCCGCTCCCAATCCTCACGGACGTCGATGAGCGCCGGGGCCGGATCGAGTCCGGCCAGTCCGACAGGGTCGATCTCCTCGACCCCGGCATCCGACCCGGTCGCCGCCCCGGGCGCTGAGGCGGCGCAGGCCGCGGCTACCTCGGTCAGATCGGTGACGGCGGGGCGATCGGGGTCGGGGGAGAACCGCAGCGTCGAGTACTCACCGTCCAGAGCGTCATAGCGCAGCAGGCGGCCGATGAACGGGGTGCCGATGCCGCAGATGAGCTTGATCGCCTCGGTGGCCATGGCCGAGCCGACGGTTCCGCACAGCACTCCGAGCACACCGCCTTCGGCGCAGTTGGGCACCGAATCGGGATCGGGGATATCGGGGAACAGGTCGCGCAGCATCGGTCCGTGGCCGGGGGCGAAGGTGCTGACCTGTCCGGCGAAACGGAAGATCGTGCCCCACACCAAGGGAGTGCCGGTGAGCTCGGCGGCATCATTGGACAGGTATCTGGTGGCGAAGTTGTCCGCCCCGTCGAGGACGACATCGTGGTCGGCGAAGAGCTCGAGCGCATTGTCCGGACTCAACCGGTCCTCGATCGTGGTCACGTTCAGGTCGGGGTCGAGCCGGTGCAGGGCTGCGGCGGCCGAGTCGACCTTCTGCCGCCCGACATCGACGCGGCGATGGATGACCTGGCGCTGCAGGTTCGAGGTCTCGACCGCATCGTCGTCGATGATCGTGATCGACCCGATTCCGGCGGCCGCGAGATAATTGAGCACCGGCGCACCGAGGCCTCCGGCCCCGATGACCAGCACGGAGGCGGCCCGCAGCCGCTTCTGCCCCTCGACTCCGAACCCCGGCAGGCTCAAATGCCGGGAGTAGCGGTCCAGTTCGTCTCGGTCCAGTGCATCAACGGGGTCGACCAGCGGTCCGGGATTGACGACCGGAACCCTGGGGGCGGACACCTCGGTCATCGGGCCGCGACCATTCCGTCGAACGTCGACGACGCCAGCGCCAGGGGCCGTTTCGGGATCCGGCCGGCTCCGGCCGCCAGATGCCCGGATTCGACGGCCAGGGCCATCGCCCGGGCCATCGCCTGCGCATCATGGGCACGGGTGACCGCCGAGGCCAGCAGCACCGCGGTGCATCCGAGCTCCATCGCCAGGGCAGCATCGGAGGCGGTGCCGACACCGGCGTCGAGGATGATCGGCACCTGGGCGCGGGAGACGATGGTTTCGATGTTGTGCGGATTGAGGATGCCCAGCCCGCTGCCGATCGGGGCTCCGGCCGGCATCACCGCCGCCACCCCGGCGTCCTCGAGCCGTTTCGCCAGTGCCGGATCATCGTTGGTGTAGGCGAAGACCGTGAATCCGTCGAGCACGAGTACCTCTGCGGCCCTGAACAGTTCGACCGGATCGGGCAGCAGAGTGTCCTCGTCGGCGATGACCTCGAGCTTCACCCAGTTCGTTTCGAGTGCTTCCCGAGCCAGCCGGGCGGTGAGCACGGCATCACGGGCCGTATAGCATCCGGCGGTGTTCGGCAGCACGCGGATGCCCAGGCGCTCCAGCATGGCGAACACGGAATCGCGTGATTCGGAGTCGAAGCGTCGCATCGCCACGGTCGTCAGTTCGGTGCCCGAGGTCCGCAGGGCCGTCTCGAGGATGCTCAGCGAGCTCGCCCCTCCGGTGCCCATGACCAGCCGGGAGTCCAGGTCCGCACCGTCGATCGTCCAGGTCATCTCAGCCTCCCTGCACGGCGGTGACGATGTCGACGGTGTGACCGTCGGCCAGGGCGAATTCGGACCAGTGGCTCCGGCGGATGACTTCGCCGTCGACGGCGACGGCGATGCCCAGACGGCCGCCGTCGGCCGGGGCGCCGTCCTCGCGCAGCTGACGTCCGGTGACCTCGGCGACGAGGTCGAGCGCCGAGGTGGCCCCGCCGAGCTCATGGGTCTTTCCGTTGAGGACGATGGTGGGTGCATGTGCGGTTTCGGTCATGGAGTGCTCCTCATCATGGTCGTGGTGGAATCAGGTGGTCGACAGAACAGGAAGGTCGGCGGGAGTCTCGAAGCGCTGAGGCGAGACGGAGTCGAGCGCGCCCGGGGGCAGCCAGTCGGGGCGGCGGCCGATCGCGAGTTCGGCACCCACACGTCCGCCGAGCGGGGCCAGCAGGATGCCGTGCCGGAAATAGCCGGTGCTGACGATGCAGCCGTCATCGATCCGACCAACCAGGGGCAGATCATCGGGAGAGCCGGGGCGGGCCCGGGTGGTGATCTCGGTGATCTCACAGTCGAGGATGCCGGGAACGAGTCGCTGACCATCGCTGAGCAGCCGGTGAACCGCCCCGGCATCGGTGCCCGATCGACCGTCCTCACGGGAACTGGCCCCGAGCACGAGCTGACCATCGGGTCGGGCCACGACGTAGACGGAACGGCCGTTGACCAGACCCCTGACGGTGCCGCGCAGCAGGGGAGTGCGCTCGGCAGGAGCACGCAGACGCAGGACGTCTCCCCACACTTCACGCACCGGCAGCTGCGGTGCCCCGGCGATGGTGTTCGCAGCGCTTCCGGCGGCCAGGACGACCTGATCGGCGCTCATCCGCCGACCGTCCGCCAGCTCCACACCGACGGTGGCACCGCCCTCGCGCACCAGCCCGCTCACGTGCTGACTGATCAGTTCGGAGGCGAAGACCGACAGCAGGGCCGAGGTCACCCTCCGGGGGTCGATGGACTGGTCCTCGGGGATGCGCACGGCACCGGCGACCGACGGTGACAGGGACGGTTCCAGCTCTCGGGCCCGGGTTCCGGTGATGAGTTCGGTGGAGAACCCGGCACCCGTCTGAGCATCCCGCAGCTCGCGCAGCGCCTGCAGATCGGCACGGTCACCGGCACACACCAAGGTCCCGGTGTCCGTGAGTCCGAGTTCGGCATCGGCGGCACCGGCCACCTCGGCGGCGAATTCCGGGTGCATCTCGGCCGCGGTCCGCAGCAGGGGGTACAGCGACGTCTGGCCCCAGACGACCTCGGCGGCGGGGGCGAGCATGCCCGCCGCCGCATGGGAGGCACCCCTGGCGGGGGCGGGATCGATGACGGTGACACCGGCACCGAGGCGGCGCAGGTACCAGGCCGTCGTCAGGCCGATGATTCCGGCCCCGACGACGATGACGTGCATGGATTCTCCCTCCGGCGGCATGATCCGCATCAGGTCTGGCGGTCGGCTCTTATGCCCTCTCAGCCTCGTTCGGAGGCTCCCGCGAACTTCCTCTACTCTATGACCATGACCACGGATATTCCACCGCACACCGATGTGTCCGAATCGCTGCGAGCTTCGCGGCAGGCCCGGCTGGCCCGGGCGAGCCTCTACCTGTGCACCGATGCCAGGAGCGCTCAGGGCGATCTTGCCGAGTTCCTTGACGCCGCCTACGCCGGCGGCGTCGACATCATCCAACTGCGCGACAAGACCCTCGAGGCCCGTGCCGAGATCGCGGCCCTCGAGGTGCTCAAGGATGCAGCCGGGCGGCACGGGAAGCTGTTCTCCGTCAACGACCGGGCCGATGTCGCCCTCCTGACCGGCGCCGACGTCTTCCACGTCGGCCAGGGGGACCTCACCAGCGCTCAGGCCCGGGCCGTGCTCGGAGACGATGTGATCCTCGGCCGCTCCACCCATTCGCGGGACCAGGCGCTCGCCGCCGAAGCCGACGGCGAGATCGACTACTTCTGCGTCGGCCCGGTGTGGCAGACTCCGACGAAACCCGGCCGGCGGGCCGTGGGCACCCAGCTGCTGACCGAAGTGGCCGCCGAGGCGGGCAAACCCTGGTTCGCCATCGGCGGGATCGCGGCCGGCCCCCGCCTCGACGAGATCCGGGAAGCGGGCGCGAAACGCGCCGTGGTAGTGCGTGCGATAACCTCGGCAGACGATCCCGCCGCGGCCGCACGGGACCTGAAGGAGGAACTGGGATGACAGGCAGCGCAGACAGCGAACCGACGATCCTCATCGCCGGTGCCGGGGCCACCGGCGGGGCCTTCGGCTCCTACCTCGTCGAGGCCGGCCGGAGGGTGACGTTCCTGCTGCGGCAGGCCCGGGCGGAGGCGGTCCGGACCGGCGGGCTGCGCTTCGTGGCCCCGGACGCGGACCGGACGAACTTCGTCGATGTGGTCACCGCGGACGAACTCGTGACGAGCCCGCGGACCTTCGACATCGTCATCATCGCCGTCAAGGCGGGCGGTCTCGACTCAGTGCTCGCCGACATCCGCCCCGCGGTCGGCCCCGATACGCGGATCATTCCCTTCCTCAACGGCATGGCCCAGATCGACCGGCTGCAGGCCGACTATCCCGGTCAGACTCTCGGCGGATTCGTCAAGATCGTCGGCACCGTCGAGGACGGCGCGGTGCACCAGCTGACCGACCTGGCCGTGATGACCATCGGCGGACTCGGCGATGACGAGGTTCCGGACGCCGTCGCCACGGCCCTCGATGTGCCCGGATTCCGCTTGCAGGTCATCGACGACGTCGTCGGCGGCCTGTGGGAGAAGTGGATCTTCATCGCCGCCGCCGGAGTGGTCACCTGCCTGTTCAGAGGCCCGGTGGGCGCGATCATGGACGCCGGGGGACGCGACCATGTGCTGCGGATCATCGCCGAGCTCGAGGCAGTGGCGACCGCGGCCGACCATCCGGTGTCCGAGCGGTCTCATGCGATGACCGTGTCGATGCTCACCGAGGCCGGCTCAGCATTCACCTCGTCGCTCTACCGGGACGTCACGGCCGGGCTGCCGAGCGAAACCGAGCACATCCTCGGCGATCTGGCGCTCAAGGCCGCCGATCTGGGGGTGAGCACTCCGCTGCTCGACCTCACACTCGTGCAGCTGCGGACCGGGGAAGCCCAGCGGCGTCCCTGACCTCGGCACTGCCGGTGCGCAGCATCGCCAGATACGGTTCAGTCGGCTGGGTGTGCTCGATGTCGGCCGAACCGTGGGGTGCGGTGAATGTGACCATGGGCACGCCGTCGATGTCATCGAGGACGAGGAGCGTCTCATAGCCTCCCGGTCCCACCGAGTGCGAGGCGCCGACTGGCAGATCGAACACGAGGTCCTCCAGCGGACTGTCCGCCTCGGGCGGGCGGTTCATCTCCTGGGCCGCGACATCGGCGAACTGTTCGGCGGTGATGAGATAGGCCTTGGCCGGAGTGGGTCCGGCAGCGTGATGGTCGTAGAAGGCCATCCCGCCGCCCCACACCTTCGATGCTCCGGCGAAGTAGATCGTTCCGGGCAGTTCGACGCAGGCCTCGGCGCGAGGCGCCGCGGGGTTCCTGGCACCCGGATAACTGACATGAGCCCCTGGTGGTCGGCCGCCCTGAAGGTAGCAGGCGAGTCGATCGCGCGCCATGTTCGAACCGTAGCTGACATACCACACATGTGTTTGAGACATCCACTTCATCGTGTCACGTCGGCGGGGGTGTGTGTCGAATCCGCCTCGTCCAGCGTGTCCGCTGGTCCGGATGAGCGGGCGGCGATGATCCGACGCAGGATCTCGATGACGGCGCTCACGGCCAGGGCGACGCCGATTCCCGTGAGCACACCCAGCACCGGCTGGCCCTCGAAGAGATTTCCGCCAAGGTGGCCGATCCCGGTGGAGTACACGGCCCAGGCGAGGCTGCCGATTCCATCGAAGAGGAGGAAGTCGCGGATCCGGAACCCCAGCATGCCCGAGCCGATGGTCGCGGCGGTGCGTCCGCCGGGAACGAAGCGTTCGACGATGAGCATGGACCCGCCTCGACGCGCGAACATCTCCTGGGCCGAGGCGAACAGACGCTGCCACCGGGGAAGGGCACTCCAGCGGTGCAGCCGACGGCTGCCGCTGCGACCGACGAGATGGGCGGCGAGGTCGCCGACCAGCGCCCCCAGAGTCGCCGCTGCGATGAGCCCGAGTGGGTGGGGCACTCCGGCTGTGGCAAAGGTCGCGGCCGAAATGAGCAGGGTCTCCGAGGGCACGATGGGCAGAAGGGAGTCCAAGGCCGCAGCAAGGGCGATGAGGGCATAGACCCACGGAGAGGTGAGGGTCGAGGTGAGCGCCTCGAATGCGAAATCCATAATCATCCACGCTATGGGCCCACAGGCGCGAGCAGAACGCGGGAGGGCACATGATCGACTGCAGGTTCGTCCACCCCGGAATGCGGTCAACCGGAACCCGGTTCTGCGGTCGAACCCATGGGGCAGGAGACCGGCCGTTGCTACGATCGACCCATGCCCTGGCCGAACGCACTGATCTCGCGGATGCCTCGCGAGTCGCGGATGCTCGTCAGCCGCTGGGTCCGTTCCGTCCTCGGCGTGCTGTGGGGCGCAGCGCTGTGCATTCCGCTGCTCATCGCCGCCGCCCTTCCTCCGTCGTCACGGCCGGTCGGAAAGGTGCGTGGCTGGGAGGTCTCACGGCAGCTCTCCACCTTCGGCATCGCTGTGAACCCGCCGCCTGCCACACGCCGATTCCTCGCGCTCAACGGAGTCGTCGCCGCACTCGTCACGGTCCCGGTGCTGAATTTCCTCGCGGGGTTCGTCACTGTCTTCGTCGGAGCGGTGGTGCAGGGGCTGTCCCTCGGAGGCAGCATCACCATCGGCTTCGACTCGTGGAGGATCGCCCAGCCGACTCTCTTCGTCGGTCTCCTCTACGCTGCGGCGAACCTCATCGGTGCGATCGCCCTGAGCGAGGCCGCGAACTGGCTGCACGGTCGGATCGATGGGATGGACGCCGAGGTGAGCCGACCGAACGCACGGTACAGCCGGATCACGGAACTGGTGATGACCCGTCGCGGCGTGGTCGTGGCCATCGACGATGAGCGCCGCCGGATCGAACGGGATCTCCATGACGGCGTCCAGCAGAATGTCGTGTCCCTGTCGATGCTCATCGCCCGCGCTCGGAGGGCTCAGGATCCGGACAAGGCGGCACGGCTGCTCGACGATGCGCTCGCCCAATCCCAGGACCTCATCGAGGAAACGCGCGAGGTCGCTTGGCGCGTCTACCCCACAGCGCTCGATGATCACGGCCTGCCGCCGGTGCTCAATCGCATGGCCGATCGGTGCCCGATCCCGATCACAGTCGTGGCCGCACCGGAGCAGCGACTGCCCTCGGAGGTCGAATCCGCCGTCTACTTCGTGGTCAGGGAGGCCGTGACCAATGTCGTCAAACATGCGCAGGCGGCGGGCATTTCGATCTCGATCCGCGATGACGACGGGGTGGTCGTCACCGAGGTCGTCGACGACGGTGACGGAGGCGCCGACCAGAGCGGCAGCGGGCTGCAGGGTCTCGCCCGACGGGTGGGCGCGCTCGATGGAAGACTGGTGGTCGACAGCCCGGCTGGGACCGGCACGACCGTGAGAGCGGAGATCCCGCATGGCTGAGACTCAGCCGCTGAGGACCGAACAGGTCGGACAAGGAGAAGTGAGAATGGACGGGTCGCCAGGCACCGAGTCCCGGGGCGAGCCGCTGACGGTGGTGCTCGCCGATGACGCCGTGCTGCTGCGCGAAGGCGTGCGCAGTCTGCTCGAGGACGAGGGGATCTCCGTCGTCGCCTCGGTCGGGGACGGGCAGGAGCTGCTGCGCGCCGTCGCCCGCCTGCGACCGGATCTCGCGATCGTCGATGTGCGGATGCCGCCGACCCACACCACGGAGGGTCTCGAAGCCGCCCTGTCGATCAAACGGCGATTCCCCGACATCGGGGTGCTCGTGCTCAGCCAGTACGTGCTGCGGGAGTACGCGACGGAGCTGTTGGGCACCGAATCCGTCGGCGTCGGCTATCTGCTGAAGAACCGGGTGACCGATATCGACCGGTTCCTCGAATCGGTCAATCGGATAGCCGAGGGCGGAACGGTCATCGACCCCGATGTCGTCCGTCAGCTGCTCTACACCTCAGAGAAGCAGGATTCCCTGGCTGCCCTCACACCGCGGGAGAACGAAGTGCTCGAGGCGATGGCCGAGGGCCTGTCGAATCGCGGGATCTCCGAACGGCTGTTCGTGTCGGTCAGCTCCGTGGAGAAGGCCATCAGCGCGATCTTCGACAAGCTCGGCCTGCATGCGGGTGAGTCGACCAGCCGCCGGGTCGCGGCGGTGTTGGCCTACCTCAACCGGAGCTGACCGGCGCGGACGCTTCCTTCCTCCGCCCGCGCCCGCCCGAATCGGATCGGGGCCCTCAGGGATGAAGGAGGCGCTTGAGCAGGCGGAACTGATGAGCGGCTGCCTCGTCGGGGGAGTCGTCTCCGGCCGCAGTGAGGGCCCATTCGTCGAAGGTCCGCAGCAGTGAGAACACGGCCAGGGACTGGAGGTCGAGGGGACAGGTCCGGTCGACTGCACCGGTCTCGCGCCCGGTGATGAGCACGTCGCGCACCCATGTGCGGACCCGATCCGCCAGCGTGAGCACTGCTTCGTTGTCGGGGTTGGCATAGACGATGTGCCACAGCTGAGTGAGTTCAGGGCTGTTGGGCCAGGTCGTGAGGGCCTCCTGCCACACGGAGTCCGCACGGTCCCAGAAGTGATCGGCGAAGCTGGCCGGTTCCGGAGCGGTCCAGGTGCGGTCGGCGGCCGCAGAGAGCTCGGAGACGACGAGGGAGAAGAGGCCCTCCTTCGAATCGACGACATGGTAGAAGGAGCTCTTGCTCAGGCCGCAGCTGCCGATGATGCGATTGAGCGAAGCCTCCTCGTAGGTTCGAGAGGCGAATTCCCGTGCGGCGGCAGCGATGAGCGCGGCTCTCTTCTCCGGGCGCATGCGCGCCAGTGCAGTCTCGGACACAATCGCAGTCTAGCAACGGCGGGCACGGTGTGGACTGGCTGGTCCAAACAGTGCTACGGTGAGTGGACCACCCGGTCCACTGAGGTGGCGGAGGAGTTCAGCGGAGTCAGGAGGCGCACGAGATGATCACCCCAGCGAGCGTGAGCCGGCAGCTCACCTCCGTACCGGAGGGCACGCCGCGCGTCCTCATCGTCGGAGCCGGAATCGCCGGGATCACTCTGGCTCAGCTGCTGAGAGGCCAGGGGCTCGCGCCGGTGCTCGTCGACCGCTCGGCCGATGCGCAGCGCATGATCGGGGACAATCGGGCCGGGTACATGCTCGCCCTCATGCCCATGGTCGATCCGATCATCGACGCGCTCGGGGCTCGGGAGGGTTATCTCTACTCCAGTGTCGGCATCGAGCGATACATCGCCCATGCACACACCGGCCGCGTGCTCAGGCAGGATCAGCTCGGCGAGCTGCTGGCCGAGTACGGCGACTATCGCGGGATCTCCCGGTCCGAGCTCCTGACCGTGCTCACCGGTGCCGAGACCCCAGTGGCATTCGCAACGACCGTGCAGGGACTGGTCGATGACAAAGAGTCCGTGACCGTGACCTGGGCCGGTGGCGCGGCAGACGATCCGGGGTGCACCGAATTCGACATCGTCGTCATCGCCGACGGGATGAACTCCCGGACCCGGACACTCGTGCCCGCTCACTCCCGCGAAGCCGCGGACACAGTGGACACGGCCTGGGGCGGCTGGGTGTGCTGGGCTGATGCCGACGGGAGCCCGGACGCCGTCGAGGAGATCTGGGGTGACGGCTTCTTCCTCGGCATGTATCCGGTCAAGGACGGCATCGGAGTCTTCCTCGGCTGTCCTGATTCGCGGCAGCCGCTGGGTCCACGACGGTTCGCCGGTGAGGTCCGGGCGAAGCTCAAGGAGATGAGCTCGCGCATCGACGCCTGTCTCGAGGCGATCGGTGCGTCCGAGGACCCCTTCTTCTGGCCCTTGCGCGATGCCCGAGCCAGGCGGTGGGCGGTCGGCCGCACCGTCCTCCTCGGTGACGCCGCGGCCGGATTCCTCCCGACGGCGGGCATCGGCGCCGGCATGGCCATGGAATCGGCCTCGGTGCTCGCCGACGAGATCGCCGCGGCCGACCGTGATGACCCGGCCGCTGCGCTCGACCGGTTCGAGGCCCGTCAGCGCCCGCGCGTCGAGACCGCCCACGACAATTCCCGTTCCCTGGCCGGGCTGATGTTCGACCGGTCCCGACTGCTCGCTGCCGCCCGTGACCAGGTGTTCCGGGTCCTCAGCATCAGGACCGCACTCAAGCCGATACTCAGACTGCTCGACACCCCCGCCGGGAGCTGACGACCGGGCCCCGACCCGAGCGAGGTGACCCTGCTCGCGGGCCGTCGGCCGCCGGCATGCCCTCCGATGGGCGAAGATAGGTTAAGCTAGGCTCGCCTAAACTCGTGAAAAGGAAGTCATGCGCCGAATACTCGCCCCGATCCTCGCCTCCCTCCTCGTCCTCGCCGGCTGCGGCGGAGGCGACTCCGAATCGTCCGACACGTCCGGACCCAGCGTCGATACGAAGTTCGGGTCCGTCGATGTCCCCGCCGATCCGCAGAGGGTCGTCGCCCTGGGGTGGGGAGATGCCGAGACCGCCTTGGCCCTCGGCGTCCAACCCGTAGGCGCTTCCGACTGGGTCGAATTCGGCGGCACGGGTGTCGGTCCGTGGGCCGAGGACCTCTATGACGAGGCTCCGGAGATCATCGCGACGATGGAGCCCGACTACGAGGCGATCGCCGCCCTCGAACCCGATCTCATCCTCGATACGAACAGCTCCGGTGAGCAGGAACGTTACGACCGGCTCTCGGAGATCGCCCCGACTGTCGGCGTTCCCGAAGGCGGCGACAACTACCTGACGACCATGGACCAGCAGGTCGATCTCGTCGCCGAGGCTCTCGGCAAGGAAGACGAGGGGAAGAGCCTGCTCGACGACTTGGACCAGACTTTCGAGGATGCGGCGAAGGATCATCCTGAGTTCGACGGCAAGTCCGTCACGGTCGCGGCGAAGACCTCGGAGGGGTGGGGCGCGTATGTCGAGGCGTCCAGCCGTGTCCAGGTCATGGAGCGGCTCGGGTTCACCCAGTCGTCGAAGATCGATGAGAGCAAGGCCGAAGGGTTCTCGGTCCCGGTCTCGGAGGAGAATCTGGAGACCCTGGACGCCGATGTGCTGCTGACATTCCCGATCTACATCCCCGATGCGGATGTCACCGACGACGAGGCCTACCAGCGCATTCCGGCTGTCGAGGACGGTCGCAGCCTCGTGTTCACCGATGACATGGACGAGCTTCGCAAAGCATTCTCGCTCAACTCGATCCTCTCTGCGAAGTACGCGGCCGAGAATCTGCCTGAGAAGCTGGCGAAGATCGTCAAGTGACCAGCAGCCGGGCTCAGCCTGGCCGTCCGCCGCGCAGCGCATCCAGACCGATGTCGATGATGCGGGCGTGGCGGATGTCTGCGAGGGAGTCGATCGACAGCCATTCGGCGCGGTCCGTCGTGCCTCCGACCTCGAGCGTGCCGAGGGTGCCGCCGGTGATCCGTGCCTCGAAGACGATCCGTGCGCCTTTGAACGGTCGCGGTTTCGAGGTCCCGAACGCGGGATTGCGGCGTGACTCCGTGAATGAATGCGTGGTCAGGGGGCGGACCAGCTCGGCATCATAGCCGGTCTCCTCCTTGACCTCGCGGATCGTGCCCTCTTCGATGCTCTCGTCGAACTCGATCCCACCCCCGGGAAGCGTCCAGAGCGCGTGGAAGCGGTCGCGCCCGCCGTTGAACCAGCTGAGAAGGATCTCGTCATCATCGTTGACGATGACCGCGTAGCCGGCAAGGCGAATGTCATATTCGGAGAAGTGCATGACCTCACCCTACCCGCGCCCGGACCGGGGGTGAGGCTCTCAGCGCCACCACCGGACCCGCTAGGCTGGAGTGGTGACCATCATCTCCAGCAAGCGCGTCGGTGACACCGGTCGTCGCGTCGTCTTCCTCCACGGACTGTTCGGCCGCGGCAAGAACTTCACCCGGATCGCCAAGGCGCTCGAACCCGAATTCTCGAGCCTGCTCGTCGACCTGCCCAACCACGGTGACTCCGAGTGGACGGAGACCTTCGACTACATCGACCTCGCCGACTCGGTGGCCGCCCACATCGCCGAGGTGACCGAAGCCGATCAGCAGCCGGTGCACCTGGTCGGGCATTCCATGGGCGGCAAGATCGCCATGGTCCTGGCCCTGCGCCGTCCCGAGCTCATCGACCGCCTCGTCGTCGTCGACATCGGCCCGAACGCCGGCGGCTCCCTCGGCATCTTCGACCATCTGCTCTCGAGCCTGGCAGGTCTCGATCTCGACGAGGTCGAATCGCGCACGGACGCCGATGCCGCCCTGCAGGAGCCGATTCCCCAGGACGCGATCAGGGGATTCCTGCTGCAGAACCTGCGTCCGACCGCAGACGGCTACGCCTGGCAGCCCAACCTCGGGCTCCTGCACTCGAGTCTTGAGGCCATCGGCGACTTCCCGGACATGGGCGGGGCCCGATTCGACCATCCGGTCCTGTGGGTGGCCGGCGAGAGGTCCGACTACGTCAGCCGGGAGGATCTGCCGCAGATGCGCACCCTGTTCCCTCGCGCCACCCTGCTCACCGTCAAGGGTTCCGGGCACTGGGTGCACTCGGAGAAGCCGGAGGCATTCATCTCAGCGCTGAGGACCTTCCTCGGCAGGTCCTGAGTAGGGAATATGCTGTGGGATACCGACGTTGTTCCAACGAGTTCGTCTCAGCCACTATGTTTCAGGAGGAATGCGTGAGCACTTCGATCCCGACCGATCCCAGCCCGAAGTTCGCCGAATATGCGGACGGAACGCGACTGGTCAGCACCGAATGGGTCGCTGAGCATGCTGGTGATCCCGGACTCGTCATCGTCGAAAGCGACGAGGACGTGCTGCTCTACGAGACCGGGCACATCCCCGGAGCGGTCAAGGTCGATTGGCACACCGAACTCAACGACTCCGTGACCCGTGACTACGTCGACGGCGAGGGCTTCGCAGCTCTCATGTCCGCCAAGGGCATCTCCCGCGACGACACCATCGTCGTCTACGGCGACAAATCCAACTGGTGGGCGGCCTACGCGCTGTGGGTCTTCACCCTCTTCGGCCACGAAGACGTCCGCCTGATGGACGGCGGCCGCGCCAAATGGCAGGCCGAAGGCCGTGAGATGACGACTGAGAAGCCGAGGCCCGAACCCACCGAGTACCCGGTCGTCGACCGCGACGACTCGGCCATCCGCGCTTTCCTGCCCGAGGTTCGCGACAGCCTGGGCACACTGCCCCTCATCGACGTGCGCAGCCCCGAGGAGTACTCCGGCGAACGCACTCATATGCCCGCCTACCCGGAAGAGGGGGCGCTGCGCGGCGGCCACATCCCGGGCGCGAAGTCCGTGCCCTGGAGCAAGGCGGCCAACGAGGACGGCACGTTCAAGTCCGCGGCCGAACTCAAGGACCTCTATACGAACCAGGCCGGGCTGGGCACGAGCGATGAGGTCATCGCCTACTGCCGCATCGGCGAACGCTCCAGCCACACCTGGTTCGTCCTCACGCACCTGCTCGGCTACGACAACGTGCGCAACTACGACGGATCCTGGACCGAATGGGGCAATGTCGTGGCCGTGCCGATCGCCACCGGCTCCGAGCCCGGAGAGGTGCCGAGCCGCTGATGACTGCCGAGACCACACCTGAGACCGCAGACCTGCCGGAGGCCCTGGCCGAAGTCGTCACCGATTTCTCCGAGACCGCTGCCGATGACCGTCTGCAGCTGCTGCTGGAGTTCGCGTCCGATCTGCCGGAGCTTCCGGAGAAGTACACGGACCATCCGGAGCTGCTCGAGCCCGTGCCCGAATGCCAGTCGCCGATCTTCCTCGTCACCGAGGTCGAGACCCCGGAGGCAGGGGAGGCCGCGGTCGTGAGACTGCATTTCTCCGCTCCTCCGGAATCGCCGACGACCCGAGGGTTCGCCGGAATCCTGCACGAGGGGCTCGACGGAGCCACCGCCGAGGTGATCCTGTCCACCCCGTCCGACCTGCCGCTGAGGCTGTCGCTGTCCGATCTCGTCAGCCCGCTTCGGCTGCGCGGGATGAGCGGAATGCTCTCGCGCATCCAGCGGCAGGTGTCCGAGAGGATCGGCAAGATCACAGTCGGATGAGACCGGTGCCGCTTGGCTGAGGTGGACGAGTGAGTTACAGTGTGGTTAGCCTGCCCTTAGTCAACTCCCTCGAGAAGGACCACCTCGATGACCGGTTCCGCCACCACGACTGCGGCGAAACCGCACACTGACACCGGTCAGCCTGCTGGCCGGAGCCTGTGGATCAAGCGTGTGGTGGGGCTGGTGGCCGCCATCGCCGCACTGGTGTTCGTGGTCCTGGCCTCGCTGGCCGTCGGGGCCCGCGACATGCCGGTGTCCGAAGTCCTCGGTGCGTTCTTCGCTCCCAGCGGCAGCGACGACCAGCTCGTCGTTCTCGAACTCCGCCTTCCGCGCACCGTGCTCGGTGTACTCGTCGGGATGGGGCTGGGCCTGGCGGGAGGGCTCATCCAGGCTCTCACGCGCAATCCCCTGGCCGACCCGGGCATCCTCGGCGTCAACGCGGGGGCCTCCTTCGCCGTGACCATCGGAGTCGCCTTCTTCGGGATCACCTCGATCACCGGCTATATCTGGCTGGCCTTCCTCGGCGCACTCATCGCCACGGTCGGCGTCTACATCATCGGTTCCTCGGGACGCAGTCGCACCGTCGACCCGATCCGCCTCACCCTGGCCGGAGTCGCCGTGGCCGCAGTGCTGACGGGGCTGACGAAGGGGATCCTGCTGACCAACGAACGCGCTTTCGATGCGTTCCGGTCCTGGGACGTCGGCGCGATCGCCGGCCGCGACTTCGACACGATCACCGCGATCCTTCCGTTCATCATCATCGGAACCGTGCTGGCCCTGGCCCTGTCCCATTCGCTCAATGCGGTGGCACTCGGCGATGATCTGGCAGCCAGCCTCGGCACCTCGGTCAACCGCACACGCGTGTTCTCCATCCTCGCCGTGACCCTGCTGGCCGGGGCGGCCACCGCCGCGGCCGGCCCGATCGGTTTCATCGGACTGATGATTCCGCACATCGCCCGGTGGATCGTCGGCCCGGACCAGAGATGGATCCTCGGCTACTCACTCGTGCTCTCACCCATTCTGCTCCTGGCCTCCGATGTCATCGGCAGAGTGGTGATGAAGCCCGGCGAGCTCCAAGTCGGTGTCGTCACCGCATTCGTGGGCGCTCCCGTGCTCATCGCCCTTGTCCGTCGGAAGAAGGCGAGCGGTCTGTGAAAACCAGCCAGCTAGCGGTCCACGAACGCACACTGACCCCAGGACCGGGCACACTGCCGGGGGAGAGGATCGACTTCGGCCGGCCCATGCTGCGAGTCTTCGGGTTCCGACTCGACATCCGCGTGCTCGTCACCGCCGGCATCGTCGCCCTGTTGGCACTGGCCTGCGGATTCGCCGGGCTCATGCTCGGCAAGTTCTCGCTGACCCCCGGCGAAGTGTTCCAGGGGCTGTTCGGACTGGCCGAGAAGAACATCGTCAACACCGTCGTCGGTGAATGGCGTGCGCCCAGAGTCATCGCCGCCATCGTCCTCGGAGCCGGGCTCGGGGTCTCAGGGGCCGTGTTCCAGTCGCTGACACGCAATCCGCTCGGATCTCCGGACATCATCGGCTTCTCCACCGGCGCCTACACCGGCGGCATCGTGACCATCATCGTCTTCGGCACGAGCTTCATCTCCACTGCCGCCGGAGCGATCGTCGGCGGACTGCTCACCGCGGTCGTCGTCTACCTGCTCACATGGAAGGGCGGAGTCCAAGGATTCCGGCTCATCATCGTCGGCATCGCACTGACCGCGATGCTCAACGCCTTCAACACGTGGCTGATCCTGCGTGCCGACCTCGAACTCGCCATGGCCGCCGCCACCTGGGGCGCGGGAACTCTCAACGGGATCGGGTGGTCGACCATCGCACCGGCCGCCGTGGCCACGATCGTCCTGGGACTGGCCTGCGGCCTGTTCGCACGGGATCTGGGCACCCTGGAACTCGGCGATGACACCTCGAAGGCCCTGGGAGTGCGCAATGAGCCGGTGCGCGCGGCCCTGATCGTCGTCGCAGTCGCACTCGTCGCCGTCGTCACGGCGGCCGCCGGACCGATCGCCTTCGTGGCGTTGGCCGCCCCGCAGATCGGTCGACGGCTGGCCAAAGCGCAGGGCACAAGCCTGCTCGCGTCGGCGGCCGTCGGCGCTCTGCTCCTCGTGGCCGCCGATCTCATCGCACAGCACGCCTTCGGCGACCTCCAACTGCCCGTGGGTGTGATCACCGTGAGCATCGGCGGCATCTATCTCATCTGGCTCCTCATCCAAGAAGCTCGGAAGGCATAATGAGCACTCTCAACGCGGACGCGCACTCGCCCCTGGTCGCCCAGCACCTTGACCTGGCCTACGACCACCGTCAGATCGTGACCGACCTCGATGTGGACATCTCCGACGGGAAGTTCACCATCATCGTCGGACCCAATGCGTGCGGGAAGTCCACACTGCTGCGTGCACTGGCCAGGCTGCTTCCTCCGGCCGAAGGATCGGTGCTGCTCGACGGCAGCAACATCGCGAAGATGAAGACGAAGAAGATCGCTCAGCGCCTGGGCCTCCTGCCGCAGTCGTCGATCGCACCGGAGGGGATCACGGTCGGTGAGCTCGTCGCCCGAGGACGCCATCCGCACCAGTCGTTCCTGCGGCAGTGGACAGACGCCGATGAAGCGGCCGTGCTCTCAGCACTGCGGGCGACGAACACCGAGGACCTGTCGTCACGGCAGGTCGACGAACTCTCCGGCGGTCAGCGCCAGCGCGTCTGGGTGGCCATGGTGCTGGCTCAGGAGACCTCTCTGCTGCTGCTCGACGAACCGACCACCTTCCTCGACCTCGCTTTCCAGATCGAACTGCTCGACCTGTTCTCCCAGCTCAACCACGAATACGGTCACACCCTCGTCGCAGTCCTGCACGACCTCAACCAGGCCTGCCGCTACGCTGACGAGATCATCGCGATGAAGGACGGTGCGATCGTCGCTCAGGGACCGCCCGAGGAGATCGTCACCGCCGAACTCGTCGACGAGGTCTTCGGGATCGGCTGCACCGTCATCGACGACCCCGTCACCGGGGCTCCGATGATCGTGGCGGGGATGCCGAAGAAGACCTTCGCGGACAGATGAGGCCGAGCATGGGACGGACAGCTGTGGTGGGTGCGGCCTCCATGATCAGCGCGTCAGCGCTGCTGCTCAGCGGCTGCGGGAACGGAAGAGACTCAGCGAACGGCACCGGAGAGTCGGTGACGGTCGACACGATCAAGGGACAGGTCAGGTGCTGGCAGATCCGGAGACCATCGTCGTCCTCAATTCCCCAGCCGGCGACGTCGCGGCAGAACTCGGTGTGACATCGGTGGCGGTGGCCTCCTCTGCCGAGGAGATCATGCCGTGGCAGGAAGGCGTCGCCCGATGTCATATTCGCAGCTCCCTGGAACATCGCCGACGACTCCGCCTACGAACAGCTTTCGGACATTGCGCCCGTGACCGTCCCGAGGACCGAATCCGCGAATCCCGATTGGGAGGATATGACCAAGCAGGTCGGCGAGGCGCTGGGCAGGGCCGACGAGGCTGATGAACTGATCGACGAGACGAAGGCACGCCTATCGGATGTCGCCTCGGACCTGGGGACGGAGGGCAAGTCCTATCAGCTCATCTCGCCCCGGTCCGAGGGCATCTGTTTCGGCAATGCCGCACCGTTGGCGCTCCTCGGCCTGGATCCGGGCCGACACCAGACCCCGGAAGAGGTGAATGGGTTCACGCTCTCGGCGGAGAATCTTGAAGAGCTCGATGCGGACTACCTCTTCATCTGGGCCATGGACGA
>DWZN01000066.1 GCA_019117545.1 Candidatus Brevibacterium intestinavium
CGTGGTAGTCGAGCCGCCGGTTGTGCTCGACCGGGGGCATCTCGGTCAGTGTCGCCAAAACTCTTCCAATCCGTCATGGACCCGCGTCACGTCGCGCGGAGTACCGAACAGTTCGAACTTGTACATGTGGGGGACCTGGCACTTGGCGGAGATGATGTCCCCGGCCAAGCAGTAGGCCTCCCCGAAGTTGGTGTTCCCCGCACCGATCACGCCGCGGATGTGCTGCCGGTTGCGTTCGTCGTTGAGGAACTTGATGACCTGCTTGGGCACGGCACCGCGGCCGTTGCCCCCGCCGTAGGTCGGGACCAGGAGGACGTAGTCCTCGTCGACGACGAGGGGCTCCTCCTTCGCGTAGAGCGGGATCCGGCGGGCCGGCATGCCGAGCTTCTCGACGAAGCGCTTGGTGTTGCCGGATACCGAGGAGAAGTAGACGAGACGGGTCACGCCGACGCCTCCCCCGCTGCTCAGATCGCGGCGGTGCGGCGCTGCTCGGCGCCGACGCCCGCGAGCGCCTTGATCTTGTCGGGACGGAAGCCGGACCAGTGGTCCTCGCCGGTGATGACGACGGGGGCCTGGACGTAGCCGAGGGACTTCACCTTCGCGAGCGCGTCGGCGTCCTCGGTGATGTCGACGACGTCGTAGGCGACACCCGCCTTGTTCAGCGCGCGCTTGGTCGCATCGCACTGCACGCAGAGGGGCTTCGAGTACACGGTGATGTCCAAGGGAAGGGCCTTTCAGGAGCGTCGCGCCGAAGCGCAGGACGGGGCGTCGAGCAGATGTTCCGGAGGTCCGAGGACCATGCCGCGAGGCTGTGGACTCCTCGGGGGAGTCCGGCGCGCCGCGACATCGACAACACTACACCTAGTGGTGCCCGGGTGAGACGACCACAAGATGTACTGAACTACATCTCTGTCATCCACAATGCGATGTTGACGGCATGTGGATGGACGAGGACTCGCTGGGGACGGAGCCTCCGCGCCCCGTGCGAACACGGCGGGGACGTGCACATCCCGGTGTGGACGGTGGCTGCGGTGCCCGACGCCGGCGGTGGACGACCGACGCGGGAACCGGCCGCGCAGCCCTCGGACGGCGCCTTCGGGTGAGGTGGATCCCGGCGTGTCACGCGACCTCCTCGGCGTGTCGTCGGCGTGTCCCCGCGCTCCTCCCCCGTCGTCCCCCGTCCGTCCCCCGCCCGTCCCCCGGTGCGCGGCCCCGGCGCGCGGCTGCAGCGCGGAGCCCGGCGACCGGCCCGGCACGGCGAGAGCCCCCGCCCTCCCCGGGGACGGGGACGACGGGGGCTCTCGAGGCGGCGGCTCAGCGCGCGGAGTCCTCCGCCTCGGGTCCGCCGGCGGGGTCCTGCCCTGCGGCGGGAGCCGACTCGGCGGGGGCGGAGCCCTGCTCGGCGGTCGGGTCCGGCTCGGCCTCGGGCACCGGCTCCGCGGACCACACGTCCACGACCTCCTCGGCGCTCGGGGCGGCAGGCTGCTCGAGGGTCTCCGGCGCGGGCTCGCCCTCGCCGGTCGCCGAGGAGGCCGGTGCGTCGGCCGCGCCCGGCTCAGCCGTGTCCGGCTCGGCCGCACCCGGTTCGGCCGCACCCGGTTCGCCGTCGGCCTGCTCGCCGTCGGCCTGCTCCGCAGTCTCCGCCTCCGACTCCATGCCGGTCTCCGCCGACTCCTGCTCGGGCTCCTTCTCGAGGCTGCGCCCGTCGGCCTCGACGATGGTCGCGAGCACCTCACGCAGCAGCGTCACCTGGCGCTGCGCCTCGGCGGCGCCCGCCACGGGGGCGACCCCCTTCTCGACGAAGGCGTGGAACGCCTCCCACATCAGCTCGGCCGCGCCCTTCGGCGCCCTGGTCGCGGTCTCCTGGACGACGCCGGACTTCTTCTCCCGCAGCGAGAGGGTCGAGCGGGAGTCGCCGTGGGAGGGGGCGGGCAGCTCCAGCCGCATGCGGCGTCGGGCCGAGAGCACCTGCACCGTCTCGGAGTACTCGGGGGCGAAGGGGAGGTAGTGCCACACCAGGCGCACCTGCGCGCCGCTGTCGAGCTCGCCCAGCAGCTCGATCGAGCCGGGGATCACGCCCTTGGGCCAGTGCCGCACCGCGACGAGCTTCGCGATCGGGCCGTAGGCCGCCTCGGTCACCGCCATCTGGTGGGCGACCCCGGTCAGCAGCCCCTTGACGTAGAGGTCGCGGTCGCGCTGGGTGGCGCCGTCCCCGGCCCCCGCCTCGACCGCGGCCTGGAGGGCCTTGCGCCGCTCGGTCCGCTTCTCGGTGGGCAGGTCGTAGGAGGAGGTCGTCACGTGGGCCTGCCCGAACAGCGGCTGGCTCGCGGGCATCAGCACCTCGTGGTCCACCATCCGCAGGTCCTTCACCGCGATGTGCTCGGCCATCCGGGTCACGGAGTCGTCGTACTGCTGGGGGTGGGCCATCATCACCAGGCGCCGTCCCGCGATCCGCTCGAACTCGGTGACCTTCGCGATCTCCTCCGCGGAGTAGCCCAGCGGCGGCTCGACCATCACCGGGATGCCGCGGCGCACCAGGGCGAGCAGGTCGTCCACGTGCAGGCCGTCGGTCGAGAGCAGCACCCCGTCCAGCGCGAGGGTCCGCGCGCGCACGGCCGCCACGAGATCGGCGACCGTCTCGTAGCGCCGCTCCTCAGGGATCCCCCACACGTCCGCGGCCTCGCGGCGCCGACGGGGCGAGTGGTCGACCAGCGCGGCGACGGCGAACCGGTCCCAGCGCCGGCGCAGCACGGGCAGGTGCACGGCCTGCGCCATGGTTCCGGCGCCGATCACGGCGACGTTCAGGATCTTCGGCATCGACAGGCTCCTCGGGGGCTCGGCAGTCGGGGGCGGCTGCTCCGTCGGGCCGACGGGCGCCGGGCCCTCTCCGGCATCGCGCCAGGACCAGGCACGATCGCACGCCTGTTCTACCACACCGGCCCGGAGCTCGAGCTCTCGGTCACCGTCACCCCGGCCTCCGACGCGGCGCTATCGTAGGGCGCTGACCGAACGCCTGAGGAGGACCTGTGGTCGGACGCTTCTACACCGGGGCCCGCGCTGTCGTGCGCGGTCCCGTGGGACTGCTGTGGAACCCGCGGGTCAGCGGGCTGGAGAACGTCCCTCGCGAAGGCGGCTTCGTCATCGCCTCGAACCATCTGGCCAACATCGACAGCTTCATGATCCCCGTGGTGCTGCCGCGCCCGGTCCGCTTCGTGGCCAAGGACTCGCTGTGGACGCAGAAGGGGCCGCACGGGGCGGTGCTGCGCTGGTTCTTCGACGCCGTCGGCGCAGTGCCGGTGGACCGCGAGGCGCTCTCCTCCGGCAAGGGCGCCCTCCAGGCCGGCCTCGAGGTGCTGCGCAGCGGCGAGGGGTTCGCCGTCTACCCCGAGGGGCACCGCTCCAAGGACGGCCTGCTCCATCCGGGCAAGCAGGGAGCCGCCTGGCTCGCGCTCGAGTCCGGCTGCCCCGTGATCCCCGTCGGGGTCAAGGGCACCCAGCACATGTTCTCCTCCCTGATCCCGCGCCGCGGGGAGATGACGATCCGGGTGGGCACCCCGATCCGGATCGAGGAGATCGACCCCACCGCCTCGAAGGGGGTGCGTCGTCGCCTGCTGACCGCGCGGGTCATGGACGAGATCCAGGCGCTGTCCGGTCAGCGCAGGGCCTACGACTCCTCAGCACGGCCCCAGGACCAGTAGGATCACAGCAGGCCGCACGCCGCAGTGGCGGCCGATGCCCGCACCGCATCCCAGCCAGGAGAGCAGATGGCCGTCGTCGTCGGATTCATCCCCACCGAGGTGGGCTTCAAGGCGCTGACCGCGGCTCGCGAGGAGGCCGAGCAGCGCGGCGGCCCGCTCGTGGTGGTCAACGTGCTGCGCGCCGGGGTCGAGGAGGATCCTCGCCACGCCGATGACCAGCAGCTCGAGATCGCCCGCGACCAGCTCCGCCGCGCGACCGTGCGCGTCGCCTTCCGCCAGGAGACCACCGAGGACGACATCGCCGACGTCCTGCTGCAGGTGGTCGAGGAGGAGAAGGCGGAGCTGCTCGTGCTCGGCGTGCGACGCCAGAACGACCTCGCCCGCCACCTGCTCGGCCTGACCGTGCAGAAGCTCCTGCTCTCCTCCCCCAGCGACGTGCTGGTCGTCTGAGCGCGCCACCGCGACGACGACGCCGAGCACGACGGCGTTCCCCGGCACGACGACGGCGGCCCGACCCCTCCTCGGAAGGGGCCGGGCCGCCGTGCTGTGCAGGACCGCTCAGACGGTCGAGCGACGGAGCATCACTCGGAGACGGGGTCCGCGCCGGGGACCTGCTCCGTCTGACCAGCCTTGACCTTGGCCTCGATGGTCTCGCCGACCTCCTGGTCGATGTTCTTCCAGTACTGGAAGGCCTTCGAGAGCACCGGCTCCTCGACGGTCGACAGCGCACCGGTGACCGTGTCGATCAGACGCCCGCGCTCGGCCTCGTCCATGACCTCGCGGATCAGGGTGTGGGCCTGGCCGAAGTCGTCGTCCTCGGCGTGGAGGGAGTAGGCCGAGCGCACCAGCGTGCCGTCGGACTCCCAGCCGTTGTCGACCTTCCCCTGCTCGTCCTGGTAGGCGCGGCCGAAGGAGTTCGGCGCGTAGACCGGCGCGTCGCCGCTGTGGAAGAAGTTCATCGCGCCCTCCTTGTCGTAGGAGTTCGTGGCGATGATCGGACGGTTCACGGGCAGCTGGTTGAAGTTGGTGCCGATGCGGTTGCGGTGCGCATCCGGGTAGGAGAAGACACGGCCCAGCAGCATCTTGTCCGGGGAGACGCCGGTGCCCGGCACCGTGTTCGAGGGGCTGAAGGCGGCCTGCTCGACCTGCGCGAAGTGGTTGACGGGGTTCTGGTTCAGGGTGAACCGGCCCACCGGGATGCGCGGGTAGTCCTTCTTCGACCAGGTCTTGGTGAGGTCGAAGGGGTTGAAGCGGTAGGTCTTCGCGTCCTCGTAGGGCATGACCTGGACCTCGAGCCGCCAGGACGGGAAGTCCCCGTTCTCGATGGACTCGAAGAGGTCGCGGCGGTGGTAGTCCGCATCGGTGCCGGCGAGCTCGTCGGCCTCCTCGTTGGTGAGGAACTCCAGACCCTGCTCGGTGAGGAAGTGGTACTGGACCCAGAACTTCTCGCCGGCCTCGTTCACCCACAGGTACGTGTGGGAGGAGTAGCCGTTCATGTGACGCCAGGTCTTGGGCAGGCCGCGGTCGCCCATGAGGTAGGTGACCTGGTGGGCGCTCTCGGGGGAGTTCGCCCAGAAGTCCCACTGCATGGTGTTGGAGCGCAGGCCGGAATCCGGGGTGCGCTTCTGGGAGTGGATGAAGTCGGGGAACTTCATGGGATCGCGCACGAAGAAGATCGGCGTGTTGTTGCCGACCATGTCGAAGTTCCCCTCCTGGGTGTAGAACTTCAGCGCGAAGCCGCGCACGTCCCGCCAGGTGTCGGGCGAGCCCAGCTCGCCGGCGACGGTGGAGAAACGGGCCAGCAGCGGGGTCTTGACGCCCTTCTGCAGGAAGCCGGCCTTGGTGTACTGCGAGACGTCCTCGGTGACCTCGAACTCGCCGAAGGCGCCGGAGCCCTTCGCATGGGGGCTGCGCTCCGGGACGCGCTCGCGATCGAAGCGGGCGAGCTTCTCGACCAGGGCGACGTCGTGGAGCAGGAGCGGGCCGTCGGCGCCGACGCTCAGCGAGTGCGCATCGGACTCGCGGGGCGCGCCGGACTCGGTGGTCGAGGCGATCGACGAATCGTGATGGGCCGTGGGATCCAGCTGGGTCATGGAGTTCTCCTCGGGATGGTTTTCTGACAGGTCGTGTCTAAACGTTCTGACAGTGGTGGGCGGTCAGGGACCCTGCGCCGGCGGGACCGGCTCAGGGGGTTCGGGGGGTGGTGGCCTCTCGCTCGCGGCACTCGGTGCACAGGCCGCGGTAGACCACGTCGGCCATCTCGATGGAGAAGCCGTGGTCCTCGTGCGGGATGAGGCATGGGGCCGCGCCGACGGCGCAGGGGACGTCCTCGAGACGCCCGCAGCTGCGGCACACCAGATGGTGATGGTTGTCGTGACGGTGCATCTCGTAGCGCATGCTGCGACCGCCGACGGAGACGCGGCGCAGCAGCTCGGCGTCGGAGAGGGCGTTGAGCACGTCGTAGACGGCCTGGCGGGAGACGGTGCCCAGGTGCTCGCGCACGGCCTGGGCGATGGTCTCCGCATCCGAGTGCGGATGTGCCTCGACCGCGGCCAGCGTCGCGAGCCGCGGAGCGGTCACGCGCAGGCCGACTCCGCGCAGGGCGGAGGTGTGGTCGGTGGTCGTCATGGCTCCACTGTAACCACTTATCTGGACAATCTCAAGAAAGCGTCTCGGCCCAGTCGAGCGAGCAGCGCAGCGGACGGACGAGGGGCGCGAACGGGGCGCGGGCACGGCACCAGCCGTCCGGGCTCGACGTGCTCGGGCCTCAGGATGGGCATCCCCGACACGCGACAGGCCCGGCCTCCGAGAGGAGTGCCGGGCCTGACCTGGGGAGCCGCCTGCCGGAATCGAACCGGCGACCTATTCATTACGAGTGAATCGCTCTGCCGACTGAGCTAAGGCGGCAACCGGACCAACTTTAGCCAACTTCTCCACCGCCGGTCAAAACGGCGAATCCGCCGATCTCGGCTTCTGATCGATGCGTACCTCGGGCTTCCCCTCCTTCCCGGACGACCGCAAACCAAACCGATGCCAGGCAGGCACCTCCGGCTCTGCTCCCGGCACCAGTTAACCTTGAAAGCGCAGACAGTGCGCAGACCAGAGGGAGACATCCGTGGCCGAGTTCGACTCAGACGACTTCATGAGCGATTTCCAGTCCCTCATCGAATGCGAGTCGTTCTCACAGGACTCCTCGTCGTTGGCCCGAAGCGCTCAGCTCGTCTCGCGGATCGGCACCGGAATGCTCGGCGCGGCCCCACGCATCATCGAAACCGGCACCCACCCTCATGTCCTCTGGCGATTCGGCACCGGTCCGCGCAAGGTCGTGCTCATCGGCCACCACGACACCGTCTGGCCGACCGGGACCATCGAAGACTTCCCCTGCTCCGTCAAGGACGGAGTCGTACGCGGTCCCGGTGCCGATGATATGAAGGGCGGATTACTCATCGCCATCTACGCGCTGGCCCGCGTCCGCGCCGAACTGGGCAGCCTCGACGGCGTCAGCCTCCTCATCACCGCCGACGAGGAACTCGGGTCCCCAGGGTCCCGACAGATCATCGAGGACGAAGCTCGGGGTGCGAAAGCGGCGCTCGTCTTCGAAAGCGGAGCAGCCGACGGTGCCGTGAAGATCGCCCGCAAGGGAGTCGCGATCTACCAGCTCGAGGTCACCGGCTTGGCCTCACACGCCGGCGTCGAACCGGAGAAGGGCATCAACGCCACCATCGAGGTGGCCAACCAAGTCGTCGAGATCGCCAAACTGCACAGACCTTCGGCCGGCACCTCGGTCGTACCGACGGTGATGACCAGCGGTTCGACGACGAACACTGTCCCCGCCAGGGCAGTCGTCGGGATCGACTCGAGAGCCGCCTCGGCGAGTGAGCAGGTGCGCATCGACGAGGCGCTGCGCGCACTCACTCCCACCGTCGCCGGCGCCGAGATCGAACTCAAGGGCGGAATCAACCGCGCCCCACTCGAAGAGGACATGGCGATGGGGCTCTACGCCCGGGCCCAACGATTGGCGGGAAGGCTCGGACACCCACCGCTGCGCTCGGTCGCCGTCGGCGGCGGTTCGGACGGCAACTTCACCGCCGGCGTCGGAACGCCGACACTGGACGGTCTGGGGACGGTCGGCGGAGGCTCGCACGCTCGCACCGAGCACGCGCTCCAGATCTGGATCCCCCGGCGCATCGAACTCACCGCGGCACTGGTCACAGAACTGCTCACCGGGGCGTGAACGAGACCCGCTCCCCCGAGATGACAGGCACGGCAGCGAAATCAGATCGCCCCGGTGCGATCGTCCTGCAGCCACGGGTTCGACAGCAGCACGAAGGCCGCCTCGACGATGAGCACCGGTGACATGTTCGTCTGCAGTCGCTGCCGGGCCTCGGTGATGGCATCGATGCGCAGCAGAGTCGTGTCCGGCCCATCCCGGTTCGCCTGTTCGGCGATGAGGTCGACCTCTCCGGCATTGATCCACCCATCGCGTATCCCCAGCTGGTACATGAGGATGTCGCGGTAGAGGCTCATCAGTTCGAGGAAGATCCTGTCGAGCTCATCGTTCCGGGCTCGCACCGATCGTCGTTTCTGCTCTTCCTCGAGCTTCCTGATCTGCGCTCTGGCCGATGGTGGGATCTTCTTCTCGCCCTCGATCCCCAGTGTGGTCATCAGTTGGCTGCGTTCGGCGGCGTTGCGCTCCTCGACACGCGATTTCGCTGTTTCCGCCGCGGCGTCGACGATTCGGCCGGCCAGACGGATCGTCGCTCCCACCGAGGTGAGTTTGCCGGGGATCGCCAGGATCTGTTTGCGTTCGGCATCGGCCGATTCGTTCAGCGCAAGGTACCTCGCCCGCCCGATATGGCTCTGAGCCACCGACGCGGCCCACTTGGCCCGGTCCTCACCGACGCGGTCGCGATCCATGAGCAGCTGGGCGACGGCATCGCGGGAGGGAATGCGCAGCCGCACCGGCCGGCACCTCGACCGGATGGTTGTCAGCACATCGATCGGGCTGGGCGCACACAGCAGCCACACCGTGGCCGGAGGCGGCTCCTCGATGGCTTTGAGCAGCACGTTCGCGGTCCGCTCCATCATCCGGTCGGCGTCTTCGATGATGACGACTCGCCACTGCGAATTGACCGGGGCCGCCTGGGCCGTCGCCACGAGCTCGCGCACCTCGTCGATCGAGATGACCGATTTCTGCGTCGACATGATCGTCAGGGACTCGTGGTGGCCCGAGAGCACCCGGGAGGTCACATCGTTCGACTCAGTGCCCCCGGAGATCAGGGCCGCGGCGAAGGCTCTGGCCGCGTTCGACCGCCCCGACCCGGGTGGACCGGTGAACAGCCACGCGTGGGTCATCGCAGCCGGATCGTCCAAGGCGTAGCCGAGCTGGGTGATGACTTCGTCCTGGCCGACGAGTTCGTCGAAGACGTTCACCTCAGGATCCCTCCGGATCGTTGAACCGACGGTTGTTGCGTTCGCGCTGTCTGCGCAGGCGCTCCCTGGCCTGTCGCTCGATCTCCGCCTGTGCCTGGAGGCGTTCGCGGCTCATCTCTCGAGCGCTGCGGGCCGGCAGGACAGTCGTCTCGGCGTCGCCCGGATCGACCTCATCGTCCGAAGCACGAGGTTCGACGACTCTGGTCTCGGCCTCCTCCGGGTCCGCGTGGTTGACGACTCTGGTCTCGGCCTCCTCCGGATCCACGTGATCGACGACCCGGGTTTCGGCTTCTTCGGCCGAATCCGTCTCGATCCTGTCCGTCGGCACGCCCTCGGCATCGTCACTGTCGTCGATGATCGGCGCCGAGGTGAAACCTCGAGCGGGCAGGACAGTCGTCGACGCCTCCTCATCGGAGTCGGACTCATCCGTCGATTCCAGGAACGACGGGAGCTCGTCTTCGTCTTCCGCGGCCGACGATTCTTCGCGCAGATCCGCGCCGAGGTCGACCCGTTCGGTGGGAACGCCACCGGAGATCTCCACCTCGTCGTCGGTGATCGACTCCGGGATGAGACGGTCGCCGCTGACCGGCACGAACCGCGGTCCACGTTCATGCCGCGAATCCTCCCCCGCGGAGGTGCTCTCGGCTGCGGCTGAGTCGCTGGGCTCGGAGCCCTCGTCGGTCGCAGGGTCGTCGTCTGCCGGGCTGTCAGCGTCGGCAGAGCCGTGATCATCAGCGGGATCTGCGTGGGCAGCAGACGAACCGCTGTCCGCAGCATCCTCGCCCTCGGCAGTCGCCCCGGCCGCAGCAGCACCCGCGGCGGCCGATCCGGCAGCAGCTCCGGCGACGGTGGCGTCTCCAGCGGCAGAGTCATCGGTCTCAGAGGCCCCATCGGTGTCTGCCAGTGCCCCCTCGACGGGGGTGCTTTCACGGCCGGCTAGGGTCTGGGGAAGCCGGCGGCGGATGGCTTCGAGGATCCGTTCGGTGAGTTCATCGGCTCCGACCGAGGCGTCGAGGACGACATAGCGGTCGGGTTCCTTGTGTGCGCGTGAGAGGTAGGTCTGGCGCAC
>DWZN01000067.1 GCA_019117545.1 Candidatus Brevibacterium intestinavium
GGCCGGCGCAGCACGCTGCCGAGCACCACTGCGCGGATCCGCTGATCCATGCTCTCAGCATCGGCGATGGCCGCGAGGTCGGCGCGTCCGACCCGATCGGCCGCCTCGGCGTATTCGTCGAGACGTTCCAAGACCTCGGTGAGACCTTCGGCTTCCAACTGCGCGATCGCCTGTTCCGCCGCACGGTATGCCGGTGAAGCGGGCTCGCACGTCCAGCCCCGCTTCGCCACGATCCTGTCGAGCACGGGCTTGGGGCCGACCTGTGATCGGTCATCGGCGGCGTCTGCAGAGGTCTGTCCCACGAGAGCGTCCTGAGTCACGGCCATCGCGTCGATGTCCGTGACGCTTGTGCTGACCGCTTCGACCACCTTGCGAACCGTCGACAGCGGCAGCCCGGCCACCGCCGTCAGCGCCCGGATGAGTCCGAGCCGCTGAAGATGGTCGTGGTCGTAGACAGCCTGATTCACGCTGGTCCGACGCCCTGGATGCAGGAGGCCTTCGCGCAGGTAGTACTTGATGGTCGCCACGCTCATTCCCGAGCGCCGGGACAGTTCCGCCATCCTCATCTGCGAGCCCTCAGCCGATTTCGGCATCGCCCCTCTCCTTCCGAAGTCGGTGGTCTTGAATGACACTAGCAGATAGCTGTACTATCTATTACAGATAGTTTCACTATCCATTCAAGGGGAATGACATGGATGCCATCGAATTGGCGGCAGTGCTGGTCACCGGATTCTTCGGCTCAGCCGAATTCGGTTCAGCCACCCTAGTCCACCCGGTGATCCGTCGGCTGAGCACAGATGCCCAGCTCGCGATGGAGAAAGGGCTGCTGACCACCTTCGGCCGTGTGATGCCGATCGGGATGACGGTTGCGACCGCACTGGCCATCATCATCGCGATCAATGACCCCAGCGCTTGGTTGACCTCCGCAGCCATCAGCCTCGGCCTCGCCCTGACCGTGACGATCATCGGCAATGTTCCGATCAACGCGCGCACCGGGCGCATCTCGGCTGACACCGCGCCGGCAGACTTCATCGCCATGCGCCGGCGCTGGGACGTCTTTCAGATCGTGCGGGCCTCGCTGCAGCTGCTCGGGTTCGTCCTGGTCACGATCGGTGTCCTCGGATGAAGACGACGGCCGGCCGCCAGGCGGCCTCCAGCGCTTGGCGGCAGAGAGGCAAAAGCGGATCGCGCATCTGCCCAGAACCGCTCGAGCTGCGCGTCGGTCATGACGCCTTCTCCAGCTGAGCGCGCAGACCCTCGATGATCGCACTCAGCCCGAGCTCGAAGGCCGCCTCAGCCGATGAACTCGCGGCGTAGCGAGGATCGAGCGCGGCATGCACGGCCGAGAGTCGCTCGTCGGCGGAGTCCCTCGTCAAGAGGTCATCGGGGGCGATGATGTCGAGTGCGGATCCGAGCACATGCGCTTCGACGGTGCGCATGACCGCCACTGTCTGCGACTCGGGCCACCCACCCCGGCGCAGGCCCGAGACCACGGCGTCATACATCTCATAGGTCGACACATCGCGGATCGATGTCGTGGCGAGCAACCGAATGAGAGCCGGATGAGCGGCGAACGCTCGCAGATACGATCTGGCCCAGGACTCCAGCGCCTCGTCCCACGGGACCTCATGTGCCGATGAGCGCGCCTGCGCGAACCGGCCGACATCGATCTTCGCGACGATGCGAGCGCGCATGTGCTCGATCAGCTCGGCCCTGCCCGATACGTGGTTGTACAGCGAGGACACCTGCCGATCGACTCGCGCGGCCAGCGTCCGCATGGACAGAGCTTCGGCCCCCTCGTCATCGACGAGGTCGATGGCGGCGTCGACGAGCCGTTCGCGATTGAGCCTCATGCCGTTTCCGCTTCTCCCTTCCACTGGTTCCATTCGGAGTGTATCGTGTTCTCAGTCACATACACGAACACTGTTCGTGCAAGTGGCCGACCAGCCGAATCTGCAAGGAAGCGAGGAGCGAATCGACGTGACGACGACACTTTTCCACAACGGCACCATCTGGCTCGGGGCAGAGGCCGAACCCGCCGAATCCCTCCTCGTCAGACAGGGTGTCATCGCCGCGATCGGCACCGACGAGGTGGACCGTCACCTGGAGACTCTGTCGTCGGATCAGGACTCGATCGAGCACGTCGACCTCGACGGCGGCTTCCTCATGCCGTCCTTCGGAGACGGTCATGCCCATCCGATCTTCGGCGGGATGGAAGCTGAAGGCCCGCAGGTGCGCGCGTGTTCGAGCGTCGACGAGATCGTCGCCGAGGTCCGCCGCTACGCCGCAGCCCACCCTGACGAGAAGTGGATCACCGGAGCCTCCTATGACGGCAGTCTCGTCGCCGGTGGACTCTTCGACGCCCGCTGGCTGGACGAGGCCGTCTCCGACCGCCCCGTGGTGCTGCGGGCCTGGGATTATCACACCGTCTGGTGCAATTCCCGCGCTCTCGAACTCGCCGGCATCACAGCTGAGACCCCCGAACCCGAGATCGGCGAGATCCCCCGTCGGGAGGACGGCTCGCCTCTGGGCACTCTGCGCGAATGGGGAGCGGTCGATCTCATCGACGCCGTTCGCCCACCCCAGGAAGAATCCGTTCGCCTGCGGGCGCTCGAACGCGCCGCCGACTATTACCGCAGGCGCGGAGTCACCTGGGTCCAGGACGCCTGGGTCGAACCCGCCGACGTCGACACCTACTTGTCCGCCTCTGCGGCACGGCGCCTGTCGATCCGCTTCAATCTCGCGCTCTACGCGGACCCCCGGCACTTCGCCGAACAGCTGCCGGAGATGATCGAAGCGCGGCGACGGGTCACCGAGCAGGGCGACCCGCTGCTGAGCGCGCACACCGTGAAGTTCTTCGCCGACGGAGTCGTCGAGAACGAGACCGGCGCACTGCTCGAACCCTACTGCTCCTCGCTGCACAACCACGGCCTGCGCGTCTGGGAAGGCGACACCCTGGCCGAGGCGGTTCGCGCCGTCGACGCCGCCGGTTTCCAGGTCCACATCCACGCCATCGGCGACGCCGCGGTCAAACAGGCACTCGACGCCATCGAATCGACCATTGCGACCAATGCCGCTTGGGACCGTCGCCCCGTCATCGCGCACGCTCAGCTCGTCGCCGCCGAGGACCTCGACCGCTTCGCCGAACTCGGCATCATCGCGAACATGCAGCCCCTGTGGGCTCAGCTCGACGAACTCATGACCGTGCTCACGGTCCCCCGCCTCGGCGAAGAACGGGCCGCGAATCAGTATCGGATGGCCAGCATCATCGACTCCGGCGGACAGCTGTCCTTCGGTTCGGACTGGCCCTGCACCTCGGGCACCCCGGTCGAAGGGCTGGCGATCGGCACGAGCCGACAGAACGAGGCCGGGGAGCCTGACGGCGGGTGGGTCCCGGAAGAGATCGTCGATATCGAGCGGGCCCTCGACGCCTATTCCCGCGCCGTGGCCGTTCAGGGCTTCGCCGACCTGAGCCCCGCGCCCTGGGGTGAGATCCGCATCGGCGCGAGCGCCGATCTGATCCGCTTCGATGCCGATCCCAGGGCTCTGACACCGCAGGAACTCGCTCGCACACCCGTGCGCAGCACCTACCTCGGCGGCGTTGCGATTCACTCATGCGAATGAGCTGTCTGGCGAGCTGAACATCCGACGAACTGAGACGGAGACCCCCATGTCATCTTCGAACAGCACCCGACGACCGGGCGCGGGCGAGCTGCGACGCGCACTCGGCGTCCCCTCCCTCGTCTTCTTCGGCCTCGTCTACATGGTGCCGCTGACGGTCTTCACGACCTACGGCATCGTCACTCAGGTCACGGGCGGAAGAGTGCCCCTGGCGTACGTGATCACGCTCCTGGCCATGGCCTTCACCGCTCGGTCATATGCGAGGATGGCCGCGGCGATGCCGTTCGCCGGCTCTGCGTACACATATACGCAGAAGAGCTTCGGCGCCGGCATCGGGTTCGTCGCCGGCTGGGCGCTGCTGCTCGACTACCTGTTCCTGCCGATGATCAACTACCTCGTCATCGGCATCTATCTCTCGGCCGCTTTCCCGATGATCCCGGCATGGGTGTTCGTGGTCGCGGCGATCGCCCTCGTCACCGTCCTCAACATCATCGGCATCGTATCCGTGGCCCGGGCGAACATCGCGATCATCGCGGCGCAGGCGATCTTCATCCTCGCTTTCGCGGCACTGGGAATCTCGTCGCTGTCCGGGACGGGCACGGTCGATCTCGCAGCCCCATTCACCGGCGACGGCACCGCGCCGGGATTCGACAGCGTCATGGCCGGTGCGGCGATCCTGTGCCTGTCCTTCCTCGGCTTCGACGCGGTCTCGACACTGTCCGAGGAGGCCAAGGAGCCGAAGCGGACCGTGCCGCGCGCGATCATCATCGCCACGATCACCGGCGGCGGCATCTACATCGTGCTGTCCTATCTCGCACAGTTGGTCTATCCGTCGAATGACTTCACCGATGTCGACTCCGGTGCCCTGGACGTCATGGGCGCCGCGGGCGGAGAGTTCCTCACGATCTTCTTCACCGCCGCCTATGTCGCAGGCGCCTGCGGTTCGGCCCTGACCTCGCAGGCGTCGGTCTCGCGCATCCTCTTCGCCATGGGCCGCGACGGCGTGCTGCCGAAGGGCTTCTTCGGGCGGCTCTCGCCGCGTTTCCACACCCCGGTCCTCGCCACGCTGGCCGTCGCTGTGGTCTCGCTGCTGGCACTGGCCGTCGACCTCACCTTCATCTCCGAGATGGTCAGCTTCGGTGCGCTCATCGCGTTCTCGGCGGTCAACCTCTCGGTCATCAAGCACTTCATCATCGACGAGAAGCACCGAGGTGGGCATGCGATGCTCAGCTCCCTCGTCCTGCCGGGCATCGGCTTCTGCCTCACCCTGTGGCTGTGGACGAGCCTGTCACCGCGGACGCTGCTCATCGGGGCGATCTGGCTGGTGGTCGGCATCGGCTACCTCGCCTTCGTCACCCGCGGCTTCCGTCGTCCGACGCCGATGCTCGACCTGACCGAGTGAAGGACTCCACCGACACAGCATCCGAGCACCGACCAGGCTCCGACGCCACGGCCTGCGCTGAAGGCGAGGAACGGCGCATCTCTGACTACGGCATACCCCGCATCTTGTAATAGTGTGCGTCACACACTATAGTGTCACGCATGGATGAGGATGCGCAGAAGGCACTGGCCACCCACGAGCAGGAGCTGCGCCGCGGCACAGTGGTCTTCGCCAGCCTCGTCGCCTGTCGCCGTCCGCAGTACGGCTACTCACTGCTGACGACGCTGACCGAGGCGGGCATTCCCACCGAGGCGAACACTCTCTATCCGCTTCTGCGGCGGCTGGAGAAACAGGGCCTGCTCTCAGCCGTTTGGAACACCGAGCAGGCTCGCCCCCGCAAGTACTACACGGTCACTGCCAGCGGCGCCGAAGTCGCCGCCGCGCTCCACTCCCAGTGGCTCGAACTCGACTCCAGCATCACGAAACTCTGGAAGGACGGCACACCATGAGTGCGCTCACCGAAACCTACGTCGACAATGTCATCGGTCATCTGCCCGAGAAGTCGCGTGCCGACATCGGCGCCGAGATCACCGCGACGATCAGCGATATGGTCGAAGCCCGACTCGGCGAGGGCCCGCACCGGAGTCCCGAACGCACGGCCACCATCGAACGCGAAGTCCTCGAAGAGCTCGGCGATCCCGCGGCGCTGTCGCGGGAGTATGTGAACTCACCGCAGCATTTCATCGGCCCGAAGTCGTATCCGCTCTTCCTCTGGACGCTGCGGTGGATCCTGCCCATCGTCGGTCTGCTGGCGGTGCTCACCAACGTCGTGGTCACCGTCGCCACCACCCCCGATGTCCAGCTCGGGGAACTGATCGGCAGCACCGTCGGCAACACCGTGACCGCGCTGCTCACCGCCTTCGCTGTCATCACGATCATCATCGGCCTCGGCGACCGCGGCCTCGACGACAACGCGCTCCCCCGCATGCCCGGCCGACAGAAGGACCCATGGACGATCGATCACCTCGACCGTCGTGATATCCGCGGCCGGCAGACCCGCGCCGAGGCGGCTCTCGGCCTGGTCTTCATCCTCGCGTTGGCGACCATCCCCTTCATCCCCACGACCCTGCTCTACGTCGGCCATCTCAACCGCGGTGGGACGTTCATCAATCCGGACCTCGGCACGGGCTGGCTGCTCGGCTACTGGGGCTTCCTCGGCCTCCTGGCCGCGGTCGAGATCATCAGGTTCGTGACCGCCTCGGCGCGACCGACCGTGGC
>DWZN01000068.1 GCA_019117545.1 Candidatus Brevibacterium intestinavium
GGGAGCGGCCCTGGTCTCGGCGGGACTCGGTGTTGCGCTGATCCCGCGTCTGGCCCGCCTGCCCGACGGCTTCGACGTCGTCCGGGTTCCCCTGCGCGGGGACCCGGTGCCTTCACGGAAGATCCTCACCGGCATCCGCAGCGGTTCGGGCGGACAGCCGATCATCGCCGCTGCCCTCACGGCGCTCGGTGAGGTGTCGGCCGAGGTTGCGCACCGGGCGCTGAGCTGAGTCGGCATTCCACCGGGACCCGCCTCGGCGGGCGCTTCAGTCCTGCAGCCGGGTGGTGGCTGCTGTGGCGCCACGGTGCCAGGTGGCATACTGACCTGGCGAATCGATAAGAGGAGAAACATGGAGACTGCGCGGCTGCGACGGACCATCGGCCTGAGTGAACTCGTCTTCTTCGGGCTCGTGTTCATCGGACCCGCTGCCGCGGTCGGTGTCTTCGGCACCCTCGACTCCCGCTCCGGGGGTGCGGTGGCACTGGTCTACATCATCGCTACGATCGTCATGTCGTTCACCGCGGTCAGCTATATGCGCATGTCACGCGAGGTCCCACGCGCTGGCACAGTCTTCGCCTACGCCTCGGCGGGGATCGGACGACCGGCCGGTTTCGTCGCCGGGTGGATGATCCTGCTCGACTACCTCTTCATCCCCTCGGTCGCCTACCTATTCACCGGAATCGCGCTCAACTCAATCTTCCCGACCATCCCGGTGTGGATGTTCACGGGCCTCGCGGTGGTGCTGACCACCGGACTCAACCTCGCCGGGGTCAAGATCGCCTCGCGTGTGATCACTGGTGTCGTCCTCGCCGAGGTGGCCGTCCTCGGCCTGGTTCTCGTCCTCGGCACCGTCCACCTCGCCCAGTACGGACCGGCTCGCGGGTGGATGACTCCGTTGACCGGGGTCGACACCTTCTCACTGACCGCGGTACTCGCGGCCGTGTCCGTGGCCGTGCTGTCGTATCTCGGATTCGATTCTCTCGCGACGTTCTCCGAGGAGGCTAAAGGAGGGCCACGGATCGTCGGCCGGGCGACTCTGATCTGCCTCGTCATCGCTGGCCTCTTCTTCGTCGCGCAGACCTGGGTGGGAAGCCTCCTGTCCCCGCTGTCGCCGGAGCAGCTGCGGGCCGATCCTTCGCTCGAGGGTGCCGCTTACTACGATGCGGTCGATTCCACGCTGGGAGCGTGGATGCATTGGCTGCTAGCCCTGGCCAAGGCCGTCGGGGCGGCGTTCTCGGCCATGATCGGTCAGGCGGCCGGGTCCCGGATCCTCATGGACATGGGTCGGCAGCGTCAGGTTCCGTCCTTCCTCGCCGAGGTGGCTCCGCGAACCGGGGTGCCGTGGAAGGGGATTCTAGTGACCGCCGCAGGCAACGTCCTCGTGGCGGGCTGGGCGACGACCCGCGCCGATGGACTCGACCAACTGACCTCGATCGTCAATGTCGGGGCACTGACCGCGTTTGTGTTCCTGCAAGCCTCAGTGGTCGGCTACTTCCTTATCAAGGCCAAAGGCAACGAGGTGCCGAACCGGTTCAGCCACGGAGTGATCCCGATCATCGGCGCCGGACTCCTCATCGCCGTGCTGGCGAGCGCGAGTCCCCTGGCCCTGATCATCGGTGCGATCTGGTTGGTCCTCGGCGTCGGCGTCTACGCGGTCAAGAATCGGAGACCCGCGCGGGTATGACCCGCCTCGGCGGGCGCTTCAGTCCTGCAGCCGGGTGGTTCCCTCGTGGCCGCCGGTGGTGTTGAGCTGCTTGGCGTAGCAGTAATCGGGGCCAAGACCGTGCGAAGAGCACCAGGACAGGGCATCCTCGGCATCGTCGTAGCCGATGCCGACGACCGTGATCCAGAAGTTGTCCTCCTTGAAGCTGTCGAAGTCACCTGACCACACGAGCTTGACCCGAGGGAACTCCTCGCGCAGCTCCTGGTGTTCATCGAGGATCGCCTCTTCGTCCCAGGTCTTGCCTTCGGCTTCGATTCCGGGCTTCTTCGAGCTCAGCTGGGGCACCCACTTGCCGTCGAGATCGCTCTTGACTTCCTTGCCGTCGGTGCCGGCGAGCTGTTTGAGTGCCTTCTTCGGATCATCGGGCAGTTCGGACTCGGTCTCGGTGGGCTCGGCGGACTCACTCGCGGGGGCCGAGCTCTCGCCCCCGGTTGCCTCGTCCTTCGGCTCTTCGGTGGAGGCGACGGTGGTCTGATCATCCGAATCCTTCGGAAACAGCGTCGCCGCTCCCCAGCCGATGCCCACGCCGAGGACGATCACGATCACGGCGAAGAGTGCGATCAGTCCCCAGCGCCTCTTCGGTGCCGCGGCCGGCTGCCCGTAACCGGCCGCACCCTGCGGGTAGGGCTGGCCCTGCGGATAAGGCTGCTGAGGCGTCTGCCCCTGTGCGTGGGGCTGACCGCTCTGCGGGTAGGGCGGCTGGCCGTGCGAGTGGGGCTGTTGGCCCGGCGGGTACGGCGGCTGGCCTGGCTGTTGCGGCTGCCCTGGCTGTGAGCCCCAGCCGGTATTCGACTGCGGCCCGGGCTGCGAAGCCCATTGGCTGCCGGACTGGTCGTTGACGTCCCACTCGTTGTCATCTCCGCGCCCGGGAGGATTCGCACTCATCGGCAACTCCAGATCGATCACGCAATATTTCAGCGAAAGTCTCGAAGAAAACTTC
>DWZN01000069.1 GCA_019117545.1 Candidatus Brevibacterium intestinavium
GGGCGGGCGGCTCAGGCTCGCAAGGCCGAATTCGAGGAAGAACTTCTGCAGCTCGCTCAGGTCCGAGACGAACACCTCGCCTTCATCGTCGATGAGGAAGTCGGCCCGCTGGGCGTCCGTGGTCGAGAACGTCCCCTCGGGCAGGTCGTCGATGAAGTCCGAGGCCGAACGGAAGGTGTCCTGGATCAGGCTGATCACCTCGCGCAGCGACGGCTTCGACACCCACGGCTTGTACCAGGGTTGGAGCATGATCTGCCGCTCGGCGATGTGCTGCGCGACCGTGAAATCGCCTTCGAGGTCGGTCAGCCCCTCGACGTGTCCGACAGCGACCCGTTCACGCACGCCTCGGGCCTGTTTGCGGATGTCCAGATCGCCGAGGCGGCCCTGCCCCTCCGAGGGCCGCATCCGTCCGGCCAGCGACAGCAGGAAGGACGTCTTGCCGCTGCCGGCCGGGCCCCGGACGATCGCGATCGCGCCGGTCGGAACCTCGAGGTCGATATCGCTGAAGACGCTGCCCTGCTTGCCCGACATCGACCACCCGCTCAGCGAAACCGCCGTGTCGTCGATATCGTCATGTTCGGTGAGAGTGTCCGTTGTGCTCTCCATTGCCATGGCTCCCAATCGTCTGTGCCCGCTTCGACTCGGTGCGTGCCGGGCGCTTGTGCACCCGCCCATGTGACTGCAGACTACGCCACCGTGGGCGCGGGGCGGGAGGGACGGGTCGACACACTTGACGTTACTCATGGGTAACTCTAGTGAATTCTCCCGTGAATCGAAATCTGAAGGCCCCAGATGTCGGCAATCGCACACCGAGGCGACCGCCCGAGAGCAGGAATCCGATGAGGGCCGTAATATCGAAAGCGTCGAAGCTCGGACAGGCGACAGGAACCGAGCGGGCGGACCGAGGAAGACGAGAGCGAGGAGCGGATGAGCACGGCTGATCGCAATCTCACGCGATTGCACCGGGACTGGGGCCTGAGCCCGTCGACGCTCGCCCCCGGATGCTTCGCCTCGGTGATGGCCACCGGCATCGTATCGATCGGGGCGCAGCTCAAGGGCCTGCCCGTGCTCTCCGGCGCACTGTTCTGGCTGGCCGTGGCCCTCTATCTGTTCTTCATCACCCTCTCCGTCATACGGGCGATCCGGTTCCGCGAATCGCTGAGAGCCGACCTGCACGATCCGACTCGGGCCTTCGGCTTCTTCACCGCGATCGCCGGCACGAATGTGATCGCCACGGCCCTGGTCGGTCTCGGAATGGCTCCGCTGGCCCTGGTCCTCTTCGGCATCGGCGCACTGCTGTGGCTCGTGCTCGGCTACGGGATCCCGTTCGCCGCTGTGCTCGGTTCGAGCATCCGCCCCGTGGTCAAGGGGGTCAACGGCACCTGGTTCGTCTGGGTGGTCGCCGCTCAGTCCGTGGCAGTCGTCGCCTCCAGCCTGGCGCTCGAGCTGCCGAAGTCCTTCCCCTCGCCCGGTCTCGTGGTCGCACTCACCCTGGTGGCCGTGATCATGTGGGCCGTGGGGCTGGCGCTCTACATCGCCTGTGCCCTGTTCGTCGGCATGCGGGTGCTGCTGCACAGGTTCGGGCCCGAGGACCTCGACGCCCCGTACTGGGTGACGATGGGCGCCCTGGCGATCTCGATCGTCGCCGGTTCACGGCTGCTCGAACTCGAGTCCACTCCGATCCTCGACGCCACGCGTCTGCTGGTCAGCAGCTCCTCGGCGCTGCTGTGGGCCTTCGCCACCTGGCTCATCCCCTCCTTCGTCCTCGCCGGTGCCTGGCGGCACTTCATCCACCGTGTGCCCATGACCTATTCGGCGGGACTGTGGAGCATGGTGTTCCCCTTGGGAATGTACTCGGTGGCCAGCATCTACCTGGGCCGATCGGATCGAGTCCCGCCGATCGAGTGGATCGGTCAGCACTGGTTCTGGGTGGGACTCGTCGTCTGGGCCATCGTCTTCTCCGCCATGATCGCCTCCTTCGTCCGGACCATCCGCGACCGCTGACCGCCTTCGCACAGCACAGCGCCCCGCCGGTGCTGGCTCACACCGTTGCAACGGTGCGTGCCGGCACGGGCGGGGCGTGATGGTGCCGGCGGGGCCGGTCGGCCGGGGCCTGCGGGCCAGCCGGCGATTCAGGCGTCGAAGCGCTGGCCCTCGGGCTTGGGCGGCATGATCGTCATCACCAGCACGACGATGCCGCCGATGCTCGTGAGGTTGAGCAGATAGAACAGGCCGGAGAAGTTGGCGTCATGCAGACGTCGCCATGCGACGGCGATGGAGGGCACGAGGACCGCGAGCCCGAAGACCGCCATGAGCCCGCCGCCGATGACGATCAGAGCGATGCCGGCACCCGACGGTGAGGCATAGGGGTCGTTCGAGACCGAGGCGGCCGCCACCCCCACGCCGATCATCAGCAGGATGTAGGGCACGAGCGCGATGAGGGCACAGAACAGCGTCGCCCACCAGTATTCGCTGCGTGAAGCGCGTCCGGAGAACTTCGTGTAGTTCTTGAAGAAGCGCTTGACGGCCTGACCGAAGGACGCACCGTAGAGCGGCAGGGACAGGTCGTCGGGGCTGGCGGCTCCGCGAGGTGCGCCCCCGAAGCCCTGCCCGCCGGGTCCGGGCATGCCTGCTCCAGGGCCGGGATTTCCTGCTCCGGAAGTGTATGCTGCGTTCGCGTCGTAGGTCATGATGGCCTTCGTTCGTAGGGAGTGGTTGTCCGATGCGCCCCGTCGGCGACTGTCAGGATTCTTTCAGTCCGCCTCCAGGGAGCACTGTGACCATTCTGCCCTACAGCGCATCTCGATCGTGTGCCGAACCGGTTTCAGATCTGCAACACCCCTGTTCGCGCCCCTCGGATGCCGCGGGAGGGCCGCCTGCGCAGAGCCCGGCCTCAGGCATCGCCTCCGGTCAGCGCATAGGCTTCGTCGACCGGGGCTTCGTCGATGTGCCCGTCGACGCGACGCAGCGCCTTCCAGCCGAGCGAGACGACCGCGACCGACAGGAGCACGGCTCCGGCGCCGAAGAGGTAGGGGGCGCCGGCGCTGATCGATTCGGACACCGCACCCGCGACGATCGGGGCCACGGCACCGCCGATGAAGCGCACACCCGAGTAGGTGCCCGAGGCGACGGGACGCGGCAGGTCGCTGACCTCCATGGCCGATTCGGTGAAGACCGTGTTGAGCAGGCCGAGCAGCAGCCCGGCGATCACAACGCAGACGATGATGCCGATGAAGGACTCGACGAGGAAGGACATGACGGCCAGGAGGACGGCCAGGCCGATGAGCGTGACGATGAGACTGCGACGACGGCCCATCCGCTTCGTCAGCAGCGGAGCGCCGAACACCGAGGTGATCGCCACGCAGATGCCCCAGCCGAAGAAGACGTAGCCGAGTCCCATGGCGCCGAAGTCCTCGATGCCCATCTTCGCGGCGGCCGCCTCGACGGGGAAGGGGCTGTAGGCCAGCAGGATGAAGAAGCCGAAGTTGTACAGCAGTGCGGAGACCCCCAGCACGGCCACACCCGGTCGGGCCAGCGCCCGGAAGGTGGCACTGAGGGCGATCGGCTCGGCCGTGGGTCCGTTCGAGCTCGTGCCACCCGGCAGCAGCACGATGATGGCGATGAAGCCGATGGCCATGAGCACGGCGGTGCCGAAGAAGGGCCCGCGCCAGGACAGGCCGCCGAGGAGGCCGCCGAGCAGCGGCCCGGTGGCGATGCCCACGCCCAGCGCCGCCTCGTAGAGGATGATCGCCTTATCGGCACCACCGGAGGCGGCTCCGACGATCGTCGACAGCGCAGTGGAGATGAACAGCGCGTTGCCCAGGCCCCAGCCGGCGCGGAATCCGATGATCTGATCGACCGTGCCGGAGAACCCGGCGAGGGCGGAGAACGCGACGATGAGGACGAGGCCGACGAGCAGCGTGGTCTTGGCGCCGATGCGCGAGGACAGGTAGCTGGTGAAGAACATCATGCCACCGGTGATGAACAGGTAGCTGGTGAACAGCAGCATCGACTGCGCCGGTGTGGCATCGAGCTCGGCCGAGATGGCCGGCAGGATCGGGTCGACCAGGCCGATGCCCATGAACGCGATGACCGCGGCGAAGGCCACGGCCCATACGGCACGCGGCTGATGCAGAATGGACGCTCCTGCTCCGGTGTCTCCTGACGCTTCGTTGTCTGTTGACGCTCTCATCTGGTGGCCGCGGCCCCTTCCCTGTGGTGCTCGGTGAAAGAATGTGCGATGGTTCGCGGTCGCTCCCGGTTCAGGCGGGCTCGACCTCGGTGGATTCGCCCTCTTCGGGCTCGGCTCCGGCGGAGTCGCCCCCGGTGGCTTCGCCCGTCGCGGAGGTGTCTTCGCGCGTGTCCTCCTCGCTGATGTCGACCGGGTGGCGGTCCCTGAGGTAGGCCGAGACCAGACCCAGCGCGTGGTCGACGCTCAATCGCTCCTCCGGTGAGAGGGATTCGAAGTAGGGTCGCATCTGCTCGGTCATGATCTCCCGGTTCTCGGCCAGCCGCCGCCGGCCGGCATCGGTCAGCGAGAACTGAGAGGCGCGTCCGTCGGTCGGGCTCGCCTCCCGGAGCACGAGGCCGGCCTCTTCGAGCCGGGCGAGGAGCTTCGTCGCCGCAGGCTGCGAACTCAGATACCCCTGCGCGAAATGGCCGACCCGAACGGGCTGATACTGTTCGACCACGGCGAGCGCGCGCAGTGTCGCCAAGGAGTTCTCATTGCCGATGACGCGCCGAAACGCTCGGGTCAGACGCGAGGAGACGACGACGAGCCGCGACACGAGTTCCGCTGAATCCACATCATCCATAACCTACTTATATACCCAGGTTATGCACCTACGCAAATCGATGCCCTCTGCACGAACTGACCCTCGCCGCCCTCAGATGCTCCGCGCGCCCACACCATCGTCGATCCGCCCGCGCATCGGAACGGCGCCGATATCTCAGTCTGTGACCAGGAGCATTCCCGCCTCGACGATCGGCGTGCTAATCTGGGCTCACATGTTCCGGGGACGGTGAAATTCCGTACCGGCGGTGACAGTCCGCGACCCGCCAGCTTCATGCCGGCGGCTGATTCGGTGAAATTCCGAGACCGACAGTCAGAGTCTGGATGGGAGGAGCATGGTGGCCTCGGCCGCTGTGTTCGGTGCATACGACGGCACCGTCGCACACGTCCGACCGCCCTGATGGTTGCACCCGCAATATCCTCCCTCCCGGCGAAGGCTCGGGAGGTTTTCCATTGGACGCGGAGTTCACCGAACTCGAATCCACGGCGATGTCGGCCGCCCTCGACGCTGCCCGCGAAGGCTGCCGTGGGGCCAATCCCCTGGTCGGCGCCGCGATCCTGACCGCGGACGGGAAGATCGTCACCGGCCATCACGCAGGAGCCGGAACCGCCCACGCCGAGGTCGACGTCATCACCACCGCCCACGACCTCGACATCGACCTGAGCGCCTCGACGCTGTTCGTCACCCTCGAACCCTGCTCCCACCGGGGACGGACCGGTCCGTGCACCGAGGCGATCATCGCGGCGTCGATCCCATCGATCGTCTTCTCCTCCCCCGACCCGAACCCACTCGCCTCCGGCGGCGGTCGGATCCTCGCCGAGGCGGGGCTGCGGGTGCGTTCGGGACTGCACCGCGACCGCGCCCACGAACTCAATGGCCGGTGGGTGGAGACCATGACCGCCTCCCGCCCCTTCGTCACGGCCAAGATCGCGCAGAGCCTCGACGGCGCCGTCGCCGCCGCGGACGGCACCAGTCAGTGGATCACCTCGGCGGACTCGCGGGCCCATGCGCATCAGATCCGCTCCCGCGTCGACGCCATCCTCGTCGGCACCGGCACCGTGCTGGCCGATGACCCCCGGCTCAACGCCCGCGCCGCTGACGGCTCCCCGCTGCCGGACCAACCGCGGCCGGTCGTGCTCGGCACCTCGCCGCTGCCGCCCGAGTCCTTCCTCGCGCTCAACCCGGACACTCTCCGGCTGCCCACCCACGACATCGGCGAGGCCCTCGATCGACTGCATGCCGAAGGCGTCCGCCACCTCCTCGTCGAGGGCGGGCCGCAGGTCCTCGGCGCCTTCTTCGCAGCCGGGGCCGTCGACGAGGTCTTCTGCTACCAGGCTCCGCTGCTCATCGGTCCGGGCCGGCGCAGCGTCGACGGGCTCGGCATCGACACCCTCGCCGACGCCCTGCGCCTGCTCCCCGACGACACCGAGGTGCCCGCGGTCTCAAGACTCGGGCCGGACTTCCTGCTCCACTTCGTCGCGGACTCGGCTCCGGCGCCCTAGCCGGCGTCGATCGGGCACACCGCAGGAGCCCACGGCTCAGCATCTGCGACTCACCAGCCAAGACTCACCAACCAGGATTCAGCAAGCAGCACCACGGAGGCACATGTTCACCGGAATCATCGAAGGACTCGGCACCGTCGAGGCCATCGAACACACGAACGACTCGGCCGAGATCACCGTCGACGCCGGCGATCTCGTCGCCGACCTCGACCTCGGCGGGTCCCTGGCCGTCAACGGCGTCTGCCTGACGTCGTCGCGGCAGGAGGACTCCGGGCGACCGGGACTCTTCACCGCCGAGGTGATGGGCGAGACCCTGCGTCTGACCGGACTCGGCAGCCTCGAGGCAGGCGATCGCGTCAATCTGGAGCGCTGCACTCCCGCCTCGGGGCGCTTCGACGGACACGTCGTCCAGGGCCATGTCGACGGCCGCGGCGAACTCATCGACCGCACCGACCGGCCCGAATGGTCGACCCTGCGCATCGCGATCCCCGCCGAACTCGCACCGCTGACCGCGGTCAAGGGGTCCATCGCCCTCAACGGGGTGTCGCTGACCCTGACCGCCGTGTCCGAACCCGACGAGCCCACCGCCTGGGTCGAGGTCGGTCTGATCCCGGCGACGCTGAAGCACACGACCTTCGGCGAGCTCGAGATCGGAGCGGCCGTGAACATCGAAGTCGATGTGCTCGCGAAGTACACCGCCCGCCTGCTGTCCTTCCGCATGGCCGACGACGCACCGACCCACCCCGGCCCCGCCTCGGCGGGTGCGCACCCGAACACAGATCAAGGAGTCGCTCATGACTGATTCTCTCGCCCATGCCAGTCGTCTCGATTCGATCGAAGAGGCCATCTCCGCCGTCGCCGCGGGGCGGCCGATCCTCGTCGTCGACGATGAGGACCGGGAGAACGAAGGCGACCTCATCATCGCCGCCGAATTCGCCGACGACGCCGCCATGGGCTTCTTCGTCCGCTACACCTCGGGCGTCATCTGCGCCCCGATGACCGCCGACCGGGCCGAGGCCCTGCGGCTGCCGCCCATGGTCGCCGACAACGAGGACCCGAAGGGCACCGCCTATACGGTCAGCTGCGATGCGGTGGGCGTGACCACCGGCATCAGCGCCGCCGAACGCGGACTGACCGGCCGCGTCCTGGCGGCGGCAGAACCAGATCCCGCCGCGATCTCACGGCCCGGCCACGTCTTCCCGCTGATCGCGAAGGCCGGTGGCGTGCGGCAGCGTCCCGGCCACACCGAGGCCGGGGTCGAGTTCGCACGCCTGGCCGGCGCCCAGCCGGTGGCGATGATCGGCGAAGTCGTCCACGACGACGGTTCGATGATGCGCTTCGATGCGGTGCGCGACTTCGCCGATGCCAACGGACTCGTGATGGTCTCGATCGAACAGCTCGTCGCCTACCTCGATGAGCGCGATGCGGCTGCCGGTGCCGAGGTGCCGTCGGCGCCCTCGGTGGCGACGAGCGCCGATCCGGTGGCGGCGACGCAGTCGCTGCGCTCGACCGAGGAGGTGCCGCTGCCGACGGAGCACGGGAGTCTGCGGGCCCGCGCATTCACGATCGACGGGCACGACCACCTCGGCGTGTTCGCGGGTTCCCTCGATCCGGCCCCGGCCGGTCCGGCGCCGCTGGTGCGGGTGCATTCGGAGTGCCTGACCGGGGACGTGTTCGGTTCCCACCGGTGCGACTGCGGTGAACAGCTGAACCAGGCGCTCGATCTCATCGCCGAGCAGGGTGGGGCGGTGATCTACCTGACCGGTCACGAGGGACGCGGTATCGGGCTGAGCAACAAGCTGCGGGCCTATGCGCTCCAGGATCAGGGGTGGGACACCGTGGATGCGAATCGGGAGCTCGGATTCACCGATGACGCCCGCGACTACCGCGCCGCGGCGACGATCCTCCGCACACTCGGACTCGACCGCATCCGGCTGCTGACGAACAACCCGGTCAAGACCGCGTCCCTGGAGAAGCTGGGCATCACGGTCGAAGCGGTCGTGCCGCTCGAGGTCGCGGCTCGGCCCGAGAACACGCACTACCTGACCACGAAGCGCGAGCGCATGCACCACTCGCTGACGCTGCCGGCGGTCACGGGCACCCCCGCCTCCGGCGCCGACTCCGCCGGAGCCGTCGCCAGCTGAACCGGGGGCGCAGCCGCCGCGGACCTCGGTCAGCACTGCGAGTCTCGGGCGCGGCCACGACTCTCGGGCGCGGCCGCCGCGAGCCTCGGCCAGCGCCGCGGTCGCGGACCGCTCATGAACGAACCCGGCTCACCAGAGACCAGCAAGCCGACTCACCAGAGACCTGAAAGAAGGACAGAACATGGCCCACTCCGGAGCACCCGAACTCACCGTCGACGCCGCCGAACTGCGCGTCGCCATCATCGCCGCCTCCTGGCACACGCAGATCATGGACGGCCTGGTCGACGGAGCCCAGCGCGCCGCCGCCGACGCCGGAGCCGACGCCACGCTCGTCCGTGTGCCGGGCAGCTTCGAACTGCCTGTCGCCGCGGCCCGGCTGGCCCCGCACTTCGACGCGGTCGTCGCCCTCGGTGTCGTCATCCGCGGCGGCACCCCGCACTTCGACTATGTCTGCCAGGCCGCCACCGACGGACTCAACCGGGTCGCCATCGACACGCGCAAGCCCGTGGGCTTCGGCGTGCTCACCTGCGACACCGAACAGCAGGGACTCGACCGGGCCGGACTCGAAGGCTCTCAGGAGGACAAGGGGCACGAGGCCATGACCGCCGCCCTCGTCACCGCCCAGGCGCTGGCGGACTACCCAGTGGTCTGAGCGGCGGGCCACTCCGGCCGCCGAACAGTGGTCGCCTTCGGACACTGGCGCCGAACAGTGGTCGCGATCGGACACTTCTGAGGCACGGAAGTGTCCGATCGCGACCACTGTTCGGCTCTGAGACGGCTGCGTCAGCCTGTACTGTGCCGTACGTGTCTCCTGCGGGCGGATCCAGCTTGATAAGGTCCCGCTTTTCCACGCGGATCCGCCCGCAGGAGACATTCGCGGACGCAGACTCTCGCGGAGGCAGACTCTCGCGGAGGCAGGCAGGCGCAGGCTCGCCCACGCGGCCGCAGACTCGCTGCCGCATCCGCCGGACTCCGGGTCAGAACAGCTGACGGATGTTCGTCCTGGCAAGGTCGATGAGCTCGTCGCCCTTGCCCGAGAGCACAGTGCGGATGGCGTAGAGGGCGAAGCCCTTGGCCTGCTCGACGGTGATCGACGGCGGCATCGACAGCTCCTGACGTTCGGTGACCACATCGAGGACGGCGGGACCGTCATAGGCGAGGAACTCCTTCACCACCTTCGGCAGGTCCTTGGACTTCTCGACGCGGAAGCCCTTGATGCCGACCGCCTCGGCGATCGTGGAGAAGTCGGGGTTGGCGAGGTCGGTGCCGAAGGTGACGAAGCCGGCGGCCTTCATCTCGAGCTCGACGAAGTTGAGCGAGGAGTTGTTGTAGACGACCGTCTTCACCGGCAGCTTGTTCTGAGTGAGCGTGATGAGCTCACCGAGCAGCATGGCCAGACCTCCGTCGCCGGCCATGGCGATGGTCTGCCGATCCTCGAACGCCGAGGACACCCCGACGCTCTGGGACAGGGCGTTGGCCATGGAACCGTGGCTGAAGGAGCCGATGAGCCGACGCTTGCCGTTCATCGTCAGGTACCGAGACGCCCAGACGACCGGTGAGCCGACATCGGGGACGAAGACCGCGTCGTCATCGGCCATCTCGTCGATGAGCCGGGTCAGGTACTGCGGGTGGATCGTGCGCTTCGAGGGCGTGGCCAGCTCGTCGAGGTCCTTGCGGGTCTTCGCATAGTGCTTGGTCAGCGCCTTGAGGTGGGAGCTGCTGCGGTTCGCAGCGATCTTCGGCAGCAGGGCCTCGACGGTATCGGCGACCGTGCCGACCAGCCCGATGTCGACAGGGGTGCGGCGCCCGATCTGGGAGCCGCGGACATCGACCTGGATGACGGTCGCGTTCTCGGGATAGAACTGCTGGTAGGGCAGGTCGGTGCCGAGCATGAGCAGGGTGTCGCAGTCCTTGAGCGCGGCATAGCCGGAGGAGAAGCCGAGCAGCCCGGTCATGCCCACGTCATAGGGGTTGTCGTATTCGACGAACTCCTTGCCGCGCAGGGAGTGGACGATCGGGGCCTGCAGCTTATCGGCGATGGCGAGCAGTTCGTCATGGGCGCCTTCGGTGCCGGCACCGGCGAGGATCGTGGTCTTCTTGCCCTTGTTCAGCGCCTTCGCCGCGGCCTCGATCTGGGAATCGGCGGGGATCACACGGGAGGGATAGGACTTGACCACCTCGGCGGCGGCATCGATCTCGCTCAGTCCGATATCGCCGGGGATGACGAGGACGGCGACGCCGCGCTTCTCGATGGCCTCCCGCATGGCGATGCGCAGCAGTCGGGGCATCTGCTGGGGGTTGGCGACGTGCTCGACGTAGACGCTGCACTCGCGGAAGACATCCGTCGGGTGGGTCTCCTGGAAGTAGTCCGAGCCGATCTCGTCGCTGGGGATGTGCGCGGCGATGGCGAGCACCGGGACACGGGAGCGCTGAGCGTCGTAGAGGCCGTTGATGAGGTGGAGGTTGCCCGGTCCGCAGCTGCCGGCACACACGGCGAGCTCGCCGGTCAGTGCTGCCTCACCGCTGGCTGCGAAGGAGGCGGCCTCCTCGTGGCGGACATGGACCCATTCGAGCTGCGGGTTGACCCGCAGCGCGTCGGTGAAGCCGTTGAGCGAATCTCCGGGGATGCCGTAGACGCGTTCGACTCCGCTGGCCACGAGGGTATCGACGATGTTCCTGGCTACGGTGGGCATGCGATTCCTTCCGTTGAAACACGAACGCCAGGGATGCGCTGGTGCGAACCCCGGCAGGGGTCGCCTCGAGGCGAGGCCTTGACCGCTTCTTCAGTCTAGCCCCGGATTCCCGCGCCGAGGCTGTCCGATTCCTCACGCTCCCGTGCGGGAATACGCTGCCCGAGGCGGCCAGCCCCCACGCACGATCCCTCGTCTCCGGACCCCTCACGTGCGGGCCCCTCATGTCCGGGCCGAGAGCAGCGTCGCAAGGCTGAGCAGACCGGCCATGGCCACCGCCATCATCGGGTAGCCGCCGAGCACTCCGGCCAGGGCCGGCCCGGTCACCGGTGCCAGGGCGGTCCCGGCAGTGATCGGGGCGACGAAGACCCCGTTGACTGCGCCGAAGTTCTTCGTCCCCCAACGGTCGGAGACCGCGGTGGCCTGCAGCAGAGTCATGCACCCGCGAACCGCCCCGGCGACCATGCCGATGCCGATGAGCAGCCAGGTCGGCCCCGGGACGAGGGCCAGCAGCCACAGGCCGACCGCCCCGGCGGCGAAGAGGATGACCGTGCGCAGGCGGGTGCTCGTGTGCCGCTCAAGGCTCGGATACCCGAACCGTCCGGCCACTTGGCCGAAGCCGACGAGTCCGAGCGCCACGGCGGCCAGACCGTACCCGGCGCCGCGTTCGATGATGAGCGGGATGATGTTGATCGTCACCGCGAAGAGGGTGAAGGTGGCGATGGCGACCGCTGCCTGAAGGATGAGGAAGCGCGGGGCACGCGTGACCCGGCGCAGCTCGGCCCGACTCGGCTTCTGTTCGCGTGCGGCCGCCTCGTCGGTCCACCTCCGGTTGAGGAAGCCCAGGTTCAGCGGCAGCACCACCACGGCGAGCAGCCCGGCCAAGATGGCATAGGTCGCCCGCCAGCCCGTCTCGTCGATGAGCCAGGCGATGATCGGGGCGAACACCGTCGAGGCCAGCCCACCGACGAGCGTGATCGTCGTCAGCGGCTTCGTCCGCTCGGCGCCGTACCAGCGGGTGACGACGGCGAAGGCCGGCGGATACAGGGTCCCTGCCTGCGCGAATCCGGCGAGGACCCAGGCGAGGAAGAAGACGAAGAGGTTCGGGGCGATGGCCACGAGTGCCAGGGCGAGGACGCCGATGGCCGTGGCCGCACCCATGATCAGCCTGGGACCGTGCGCATCGAGCATCCGCCCGACACCGGGTCCCATCAGCGCGGAGACGATGAGTCCGAGCGTCAGTGCCGCCGTCACCGTCGTGTGGGACCACCCCATGTCCGCCGAGATCGGAGTCACCGCCACCGGCAGCGAATAGTAGAGCAGGCCCCAGCAGACCAGCTCCGCCAGACACAGCGCGGCCAGTCCCCCGCGCGGCCGATCGGTCGTCATCGACCCCATTCGGTCCGGTCCCCCGCCTGCGGCCCCGTCCCCTCGCCGAGGCGGCCCCACCTCGGCTCCCCGACCGCGGCGGTCAGCCGGGCCAGAGCCGTGTCCCAGGGGATCCGCTCCTGTTCGAGGCGGACGTCCCCCTCGGCCCGGATGCGCTCGAGGGCGCGGGTCTCCGAACCGGTCAGTTCCCGGAACGTGCCGGAGCTGGGTTTCGGCTCGGGCACCCACAGGTCCTCGTGAGCGAGCAGGGTGGCTTCGTCCATGAGCACGGACTCGACATCGGGCAGGTGGGTGCGCAGGCGGTTGAGGATCGCGAACCCGTGTGAGTCGAGGTCTCCCCAGTAGATCACCCGGGCGCCCCCGATCCAGGCCAGCTGCGCCACCGCGTCGACGGCGTAGCCGGAGCCGTGGACGGCCACGGCGGACGGCCAGACCGGCATGGCCAGCACGGTCTCGAGGTTCTCGAAGACGAATACGAGCCTCGGAGAGACCGGCAGGCGGCTGAGCTGGGAGATCGGCGCGGTGATGTCGTCGAGTCCGGACCGGTCGGTGCTCATGGCCGGGTCGAGGATGCGCAGCCGCATCCGGGGTTCGGCATCGAGGACGCTCACGGCGTCGGCGTGCCCGATCCCGTTGAGCAGCGCGGTGACGAGACCTCTGTGGGTTTCGAACCATTTCGAGTCGACCCCGCGGATGGGCAGCTGCCGTGGGCGCAGCGATCCGAGTCGGTGGCCGCGCAGCCAGTCGACCACGGCGATGACGGTGTCGAATCCTGGTGCGGACAGAGAGAGTATCCGCTTCGCCTGCGATCGGATTGCCGCCGCCAGAGGGTCTGCCTCGCAATCGACGGAGTCGCCGGTTGCGCCGTCTCCGGTTCCGTCGCCGTCGATGCCGGTTGCGCCGTCTTCGGTTCCGTCGCCGTCGATGCCGGTCGCGTCCTCGGCATCCACAGGTGCAGTCGCGTTCGCCCCGTCTCCGAGCCGCAGCCGGATCACGGCGGCCCGGTCACGCAGCCTCGCCCAGTCTCGGGCCGTGTCGCCCCCGGCGAAGGCGGCCGCCTCGTCGGGGGTGGTCAGGCGCAGTCGGATCGGGATGCGTTGACGGCCGATGCGGGTCCAACTGCGGTCCTGCCAGTCGATCTCGAGGCCCGCAGTCGTCGCCGTCTCGTCGACGGCCCGCCAGCTCGCTGCCCAGTCGGCGGCGGCTGTCTGGTCGGCGAGCACCTGCTTCTCCGTCGGCGGTCTGAGCGCGATCTCGAGTCGCACCTCGTCCACGGCGTCCGCGGCCCAGGCGGCCATGGATGAGTTCAGACGCTTGCGTGCCCTCGCTCGAGCCTCGGCGACGGAGAGCATGGTCATCGCTCGACGAACTCCTCGGCCGGACTCTGCTCATCATCGGCCCGACTGCGTTCCGACTCGTCCCAGACCATCGTCGAGGTCAGGGTCTTCTGCCGGCTCGGGTTCTCGATCGAGGTGGCCGCGCCCACATAGGGTTCGATGGTCTGCAGCAGCTTCTGCGGGGTGGCAAGCACCATGTGGAATCCGAATTCGATGAAGATGTCCAGCGCCATCCGCGTGTATCGGGTATCGGCCTTGTCGAAGGCCTCGTCGAGGATGATCGTGCCGTACTTCGAGATCGCCTCGTCCGGGTCCGCGAGCTGATAGCGCAGCGCCGCGGCCAGGCAGAAGATCACGAGCTTCTGCTGCTGACCGCCGGACATCGCCGCACCCGAATCGTAGGTGGCATGGGCCCGGCCGTGATCGTCGATCTCCTCGGCGAGGAATGACACATGCAGGCGCGTGTCCAGGCACTGGGTCTTCCACACCTTGTCGACGTGCTCGCTGGAGGCGAACCGGCGCATCACCTCGGCCAGGGTGTCGTACTTCTGCTCCGCGGTGTCCATATCGTCCTCGCCCCAGCTGCCGGCGGCGACGAGGCGCAGATCGGCGATGAAGGCGTTGACGGTCTCCGATCGTCGAGTCTTGACCTTGAGCCGCAGATAGCGGTCCTCGTCGAACTGGGACCGCAGCAGGGAGGAGTTGATCGGGGCGACCCGGTCCTCGATCTCGCGTGGGGCGGCGTGGATCTCGTTGAGCAGTTCGCCGATGAGGTCGCGGGAGCGCTGCTGCAGCAGCTGCCGGAACCGGTTCTCGTGATCGGGAAGACCATGGGCTTCGATCTCATCGAGCATCGCCAGATACGCCCGCCGGTCCTCGACCTCGGCCGTGAGCTGGGACGACACCGACGGCCATGCGGCCTTGAACTCCGCGGCCAGACGGGTCACGGACTGTCCGGCCCGGCTCGCCTCCGCCTGGGCCCGGTCCTTCTCCTCCTGCAGCGCCTGGGACACCTGCTGGCCCACCTCGGCGAGGTTCTCGCGTCGGATGCTGCGTTGGATCTTCCCGAACCTCTCATCCAGCTGCCGGACGAGGTCGTCCTCGACCTCGGGGATCCGGCCGGCGCTGACATCGTCGTCGAGCCGATCGATGCCCGACCGCAGGCTCGCCGATTCCTCACCCGCCCGGCGCAGGACGTAGTCGGCTTCGGTGCGTGCGGCCTCGGCGGCGTCCTTGGCCGCCTTCGCATCGCGTTCGGCTCCGATCGCCTGCTGGAGGTCACCGTCGGCGGCCTCGAGTTCGGCCAGCTGCCGCTCCAGGGTCTCGACCAGTTCGGCGGCCCCCACCCGGTCGACGTCCCTCCAGGACTGTTCGCGGATGCCGGCGAGGATGCCTCGGCGGCGGTGGACCTGAGCGGCTTCGGCATCGGCGGCGGCCACGATCTGCTCGGCGGCGGCCAGTTCCGTCTGGGCCTGCTTGAGGGAGTCGATGAGGGCTTCGAGCTTGGCCTCACGGTCGCCGAGGACCCATTGGCTGCGATCGTCGAGGCGTCTGCGGTCGTCCTTCTCATACCGTGTCCGCGAGGTCTTGACCTGGCCCTTGACGGTCACGGCACGCGGGTGGTCGTCGAGTTCGTCGGGGTGATCGACGCAGGCGAAGTCGAAGCGTTCGGACAGGGTCGCCCGCACCCAGTCGCCGAACCCGGTGTCGGACACGCGCACCTTGTTGACCAGGGACTTCTCACTGCCGACGGGGCGCGGAGAAGGCACCTGGTGTGGGATCTCCTCGAAGACGAGGCGACCGCGGATTCGGTGGGCGTCGACCCAGGTGCGCACGGCGGTGAGATTCTCCGCGCGGACGAGGACGGTCAGGGCCATGGGACGCAGCACCCGCTCGATCGCGCCGGTCCACCGGGCCTGATCGGGATCGACCTCGATGAGTTCGGCGGCGAAGGGCAGCGCTTTCTCGCTCAGTCCGGTGCCGGCGGCGAGCTCGGCCCGGATCGCCATGAGGCTGTTCGGCACGGTCGATCCCGAACGGCGCAGCGATTCGATCTCACCCTCGAGTTCCCTGACCCGGGCGCGGGCTTGGGAGAAGCGGTCGTGATCGGCGTGGCTGGGGCCTGCGACCTGGGTGTCGTCGTCGAGGCTGGTCGCGATCTGGGCCTGGAGTTCGGCGAATTCCGCGGCCGTGGTCGGGGCGGAGTCGATGCCGGCCTGTTCGAGTTGGCGAGCCAGCCCGGCCCAGCGCTCGGCGATGGCTCGGCGTTCGGTCTCGGCGGCGGAGATGCGCTGCTGGAGGTGCTCGGCCTCCGAACCGCCGAGCTCGAGCGTCGCGCGTCTGGCCAGGTCGTATTCGTCGACCGCGGCGTCATAGTCGCGCCTCGCCCGGTCGGCGGTGACCTCGAGTTCGACGATCTGCCGGGTCAGAGCCGAAAGATCAGACCGGAGGATGCTCAGTTCGCGCCGCTTCTGATACGGCAGCAGGGACTCGCTCAGGGCGATCGCTTTCGCCGCGATGTCATTGGCGGTCTCGAAACCGGACGCCGCCTCCCGCAGCTGCAGCAGATGATCGCGCTGTTTGCGCAGCTGCACGACATGGTCGTGGGCGTCCTTGAGGTCGCCGAACTGGGCGACGGCGGTCTCGGCGAGGTCGAAGGTCACCGGAGTCTCGAGCATGTGGTCGCGGAAGAGCCGGTCGAGGCTGTCGAGGCTCTTGGCCGACTGCGTCTTGTGCAGCAGTTGGAGCGCGGACTCATCGGCCATGCCGAAGGTCTTGCGCATCCGGGCGTAGAACTTCCCGTGGGAGCCGTTCGAGGTGACCACCGCATCGGGGTGGTCGGCCTTGAGCTTGCGGGTCTCCAGACCCGACCGGGCGTAGTGCTGGAGGTCGGCGAGGTC
>DWZN01000070.1 GCA_019117545.1 Candidatus Brevibacterium intestinavium
GCTGACTGTATGCGGTGGCACTGCCGGTGCAGGCCAACACCAACGGTGAGGGATGCTCGGAGAGGCTTGCTCGGCACGTCCGCTCGATTCTCCGGCAAGTATTCGTAGAGATCTTCGTGGGAAATCAACGATTGTCTACCGGAGAATCCTGTGTGGCCAGGCTTCGGCACCGGCCACGCTTCGCTGCCGGACAGCCCGTCGCCGGACAGCCCGCCACCGGGCATCCCGCCACCGGACAGCCGGGCCGCCGGACACCCCGCCACCTGGCGTTCGGCCGCCGGGCTTCCTCGTCGGGCGGGGCCCGCTTCTGCGCTCGGTCTCAGGCGGTGTCGCCGAGGGCGACGACATTGTCGGCCAGCCGCTCATTGTCTCCGTACATGAAGTGGTTGGCCATGTTCTCCGAGAACCGGCTGGCGTCCGTGACCAGGCCGACGGCCTCGGCGACCTCGCGGATGTGCATGGGCGTCGCTCCGCAGCAGACGCCGATGTAGTTGACTCCCAGATCGTAGGCTTCCTTGGCGAACGCGCCGATCTCGTAGCGGTTGGTCTGCAGCGGGTCGAGAGCTGTGGGGAATGTCCGGCCGTGCGGGCAGGCCACCTCGGCGCCCGGATCCGAGAGATTGAAGAAGGTCGGCTCCTCCGGGGTCGTGCGGTAGGGGATGGGCAGGGCACCGACATGACAGGATACGGCCGCGCGGATCTCCTTGAGCCACGGCAGCATCGTCGCCGGTCCGCGGAAGCAGTTGAGGCCGACGACATCGACGCCGAGCTGTTCGAGTCGCTGAGCGGTTTCGACGATCCCGACGCCGTCGGCCATCTCCTGGAAGGCCATGGGGGCGAGGGTGAGGACGACGGGCAGGCCGCTGGCCTTGGCGATCTCGGCGGCGGCGATGGCCTCGCCGGCGAAGTAGAAGGTCTCGCCGATGATGAGGTCGGCGCCTTCCTCGACGGCCCAGCCGACCATTTCGGAGAACATGGCACGGACCTCGTTCTGCTTGCCTTCGTCGGCGGGGTCCCAGATGTTCGAGTTCGAGATGTTGCCGGCCATGAAGTTGCCGGGCTTGGCGTCGGCGACGGACCGGGCGATCTGCAGGGCTGAGCGATTGAGGGGTTCGAGCAGATCCTCCTTGCCGATGACGCGCATCTTCTCGCGGTGCCCGTTGTACGTGAAGGCTTCGACGATGTCCGAGCCGGCGCGCTGGAAGTCGACGTGGAGGGACCGCAGGGCATCGGGGAATTCGAGAGCCACCTCGGGCACGAATTCACCGGCGGTGAGATACCCGCGCTTCTCGAGTTCGAAGAGGAAGCCTTCGGCGCAGATCACCGGCCCGGCGTCGAGGCGTTGGGTCAATGCGTTGGTCGCGGTCATGGGTGCTCTCCGATTCGGTGGTGGGGGATCGTCCATGTCCGGGTATCGGCCCGAACTTCAGGTATCAAACCACGATCGGTGAAGCGACGGGCGTCACAATGACATATTCCGTTGTCAGGATCCCCGTCGAGGCGGCCGGAACGCTCAGGAACCCCGCCGAGGCGACCGGAACGCCCAGGAACCTCGCCGAGGCGGCCGGAACGCTCAGGAACCTCGCCGAGGCGACCGGAACGGTCACAATCCCCGCGAGGCGAGACGGCCGGTCAGCGGTCCTCGTCGTCCGGGGGCGTGCTGAGGTAGACCGGGAGGCGACGGTAGCGATCGGAGCGCTCGCCGAGGTGGGGCGTGGCGGAGTGCTTCGCAGCGTTGCGGGTCTCGGGCTGGGGTGTTCCCTGCGCGGTCGGCTGTGCGGAGCCGGCGGGCACTTCCTGGGTGCTTCCGTACGCGGCGTTCTGCGGAACCTCGTGCGAACCCGGAAGCGGGTAGTGCTCGAACGGAGCCGGATGCGCCAAATCGTGCGCAGCCGGGTGGGCGTCCTCCCCGTCCCGGTCGCCGGAGCCATCGACGAAGCCGGGACCCTCGGGGCCGTCGATGCCGCCGAGGCCGCCGAGACCACCGGAGGCAGCAGGCGCGTCGGGACCATCCTGACTGTCGGCCGGACTCGAGGCGGCCCAGCGAGTCCGCGACCACAGGGCTGAGAACGGTTTGAGGATGAGCCTCGAAGCGGTCGAAGCATACCACCGCAGAGCCCGTTCGAACGGAGTCCAGGACAGCACACCCGTCCAGACCACGGCCAGAGCCAGGCAGATGAGGAAGACGATGGCGTCGGGCAGGACGTCGCGGCTGCCGTCGAGGACGGGCTGGAGGCCGCGGACGACGAAGCCGTGGAGAACGTAGATCGCCAGACTGTGCTTGCCGATCTTGGCGATGAGCCCGTTGCGGTCGGTCAGCCACGACAGCAGCGCCAGGGTCATGAGCACGGCGGCGATGTCCATGATCAGGCGCAGGCCGACCCCTTCGGGGATGCTGACATGGAAGTGCGCGAAGTTGAGGCTGCCGTAGAGCCAGTGGTGGTCGACCTGGTCGACGTAGAAGTAGCCGACGGTGGCCAGGGCGGCGAAGCTGAGACCGAGCTTCTGCCAGATCGCGAGGCTGCCGGCCCAGTCGATGATCTGTTTGCCGTAGAGCTTGCCGATGACGAAGAAGGGCCAGAACGCCATTGTGCGGGCCGCCGACAGCTCGGTGTCGAGGATCGGCAGGACACCGCCGAAGAGGCCCACACCCAGGGAGGCGACGAGCATCGTGCGCGGGAAGCGCTCGATGAAGGGGACCGTGATCATCCACCAGGCCATGGACAGCAGGAACCACGAATACCAGAACGGGGTGAGGAAGCTGTAGTCGGGGTCGAGGCCGAACGCCCACATCCACACCCACATCAGCGGCAGCACCGCCGCAAGCAGGACGAGGAAGTTCAGGACTCTCTCCGGCAGCCGGTTGGACTTGGCCGTGATGCCTGCCAAGAAGACGAAGGCAGGCATGTGGAACGAGTAGATGAGGTACATCGGCGCGCCCAGGACGGGTGATTCCCAGGGCGAAGTCCTCGCCATCAGGTGGCCGAGGACAACCGCGAAGATGAGGATCCCTTTGGCACGGTCGAGGCGATAGTCACGGGCAGACACGCAGATACGTTACCGCATTCGCCCCGCTGACCGTAAAGTTCTGCCGAGCTCAGGGCCGCTGAATTCAGGCCCGAGCGGCGCAGTCGACGCACCGCGCCGCATAGGGCCGGATCTCCAGTCGGGCCTCCGCGATGGGTGTGCGGCAGTCGACGCAGATCCCGAACTCGCCGTTGTCGAGCCTGGTCACCGCGTCGGCGATGTCCTGCAGCCGGGCACGTGACTGGTCGAGCAGAGTCGCGGCCTGGGAGCGTTCGAAGGCCAGGGTCGCGCCTTCCGGGTCATGCTCGTCATCGCTGTTGTCGCCTTCGCGGGCGGCCGAGACCTCGTCGATGCCGTTGGACAGCGAGGCGATGAGTCGCTGCGCATCCTCCCGCTCGGCGGCCAGCAGCTGACGCATCCGATCCTCATCGACCATTTCAGGCCTCCAGCGCTTCGGTGGCCTCGAGCCAGCGCATCTCGAGTTCGTCGAGTTCGTCCTTGAGTCCGTTCAGTGCGCCCGTGAGTTCGGCCAGGCCCTCGAAGTCCGTCTGGTCGTGGGCGGCCATCTCCTCGTGCTTGTCGGCGATCTGCGAATTCAGCTTGTCCATTCG
>DWZN01000071.1 GCA_019117545.1 Candidatus Brevibacterium intestinavium
GACTCGAGTCGGGCCAGGACCTCGAAGTCCGGGGCCGACAGCTCGGTGCCGGCCAGGCTCATCACCCCTGTGGTCAGGGTGCCGGTCTTGTCGAGCACGACCGTGTCGATCGAGCGCGTCGACTCCAGCGCCTCGGGCCCGGAGACGAGGATGCCCAGTTGGGATCCGCGCCCGGACGAGACCGCCAACGCGGTCGGCGTGGCCAGACCCAGTGCGCAGGGGCAGGCGATGATGAGGACCGTGAGACCGGCGTGCAGGCCCATCGCCCAGCCGCCGGTGACCAGCCCCCAGACCAGGAGCGTGGCCACGGCGATGGCGAAGACGATCGGGACGAACACCGCCGAGATCCGATCGGCCAGGCGAGCCACGGCGGGCTTGCCGGTCTGCGCGCGGCTGACGAGATCGGCCATGGCCGCCAGCGTCGTATCCGCACCCACCCGTGTGGCCCTGACCTCGAGCACGCCCGAGGTGTTGATCGTGGCCCCGGTGACGGTGTCGCCGGGAGCGACCTCGACCGGCACGGATTCGCCGGTGAGCATCGCCTCGTCGATCGCCGAATGGCCGGTGAGCACCTCGCCGTCGGTGGCGATCTTCTCGCCGGGGCGGACGAGGAAGACATCGCCGACGACGAGCTCGTCGATCGGCACCTGCACCTCGGTGCGGGGGTCGTGCGCCGTCCCCGATCCCGACGCCGCGCCTGCGGGTCCGGACCCCTCCCGCAGCACGGTCGCGGACTTCGCCCCGAGGTCGAGCAGGGCCTTGAGCGCCGCGGTTGCGCGGGTCTTCGCCCTGTCCTCGGTGAGCTTGCCGATGAGCAGGAACACCGTGATCGCCGCGGCGGCTTCGAACCACACGTGGTACTCGGCGGGAATCGACCAGCCCCAGCCGTCGAGCACCGCACGGCCGAGGGTGACGTAGGAATACCCGCTGGCGACGATGATGCCGACGCTGACCAGGGTGTCCATGGTCGTCGACCCGCCTCGTGCGGCCTTGTACGCCGCCGAGTGGAAGGGCCAGGCGCCCCAGGTCACCACGGGCAGGGCGAGGACGGCGACGATCCACTGCCAGCCGGCGAAGTGCCAGCCCATGACCATCGAGATCGCCACGATCGGCACGGCCAGGATCAGCGAGCCGATGAAGCGCGGCCGCAGGTGTCGCGGATCGTAGTCGACGATCTCCGGTCCCGGCCCGCTCGTCGAGGCCTCGCGCACCGTGGCCCCGTACCCGGCCTTTGCGACGGCGGCGGTGATGTCGTCATCGGACAGTTCGGAGTCGATGACGACGTGCGCGGTCTCGAGCGGCAGGTTGACCTCGGCGGAGACCCCGTCGAGGCGGCTGAGTCTCTTCTCGATCCGGGCCGAGCAGGATGCGCAGGTCATTCCCGTGATGTCGAGATCGACCTCGCGGGGCATCACTTCACCTCGTAGCCGGCCTCATCGACGGCGGCGCGGATGGCCTCCTCATCGAGCTCCTCCGCCGAGGTGATCGTCACCGGGGAATCGCCCCCGGCGTTGAGCTCGACGGCGACGTCGCTGACACCCGGCAGGCCGCCGAGCTCTTCCTTGACAGCGGCCTCGCAGTGTCCGCAGGTCATTCCCGTCACTGTGATGTTCGTGGTGGTCATTGCATTCTCCTATCAGCTGTGAATGGTGCCCGAATGCCGATCCCCAAGCGTCGTCCCACCCTTCGGGGCGGACGCGGCCGGTCGGTTCAGCTCTTGATGAGTCGGGCGATGGCGGCTGATGCCTCCTCGATCTTCTTCCGCGCGGCCTCGTCGTCGCCGGAGCCGGCGGCGTCGACAACGCAGTGAGCGATGTGCTCCTCGAGGAGGTTGATGGAGACCGCGTGCAGCGCGGCTGTCGCGGCGGAGACCTGGGTGAGGATGTCGATGCAGTACTTGTCGTCATCGATCATCTTCCCGATGCCGCGGACCTGGCCTTCGATCCGCTTCATCCTCCGCGCGAGAGCGTCCTTCTGCGGGGTGTATCCATGGTGCTCAGTCATGCTCACACGGTATACCCCTACAGGGTATGAGTCAATGGACCCCCGCCGAGGCGGCTGTGCGTTTGCTCTCATCGTGGGCCGGGCGTCTGCTGCGACTCCTACAATCGTAGGTATGCGTGTTGCCAGACTCTTCCGTTTCCCGGTGAAGGGCTTCCCCGCCGAGGAGCTCACCGAAGCGAGGGTGGTCAAGGACCGCGGGATCCGCGGTGACCGGGTCGCCGCGTTCACGAACGGCAGCCTCGACGTCCCCGATGATGCCTGGCACTCCTATTCGGCGTTCACGGTGCTCAAGAACGACACCGAGCTGCAGAAGTGGCGCGTGGCCGTCGCCCTCGCCGAGGCGGCCGACGTCGAATCCGCCACCGTGACCCTGACGGACCCGGCAGGGGAGTCGACGACGTTCGCCACCGACGATCGGGAGTCGAGGGCCGCCTCGGCGCGCTTCCTCTCCGAGCGCATACCCCCTCAGGGTGACTTCCCGCGAGGGCTGGCGGTCGCGGACCAGGGGATGTTCGACTCGCAGAAGTCGGGGATCTCGCTCATCAATCCGGCCACGGTCGCCGCGATCGCCGACACCGACGAGGGCCGGGCCGCTCTCGGCGCCGCCGCGGACGGTCTCGACCCGCTGCGCTTCCGCGGCAACGTCCTCCTCGACGGTCTCGAGCCCTTCGCGGAATTCGCGCTCGTGGGTTCGATCATCCGCCTCGGCGGGGTGCGGCTGGCGATCCGCTCGACGATCGAACGCTGCCCGGCGACGACGGTCAACCCCCGGACCACCGCCGTCGACGTCAACGTCCCGCGGGTGCTCAACTCCGCGTGCGGGCACCTGCACTGCGGGATCTACGGTCAGATCCTCGAGACCGGCGAGGTCGCCGCCGGCGACGAGATCGTCATCGAGGGCCCGGCCCCGCGTGAACTGATCAAGGTCGCCCGCAGCCCGCGGTTCATGACCGTGGTCGGCCGGCAGAGGATCTGCAACGACATCGTCGAGGTGGCTCTGCGTGACGATCTCGGCTGGATCCGCGAATTCGACGAACCGGGTACGAATCTGCGCGTCCACCTCGACCTCGGCGCACCGTTCTGGCGGACCTATACGATCACCGAGGTGGACGACGACATCGTCCGCATCGCCGTGCGCACGCAGGGCAGAGGCTCACGGGCCGTGGCCGAGCTCGAGGCCGGCCAACGCATCCTCACCTCCGGCCCGCACGGAACCATGACCGCCTCCCGCGTCTTCGGCGGGACGACGGCCCTGGTCACCGCCGGCATCGGCATCACCCCGAGCCTGGGACTGCTGCGGGCCGACGGGCTCGGGGAGCTGCCGGCCACCGACCGGATCCGACTCTTCCACGTCGACCGCGACCACCGGACCGCCTGCCTGTGGAACCGTCTGCAGGAGCGGGCCGGCGGTGGCAGCATCCCCGTCGAGGCCCATCACCGGGACACCGCGACCGCCGGCCGGCCGAGTCACCGGGAGCTCGTCGACTGGGTGGCCGGCTGCGACAACGTCATGGTCTGCGGACCCAGGGACTTCACCGCGGCCGTGCTCGCCGCCAGCGCCGAGGCCGGAGTCCCGGCCGTCCACCAGGAGACCTTCGCCTCCCCGAACACGGGAATGAGCGAGATCATCGCCGGATGCTCGGCCGCCGAGGTGACTCTCGAGGAGACCGGAACGAGCTTCGTCTGGCAGCCACAGGAGGGCACCCTGCTCGACTCCCTCGAAGCCCGCGGATTCGGCTCCCCGAACTCCTGCCGCGGCGGGTCCTGCGGCACCTGCGCGGTGTCGCTGGCAGCGGGGTCCGTGCTCTACCCGATCGAACCGGCCGCCCGCGTCGGCGACGACGAGGTGCTCGTGTGCTCGGCGGTGCCGGCCGGGCCGATCCGCCTCGCGCTGTGACGAGTCCGCCGATCCCGGCCGCGGCGTCCGGATCCGCGCCCGGGCTCTGATCTCGGCTCTCGACTCGACCGCTGACCAGGGGAGAGCCGGCCGCTGATCAAGGATGATCCGGCCCCTGACCAGGAGAGATTCGGTCCCGCCGAGGCTTGCTTCACAGGTGGCACAATGGGGTCCATGCCCAAGCAGAAGCGATCCATCATGTCGAAGGGACCCGCCGGACCGGTGGGACGCTTGAGCCGGTGGGTCCGCTTCGGGGTGGCCGGACGGATCATGTTCGCGAACTCGATCATGCTCGTGGGCATCATGGTCCTGACCACGAGCCTGCTCTACATTCAGCTCTCCCAGCTGAACACGAAGCGCGAACAGGACCTGATGGGTTCGGCCGCGGACAATATGTCGCTGTCCCTCGGACTCGTCGGCACCGGTGAGGCCGGGCACGACGACTTCCTCGACGCCGAGTCCAGGACCGATGTCGAGACCATGCTCAACAACGTCATCAGCCAATACGGCTTCGATGTGGCCGCCGTCGTGCCCATCGACTTCCTGCTCACCCCGCCCACCCTCGGCTCACCGAATCGGCAGCAGACGTTCGACGAGAAGATCGTCTCGGCGAACTCCGGGAGGATCCCCGAGGACTCGATCGACCAGCTGGCGCAGTCCGTCGACGAACAGGCTCTGGAGAACGGCGAATCGCGCGTGCGCTTCATCGACGACGGCGGACCCGGCGACGGCACCATGTACGTCATCACCCCGGTCCACGCCGAGCACGTCGGCGCCGACGAGATCAGGCGCGACACGGTGGTCGGCGCCGTGATCGTCGGCAGCTCTGCCGACTCGGTCCGCGAGGGCTTCATGGCGCAGAGCAAATGGCTCATCGGCATCGCCGTGCTCACCCTCGCCCTCGGCATCGGCTCGTCCTGGGTGACCTCGCGGGGACTGCGCAGAGTCACCGGCGACTACGGCGCCGACGAGCTGCGCAGCATGCTCGACTTCTACTCCTCGGTGCTCAAAGCCGTCTCCGAGGGCCTGCTGCTGGTCGACCGGTCACGGGGGATCGTGCTCATCAACTCCGAGGCCAGGGAGCTGCTCGGCCTGACGGCGGGCGGGGACGATGCGGACCCGGCTCCCGCCTCGGCGGTGGATGCGCCTCCCACCGAGGCCGCGACGGTGGGCACCCCGCTGGACGAGCTCGACCTGCCCGGGGCCCTGCTCGATCTGCTCGCCTCCGGCCGCTGGGCCCGGGACGAGATCCACTACACCGACGATCGGGTCCTCGTGGTCAACCAGCAGCCCACCGAGGCCGCCAGCGACACCTGGGTCGTGACCATGCGCGACCACACGGAGCTGGCCGAACTCTCCGGCGAGCTCGTCTCCGTCCGCTCCTTCTCGGATTCCCTGCGGGCGCAGACCCACGAATACGCGAACCGGCTGCACATGGTCGTGTCCCTGCTCGAGACCGGGCACGTCGACGAGGCCATCGACTTCGCGGCCAAGGACCTCGACGACCTCAACCGGGTCAAGGGGGACGGGTCGATGACCTTCGACCATCCCGTCCTGTCGGCACTGCTGCTGTCGAAGATCGCCCAGGCCGCCGAGGAGGGCATCGAGATGACGGTCGACACCGCCGAACTCACGGGCCGCCTCAGCGGGGACGACCGTGATCTCGCGACGATCCTCGGCAACCTCATCGACAACGCTTTCGACGCGCTGAGCAGGCAGGACGTTCTGCCCGAGGACAAGAGGGTCCATGTCAGCCTGTCCGGATCCGGTGGTGCCGGGGGATTCACGGTCGAGGTCAGCGATGACGGGCCCGGGATCGACGAGGAGCACGTCGACGCGATCTTCGAGCGGGGCTGGTCGACGAAGCACGACGGGGTCGAGACCGACCAGGGGCAGGGCCATCAGCAGACGGGCACGCGCGGGGTCGGGCTGTCGCTGGTCGTCCAGGCGATCCGGCGGCTCGGGGGAGCCGTGGACGTGCAGGGCCGCGGTGAGGAAGGCGACCGATTCAAGGGCGCCGTGCTCACCGTCTGGCTGCCCGACGCCGATCGGGACACTGACACCTGAGTCCGGACGCCCGCGCATGAGTCTGGGGCGCCCGCGCTTGGGTTCGACACGCCCGCGCTTGGGTTCGGCACGCCCGCGCATGAGTCTGGGGCACCCGCATCGGGGTCGACATGCCCGCGCATGAGTCGGGGACGCCCGCGCCGGGGTCTTGATGAATGAGAACGATCGCGGTCATCCGGTCGC
>DWZN01000072.1 GCA_019117545.1 Candidatus Brevibacterium intestinavium
CACTCGGGTCGCCCTACCGTCGCCGGGCGATCACCGTCTATTCCGAAGGAACCCGGAATATTGTCGATGCCATGCGCAGCAGTGAGCGCAGCAGCCGGCTCATCGTCGTCAGCGCCGGACTGACGTATCCGCCTCCGCCGATGAACTGGTTCGCAGATCATCTGGTCTTCCCTCTTCTGCGCGGAGTCATCGGGAGAACTCTCTACGCCGACATGCGGGCGATGGAGGAGTATCTGCAGACTGTCCGCGACATCGATTGGACCGTGGTCCGTCCCGGACGCCTGATCGACACCGATGCCGTCTCCGATTACCGCCTCGAGCCCGGCAACCCCACCCGCGGATCCACGTCTCGACCCGATCTGGCCGCCGCCATGGTCAGCCTGCTGACGAGCAATGACTATTCGCGCTCGGTCGTTGCGCCGACGACCGAGCGCAGAGGACGGAAGCGTTGAGCGAAGCAGACAGCCTCCGAGAAGCCGTTCGAGTGCTGCGCATCGAACTGCGCATCGTCAACGACAGAGTCGCGATGGCCGCCGGGCTCAATCCCCGCGACCTCGATATTCTCGACGTCATCGACCGGGACGGTCCGTGCACGCCCTCGCATCTGTCAGAGCGGACCGGCTATCACCGCGCCACCTTGACCGGGATCCTCTCGCGTCTGGTCAAAGACGGGTGGCTGGTCCGGGACAGCAACCCCGAAGACGGGCGCTCGGCCCGACTGACTCCCTCGGACCGCTTCGCTGAATTGCGGGAGTTCTATGCGCCCGTGGACGAAGCCTCGAGCGAGTTGGCGACGAGCCTGTCTTCCCACGACCGAGAGAGGCTTGCCGAGGTGCTCCACGAAGTCGCCGCCATCGCGCGACGGGCTTCATCCGACATCATGCCACCGGAGGGGCATTGAGCGCTTTGAGAATGTGCGGCAGGACGACACCGCTTCTGTAGGCTGACCTCGACGTTGAAAATCGGAACTGCGAGGAGCGATGACCATGCCGAACTCGGTGAGGACCACTACACCCCGTGGGGCGTGATCCACGGCGGTGTCTACACGTCCATCGTCGAAAGCGCCGCCAGCATCGGCGCCAGCCACGCCGTGGCCGATCGCGGGGAATTCGCCGTCGGCGTCCACAACGCCACCGACTTCCTGCGTCCGAGCACCGGCGCCCGCGTCGACGTCGAGGCCAACGCCCTGTATCAGGGTCGGACCCAGCAGCTGTGGGAGGTCATCATCACCGATTCCGCCACCGGCAAGCAGCTCTCCCGCGGTCAGCTGCGCCTGCAGAACGTGCCCCTGCCGAACGCCTGAGGCTGCCCGACGAGCCCGGCCGGGACTATCCCTGCGCCCGCTCCCGCAGCGCGTTCTTGCGGATCTTCCCGGTCGAGGTCGTCGGGAGGGCATCGACGAACTCCACGGCGCTCGGCGCCTTGTAGGAGGCGATGCGGGTCTTGACGAACGCGATGAGTCCGGCCTCGTCCACCTCGGCGCCGGGCCCCAGCACGACGTAGGCCAGCGGCCGCTGTCCCCACTTGTCATCGGGCATGCCCACGACGGCTGCCTCGGCGACGGACTCATGGGCGACGATGGCCTGCTCGACCTCGATCGTCGAGATGTTCTCACCGCCGGAGATGACGATGTCCTTGGCGCGGTCGAGGATCTGCACATAGCCGTCCGGGTGCATCACGGCGAGGTCCCCGGTGTGGAACCACCCGCCGCGGAAGGCCTCGGCAGTGGCTTCCGGGGCGCCCAGATAGCCCTTCATGACGTTGTTGCCGCGCATGATGATCTCACCCATCGTCGCCCCATCGGCCGGCACATCGGTGAGCACATCGTCGTCGCGCACTTCGACCACGCGCATGCGGTCGGCGCTGATCATGCCGATCCCCTGTCGCGACTTCAGGGCCGCGCGTTCGTCGACAGGCAGGCCGATCCATTCGGGCTGCGGTTCGCACACGGAATAGGGTCCGTAGGATTCGGTCAGCCCGTAGACGTGGATGACCTCGATGCCGAGCTCTTCGAGCAGCGCGATCGTCGTCGGCGACGGCGGGGCACCGGCGGTCGTGATCGACAGCGCACCGTCCATGGTGTGGGCCTCCTTGGCCCCGGCGATGGTGTTGAGCACGACCGGGGCGCCGGCCATACGGGTGATGTTCTCATCGTCGATGAGTCGCCAGGCCTCGGTGCCACGCACGGCCCGCAGGCACACATGCGTGCCTGACACCGCGGTCAGCGCCCAGGTCGTGCACCAGCCGTTGCAGTGGAACATCGGCAGCGTCCACAGGTAGCGGGTGCGCGGGGCGAAGTCCTGAGTGATGACTTCGCCCAGCGAATTGAGGTAGGCGCCGCGATGGGTGTACATCACGCCCTTCGGCCGGCCGGTGGTGCCCGAGGTGTAGTTGACGGTGATCGTCGCGGTCTCATCCTCGACTTCCCAGGCCCGCGGGTTCTCCGGCGCCGAGGCGGTCCAATCGGCATAGGCTTCGACCCGACCGTCCGTGGGGTTCAGTTCGCCCGGCGATCCGTCTTCGTCCGGGTGGACGACGATGGCCTCGACCCCGCTCGCCGCGCCGGCGTCGACGACCGGTTGGAGGAGGCCCGCATCGCCGAAGAGGAACTTCACCTGACTGTGGCCGAGGATGTAGTCGATCTCGGGTGGGGCCAGGCGCGTGTTGAGCATGACGAGCACACCGCCGGCCAGCGGCACCGCGTAGTGGGCGATGAGCGCCTCGGCGCTGTTCGGCGCGAGCACGGCGACGGTGTCACCGTCGGACAGTCCGCGGCGTTTGAGCCCTTCGGACAGGCGCTGGACGGTGTCGGCCATCTGCCGGTAGGTGAAGCGCCGGGGACCGTCGATGATCGCTTCCCGCTCGGGGTGGGCTTCGAGCGACCTCTCGAGGAAGCGCAGAGGCGTCAGGGCGGTGTCCAATCCGGACATGATCAGTCTCCTCATCGTCGGCGACACAGGCTGAGGCTCTGACCGCTTCGAAGAGAGGAAGCCTCAGAGCCGTGGGTCAGGAATCAGATTACCGAACAGTTGAGATCCAGAACACACCGGGATCCATCGGGCAGGCCAGCAGCCCGGCGCTGAGTCGGCTACTCGCAGCCGATGCCGTCGCCGTCGCGATCGAGGTGTGAGCCGTACCCCGGGTCGCCCACGCGCACCGGTGCGGCACCGGCCTCACGCGCGGCGGTGCAGTTCTTGTAATGCGTCGACCCGTTCGAGGACCCGGAGGAGCCGGAGCCGGCCGAACCCTTCGAACCCGACGACTCGGAGGAGCCCTCGGGCTTCGCCGGCTTCTTCGTCTCCTGCGCGGTCGTGACGTTGTCGCCGTCGCCGGGGGCGGGCCAGGATGAGTCTTCGGAGAATGCCGGCTGCTCGTCGCAGTCGGTGAGCACGCGCTCCATCGCGGTCTTCTCCGCCTCGACGACCCAGAGTCCGTACTTGTGTTTGACCGCGATCTGGCGGGCGACGTATTCGCAGCGGTAGCTCTTGTTCGGCGGCAGCCAGGTCGCGGCGTCCCCATCGCCCTTCTGACGGTTGAGGTTCGAGCTCACCGCGAGCAGGTTGAGCGGATCGTTGCCGAACTCCTTGAGGGTGTTCTCGTCGAAGTCCGCCGCCCCGGTCTGCCACGCGTTCGAGCGGGCGACGATGTGGTCGATGTCGATGTTGTTCGGGGACCGATCGAAGGCGAAGGTCTCACCCTTGTAGTCATCGGCCAGATCCCCGGCGATGACGACGCAGCCTTTGGTTCCGGCCTTGAGCGTGATGTTCTTCAGATCGCGTCGGAGCACATCGTTGCGGGTGTCGCAGCCGTTGTGGTCGGCGTCCGAACGCCATTTGAACAGGTCCGGGTCGTAACCGGTCTTCGGCGCCCGGCCCTTGATGGTGAGTTCGTCGAGCATCGCCAGCGCTGTGCCCGGCGTCGAGCTGCCCGCCCGACCCACCTCCGAACTGTCGTCCCCGCCGCCTTCGCTGCTGTCTTCGCTGTCCTCCGCGGCCGCCTCGGCGTCTTCGTCGTCCTCGGCGTCGTCTTCGTCGGAACCGGAGTTCCGGTTCTCCTGCGGTGTCGGGTCCTCCTCGGTCGACCACGCGGAGTCATCGGACGTCGCATTCGCGTCGCCGGCCTCGGCGCATCCGGCCACAAGGGCGATGGTCAGCAGACTGATGAGCGCGAGGAGAACGCGAGAGGACAGGCGCGCCGAAACACGCCTCGAGGCAGGGTCGGAGGAGGAAGATGAGGACATCGGGATCCCGTCGTGGTACTCGGAGCCGGGCGGCAGGTGGAGTCAGAATGTGGTCGTGGACCGAGTGCGGCCCAGATGCCGATGCCCGCTCCACTTCGGCGATCATATTCCTCCGCCTCCCCGGCGTAACCGACGACGCGGGCAAAGTGACCGATTCGTTACGGGACCGATCCGGTCGTGACCGTCACCGAGGCGAAGGGGCATGATGGAAGGAGATGATGAGCAGCCTCGGCGAGGAGGACGGACCATGCGACACGATGAGGAGCGTCCGCGGACCAGCGGTTTCCTCTCCCGCGGAACCATGCCCGGGCACTGGACGCAGGTGCTCGCGGAGATGCGGACGAACGCGTTCACTCACCTCCGCCTCGATGAGATCCGCGCCGAGGCGGCCCACCTGCTCATCGTCGTCCCTTCCCCCGCCGTGGCCGAAGCATGCTTCGGCCAGCTGCTGGCCGAGTTCGCGGACCCGTCCGGTGCGCCGGGTGTCTCTGGTGCGGGGGCGACTGCCGAGGCTGCTTCTCTCCAGGGGGCTTCCGTCGAGGCGTCTTCTGTCGGGACTCCTTCCGTCGACGTCATCGGGCCCGAAGAGCTCGTGGCCGAGCGCGTCCCCGCGGGGACGTGGGTGTTCCTGCCGCATCGGCAGGACGGGTGGACCGAACTCGAGGAGACCTCGGAGCGGTTGCGCAGGGGGCTGGTCAGGGACAACTCCACCCGGGAAGTCGGCGAGAGGCTCACGCTGATCGAGTACGGAGTCAACCTGTGGACGTGGGCCGAGCCGCCTTCGAGCGGCGGCGATCCCGTCTGCCATGCCGGCGAGCTGATCAGCTGGGAGAGCGCCTGGGCGCTGGGGCTGCCGGGCGAGCCCGGTGAAGCGTGGGACGGTGAGGCCTCCAGCGGTGAGGCCTCCAGCGGTGAGGCCCCGGCCGGCGAAGGCAGCCCGGCCGGTGAGGCCTCGGCCGGCGACATCGGCCCGGCCTCTGCTCGTCCGCCGATCTACTTCGGACTGCCTCCGGTGCTGCGGACCCGGCGCTGGAACAGCTGAACCCGGCTGCTCACCGAGGGACCCGCGAGGCCTGCCGGCGCGGAGGCGGACTGTCATAGGATGGGCATCGTCTCCGGACGATCGGACAGGAGTGGACCTGCATGCAATCTGCTGTGGCGTGGATGGACCGACATCAGGTTCCGCTCTACCTCGCGGGCCTGATCCTCGGCGGTCTTGTCGGCCTCCTCGCTCCCTCGGCGGCGCACCCGGCCGCGGTCGCGATTCATCCGGTGCTGGCTCTGCTGCTGTATGTCACCTTCCTCGGCGTCCCGTTCGCCCGCATCGGAAGCGCCTTCGCCGACTGGAGATTCCTCACCACGATCCTCATCGTGAACTTCGCCGTCGTCCCCGTCGTCGTCTGGGCGCTGACCCGGATCGTGGCCCACGACGAGGTGCTCCTGGTCGGAGTGCTGTTCGTCCTGCTCACTCCGTGCATCGACTATGTCATCGTCTTCGCCGGTCTCGCCGGTGGCGACGAGAGGCGTCTGCTCGCGGCCTCACCGCTGCTCATGGTCGCTCAGATGCTGCTGCTTCCCGTCTGTCTGTGGCTCTTCGTCGGTTCCGAGTTCGTCGCCTCCGTCGAATACGCACCGTTCGTCGAGGCCTTCGCACTCATCATCGTCCTTCCCCTCGCGGCTGCGGCACTGACCCAGTTCGCGGCGGATCGCACCCGCCGGGCGCAGGTCTGGGAAGGGGCGGCATCGGCCGCGATGGTTCCGCTCATGGTCATCACGCTCGGCGTGGTCGTGGCTTCCCAGATCGCCGAGGTGGGCGCACAGTTGGGATCGCTGATGCTGACCGTTCCCGTCTACGGCCTCTTCGCCGCCATCATGGTCGTCATCGGCATGGTCTCCGGACGAGCCGCCGGCTTGGACGTTCCCGGCCGGCGGGCCGTCGTCTTCAGCGGGGTGACTCGCAATTCGCTCGTCGTCCTGCCGCTGGTCCTCGCCCTGCCGGCGAGCTTCGCCCTGGCCCCGCTCGTCGTGGTCACCCAGACGCTCGTCGAGCTGATGGTCATGGTCGTCCTCGTCCGTCTCGTTCCGCGGCTCCTACCGGATTCCAGCGCGGCCGGTCGAGCGCGCCGGCTGCCGACGCGCTCGACCGAATGACCGTGTGGCCGAGTGACAACCGGAGCCACTCACCCGTTCAGGGGTGCAGCTTCACCCGCTGCAGACGCAGACTGTTGTAGACGACGAACACCGAGGACATCGCCATCGCGGCGGCCGAGATCAGCGGGTTGAGCAGGCCGAACATCGCGATCGGGATCGCCAGGACGTTGTAGCCGAACGCCCACACGAGGTTGCCGCGGATGGTGCCCAGCGTCTTGCGGGAGAGCATGATCGATTCGGCGATGGCGCCGAGGTCGTCGCGGACGATGATGATGTCGGCCGACTTCATCGCGATGTCCGAACCGGTGACCACGGCGATGCCGAGATCGGCTGCGGCCAGCGCCGAGGCGTCGTTGATGCCGTCTCCGACCATCGCCACTCGGTGACCGTCCTCCTGCAGGGAGGTCACGACCGCGGCCTTGTCGCCCGGAAGGACCTCGGAGATGACCTCGTCGGTGCCGATCCTCTCAGCGATGACACCGGCGGGAGCCGAGCTGTCACCGGTCAGCAGAACGGTGCGCAGCCCCAGGGCCCGCAGCCGCTCCACACTGGCGATGGCGTCGGGCTTGATGTCGTCGCTGAGGGCGAATCCGGCAAGCGGAGTCCCATCGTCGATGACGACTGCGACGGTGCGCTGCGCCTGCGCCTGGGCACTCGTCCAGTCGGCGAGCTCCGAACCCAGATCGGCCTGCTCAGCGGCAGCGGAGGCGCTGATGACCTTGAGCGAGCGCCCATCGACCACGCCTTCGACCCCGACCCCGGGCAGCACGGTCACGTCCGTGACCGCGGCGGCGGTGCCGGCGCTGGCCGCCCCCGTCTCGGCGAGTGATCGGAGGTGATCGAGGATGCCGCGGGCGACCGGATGCTCCGACCGTGTCTCGAGGGCGGCGATCCTCTCCAGCAGCTGACTGCGGTCCGTTTCGGGCAGCCACGACCCCGCGACCTGCAGGGTTCCTGTGGTCACGGTGCCGGTCTTGTCGAGCAGCACCGTGTCGATCCTGCCGCTGGCCTCGAGCGCGGTGTGGCCCTTGACGAGGATGCCCGAGCGGGCGCCCCGACCGATGCCGACCATGAGTGCGGTCGGGGTGGCCAGACCGAGCGCACAGGGGCAGGCGATGATGAGCACGGAGATGCCGACCCCGATCGCCCGCGATGGTGAGTGCCCCAGCGGCAGCAGCCATACGAGCAGGGTGACGAAAGCGAGGACGAGGACGACCGGGACGAAGACCGCGGTGATCCGGTCGACGAGGCTCTCGACCAGGGCCTTTTGCGACTGCGCCTTCTCCGCCATCGTCGCGATCTGCGCCAGCTGGGTGTCGGCGCCGACGGCCTCGGCGCCGATCGTGATCTGCCCGTTGGTCGCGAACGAACCGCCGACGGCGCGATCGCCGGCGGCCACGGGCACAGGCACCGGTTCGCCGGTGAGGCTGCTGGTGTCGAGTTCGGCGGTGCCGTCGACGATCGTGCCGTCGACGGGCACGGTCTCGCCCGGGCGGACGAGGACGACGTCGCCGGGGCGGACCGATTCGATGGGGGTGTCGACGAAGGCTCCGTTCTCACCGCGGACGCGGGCGGTCTTCGGGGCCAGATCGCTGAGCGCGGCCAGCAGGTCCCCGGCCTTGCGCCGTGACCGGGTCTCGAAGTACCGGCCGGCCAGTTGGAACGTCGTCACTCCGGCGGCCACGTCGAGGTAGAGGGCATCGGCGCCGTCGGGCACGACCCCGAATCCCAGCCAGGCATCGGGTCCGCTGAAGCCGAAGGCCGCGGTCACCACCGCCCAGCCGAAGGCGGCGATGATGCCCAGGGACACCAGGGTGTCCATGTTCGTCGTGCGGTTGACCAGGTTCTTCCACGCTGAGCGGTGGAACGGCCAGGCGGCCCACGTCACGATCGGCAGGGCCACGAGGACGCAGACCCATTCCCAGCCGGGGAACCGCCACGCCTCGACCAGCGCGAGCGCGATGGTGGCGTCCATGAGCGGCACGGTGAGGACGGTGGCGAGGATGAGGCGCCGGCGCAGGGAGCTCAGCCGCACCTCGGCGGCGCGTTGGGACCAGGCATCGTCGCCGGGTCTGTGGACCTGCGCCCCGTAACCGGCCTTCTTCACCGCGGCCAGGGCCGCCTCGGGGTCGTCGAGGCCGGTGACGCGAGCGCGTTCGGTCGCGAAGTTCACCCACGCCGTGGCTCCGTCGATGCGGTTCAATGACTTCTCGACCCGACGGGCGCAGGCGGTGCACGTCATCCCGGTGATGTCGATATCGACCCCGCCGGTCAGTCCCGTCGACTGCGCCGAGCTGTCCTCACGGACCGTGCTGTCACTGCTCACGTTCGTTCGTTCCTTCCTGCGCCGCGCTGCTCGCGGCCGAGTTCGCGCTTCCTGCGGGCGTGTTCGCGGCCGTCTCCGGCCCTGCCTCGGCGGAGGAGTCCGCGCTGCTCGCGACCGAATCCGCGGCCGCGTCCGACTCGCTGTCGGCAGCGACGACCCCGTCTCGTTCGGCCAGTTTGCGCAGCATGTCGTTGTAGGCCGAGAACTCGTCGCTGAGGCCCGCGTCCTCGTGGCGGTCGAAGCGCCGGGCGTCCCGCTTGTCCTGTTTCGTCCACTGGACGGCTAAGACGATGACCACACCCAGCAGGGGCAGTTCTCCTCCGGCCCAGGCGATGCCGCCGGCGAAGTACTGTTCGGCGGCGATGTCGAGCCAGGGCAGATCGAGGGTGCGATAGAAGTTCTGCGCCACCGGAGTGTTCGTCATCATCAGGACGATGCCGAAGAACGCGTGGAAGGGCATGGCGGCGATGACATAGCCGAGCCGGCCGATGTGCGGCAGTTCGATCGGCAGCTTGTCGACGCCGATGACCAGCGAGAAGAACATGTAGCCGACGATGATGAAGTGCACGTTCATCAGCTGATGGCCCCAGTGGTACCGGATGATCTCGCCGAACAGCGGCGTGAGATAGAGAGCGTAGTACGAGGCGACGTAGACGACGAACACGAACAGCGGGTGGAGCAGCATGCGCAGCCCCTTCCAGGCGATGAGCTGGTTGACCCGAGCGTGGATCTGCCGCCCGAGGCGGCCGGTGCCGGTGGTCGCTCGCAGCAGGAGCGTGATCGGCCCGCCTCCGACGAGCAAGGACGGGATGAGCATGTTCAGCGTCATATGCACGATCATGTGGATGCCGAAGTCGGCCGGGGAGTACTTGCCCAGGCCCGAGCTCATCAGCACGATGGTGATGATCCACCCCGTCATCCAGCAGATCGTCCGGATCACCGGCCAGGAGTCGCCTCGGCGGCGGAGCCTGAGCACACCGAAGCCGTAGGCGGCCATGGCGGCGACCGCGACCGAGGTGAGCAGGAGGTTGATCCGCCAGTGCGTGAGCAGGACGATCGGATCGGGGGCGGCCTCGACGGTGTAGCCGAGGAACACGGCCACGGTGCTGTTGGGCGCGAAGTAGTTCGGAGAGGGCACGAGCACCATGGACGCCGTCATCGCCGCCCAGGCCGTGACCCCGACGAGCACGCCGACCCGCGCCGCACCGGTCCGTGCCGATCCCGACCGCGCCGAGGCGGGGCTCGCATCCCCGTGATGCGCACCGTTCCGCGCTTTCGCCGGGGCGGCCGCGACCAGGGCGATGCCGATGACGGCCAGGGCCGCCCAGCGGGTGAGCAGCTGCCAGCCTGTCGTCGAGTCGAGCAGCGGAGTCCCGGCGAGTTTGAACACCGAGATCACCACGTCGGCGCAGGCGATGACGATGATTCCCACCCACATCAGCTTGGACCGGGCCATTCGGCCGAGGGCCCCGCAATGCGGGTGGACGAGTTCGAGGAGCACCCCGGCGGCCAGAAGCCCGAGCACCACTGTCGCCAGCGGAGTCTGGATGATCGCCGCGTCTTCGCCCAGATCGTGGTTGGGTCCGACGAGAACCTGGGAGATGACGACCGGGGCGAGGATGGCGACCATGCCGATCCACAGGCTCACCGCATGGGCGGCCCAGGACTCGGCGAGGAGGGACACGGCGAAGACGATGAACGCCGCGACGGCGACGATGAGCCAGGCGGCCGGATAGAAGGTCCCGGTCAGGGCGAAGCCCATCTGTCCCGGATCATTGAGTGCCCCCAGCGTCATCCCGTTGGTGTTGAGTCCGTCGACGACGGTGAGCAGCAGCGCCGCAGTCGCCCAGATCGCACTGAAGGCCCGCAGCAGTCCGCGCGCCGTCATGCTGGTCCGCGACCACCCCGGTCGGATGGTGCGGGAGGTGAACATGAGCACGACGGCGAGCATGCCCAAGGACAGCATGGAGAAGACCTCGTGCACGGACCGCAGCACCGCGACGAGGACGACGACCGCGGTGCCCGGGAACTCCCGTGCGATCGAGGTGTAGACCTCGGGGCCGGCGAGGATCCCGGTGATGATCGCGACAGTCGCGGCGATGACTGAGATCGTGAGCACTGCTGCGGCTGCAGGTGCCTTGGCTGTGTCGGTTCCGCTGGCCGGTTCGCCGCGGACTGCCGTCGTCGTGTCCACCATATTACGAAACAGTGTAGTAGATGTGGCTCGAGCGCGATTCAGCCGGTTCCCAGGTGCATGCGCCGCAGCCGCAGCGACCGCAGGCGCAGCGAGGCATCGCCGCTGAAACCGCTGATGGTCTCGAGGGCATCTCTGACCGCGGCCGCCGATGTCGCCTGCACCGCATCGTCATCGGCGATCATCTCGACCAGGGTGAGCACATTGGCCCGGAACCGCTGGGACACGGGCAGTCGCCGAGGCAGACTGGCGGAGTTGACCGCCGCGACCCGGAGGACGAGATTGTGCCGTCGCAGCACATGCGATTTCTCATGGGCGATGATCGCCGCGCATTCGTCATCGCTGAGGACACGGCGCATGCCCGTGCTCAGGTAGATCTCGGGCGGTCGGCCCGCCAGCGAGCAGGCGCGGGGGTCGTCATCGTCGACGGTGACGATGCGAAACGGCGCATCGATGTACCAGTCCGTCCACCTCGAGCGCAGGACTTGGGCTTCGGCCTTGAGCCGACGTCCGAAGTCGTCCGATGCGCTGAGCACGAGAGCGAGCACGATTCCGGCCACGGAGAGGGCCACCCAACCGGCGATCCACGGAACCAGCGCCTGTGAGCCGGCGCCTTTGCTCTCAGCGTCGAGGGCGCCGGCGATGAGCGCGATGACGGCGGCGGCGCTGAGCAGCAGACCGCCGATCAGCGCGGCCAGCCAGGCCTTGAGCGCCAGGCTCGGCCGTCGGGACTGCCAGCTCCCATAGGAGAGGACGACCGGTGAGAGGAAGAAGACGGCGGCAGCCGCAACGAGGAGAGCGATCGCCGTGACGAGCATGCCGGTCCGGATCAGTCGCGGACGAAGGAGCGCAGGACTTCGATCTCGTCATCATCCAGCGAGCCGATGAACGACATCAGCACCTCACGGGAGTCGGTCGAGTCGCGCAGCGTCTGCGACATCCGAGAAGCCGCGGTCGCGGCCTGAGAGCGCACCGGGCTGATCATCAGCGACCGTGAGACCCGCTCACGGGTGATCAGACCCTTGTCCTCCATCCGGGTCAGGACCGTCATCATCGTCGTGTACGCAGGCTTCGGCGCGGACACAGCGGACTGCAGCTCAGCGACCGCCATGGGTTCGCCGCGCTCCCACAGTGCTGTGAGAACTGCGTTCTCCAGTTCGCCGTTGTTCCTGCGCTTCATCTTCCGCTCTCGCTCGTCGGTATGTCGTATCACCGAGGATACCCGGTCGGCCTGACGATCGGCACACCTCCCACCCGGGACCCGCCTCGCACCGCTGAACCGCTCAGACGCGCGACGGCGCCCCCGCGACGCACCGCAGGAGCCGCCGCCCCGCACTTCGCCAGCCGCCGCGACGCACTTCGCGAGCTGCCGTTATGCATGACACTACTACAACGTGTAGTATTCCGGGATGATCTCGTTTCCCTGGTCCCTCATTCTGACAGCGGCCTTCGCATTCACCGGACTCGTCTGCCTCATCCACGTCCTCAGACACTGGAACGAGACTCGGAGTCCGACATGTCCGGACGTCGGCGCGGCCCGGATGGATCTGATCGTGCACTCCAACCACCTCGTGATGAGCATCGGCATGATCGCCATGGTCTGGGTCAGCACGGGAACGATCGCCACATGGGGGCAGGTCGCATTCTTCGCCGTCCTCACCGTGGTCATGATCATCGGAGGGGTCGGACTCAGGGGACGGACACCGAGGATCAGCCTCGCCTCACACATCGTGCTCAATGCCGCAATGGTGTGGATGCTCCTGGCGATGCCGCTCCTCATGGCTCACCCGATGGACGACGGCGTCCACGGCGATGGGAGCGGTGAAGGCCACGCCGGCCACCACGGAGACCATGACCACGCCCACTCCGGCGGATCCGATATGGCACAGGCGATGACCCAGACCCCCGACTGGGCGACGGCCGTCAACTGGGTCGCGATCGCCCTGTCCGCACTCGCCGCAGTCTGGTGGCTGCTCCTGCTCGTGCACTCGCGCCGGATCGGCATCCACACACTCTGCCATGCCGTCATGGGCCTCGGCATGGCGGGCATGCTCGCGCTCATGTGAGCACCTCAGGCCACGGCGACGACGACTCCGGCAGCGATGAGCAGGACGAAGTACCCCCAAGCATGGAGGATCTCGGGGATCTTCGGAACCCGGCGGCGCAGGAACACGATGATCGGCAGCCCGCCGATGAGCAGGGCCGCGGCGGCGAACAGGTCGAGTGAGCCGACGATTCCGGCAGCCTCGATCGAGGCCGGGGTCAGAATCGTCACGAGCACGGCCGGAGACATGATCACCAAGGTCAGCGGGTTGGCCAGGGTCGTGGCCACAGTCATCGTCGCCCCGGACCGGCGCATCATCGGCACCGTCATCACCGAGCCGCCGACGCCGAGGAAGGACGCGAGCCCGCCGATCGGCACGCCCCAGGCCGCGGAGATCCCGCGCCCGCCCTCGCTGGCTTCGCCGACCTCATTGACGACCGCTGGTTTTCGCCGGAAGAACCCCGGACGGACGAGCAGGTCGATGGCAGTGGCCGCGATGTAGGCGACGAACCCCCACTGCAGCAGGGCTTCGGGAGCGAATCGTCCGGCGAAGGCCCCGAGTGCCCCGCCGAGGCCCAGGAGCCCCAGCAGCCACCAGCGTCCCTTGAGGTGCGCCAGCGTCTCCCGCCGGGTCGAGACGGTGGCGACGATGGCGTTGACGAGCATCACCAGCGCCGAGGTGGCAGCCGCCACCCGCGCCGTGTCATGTCCGAGGTCGGCATCGACGAGGGTGATGATCGGGACGGTGACGAAGCCGCCGCCGAAGCCGAAGAGCACGGTCGTCAGCCCGACGAGGCAGCCGATGAGCACGAGTCCGAGAAATTCCACTCGTCCATTCCAGCCCACCGCCATCAGGCAGGCAATCGACACTCTGTCGCATTCTTTCGAGACTTCGCCACTAGGATCGAGTCGTGCGCACTCCAGCCATCGATGACGTCGACTCCCACCCCTGGGAGGTGCTGCCGGTCGGGACCCGGTATCCGCCCGATACGGTGCTGCCCTATCACCGCCACCGGCGAGCGCAGCTGCTCTACGGCTCGACGGGAGTCATGCTCGTCGAGACCCAGGAGGGGTCGTGGACGGTGCCGACCCACCAGGCGGTGCTCATCCCCGCCGAGACCGACCACCTCGTGCGGTTCCTCGATGTCACGACCTGGAGCCTCTACATCGAACCGGCCAGCGTCCCCTGGTGGCCGGAGCGGTGCACGGTCGTCACGGTCACCTCGCTGCTGCGTGAGCTGCTGCGCCGTGCCGATTCCTTCGAACTCACCGAGTCGCTGACGTCCCATCAGCATCATGTCTTCGCGCTCATCCTGTCAGAACTCCAGCGCGCCTCGGCGGTGCCGCTCGAGGTCCCCCTCCCCCGCGATCCGGCGCTGCGGCGGGCCTGCACGGACTATCTCGAGCGCCCGAGCCTGAGGCTGAGCAACAGGGACTGGGCAGAGGAACTGCGGATGAGCGAACGCAGCCTCGACCGCGCTTTCCGCGCGCAGATCGGCATGAGCCCTGCGGCGTGGAGGACCCGAGCGCGAGTGCTGGTGAGTCTGCGCCTGCTCAGCTCCCATTCGATCACGCAGGTCTCCGAACGCCTGGGGTATTCCTCACCGGCAGCGTTCTCGGCCGCCTTCACCCGCGAGATCGGCCGCGCTCCGTCCACCTTCCAGTGACCGAAGCCAGCTCGGGCGGACCCGTCGCCGCACCCCTACGCTTCGCCTCCGCCTGCGGCTCGTTCAAGCCGGCGCGCGAATTTATCGCCGCACCCCCGCGCTTCGCCTCCGTTCCCCGCTCAATCAAGGCGGCGCGCAGATAAGAAATCGTCGACGCTTCCATATCTGAGCGCGGCCTTGAACGAGCAATTCGGCACTCAGCCACATCTTGTATCCAAGATGCATGCAAGATAGATTGGGCTGGTGCACGACCGCACGACCTGAGGCCGCGCACACGCCTACAACTGCTGGCCCACGCCAACACGCAGCGGCTGGCCAGGCCGCGCACGCCCACAACCACCGGCCACGGATCACCGGTCTCGGCCCACCGAGCCGCGCATGCCGGAGACCGACTGACCGCCCCTGAACCACATGAAGACGAGACATCGATGACCAGCCACATCCGCGAACAGGCCAAACTCATCACCGCCCAGCTGCTCTCCGGAGCCGGCATCGCCTCCGGTTACGCCGTCGGCGGACTGCTCGCCGAGGAGATCACCGGACAGACTGCGATGGCCGGGTTCGCGCAGATGAGCGTCATCCTCGGCGCCGGACTCATCGCCTACCCGCTGGCCGTCCTCGCCCGCCGCTCCGGACGCCGGAAGGCGCTGACCCTGGGCTTCGGCATCGGCACGCTCGGGGCCGTGGTCGTCCTCATCGGCGTCGCCCTCCAGTTCCTTCCGCTGTTCATGCTCGGGATGATGATGTGCGGATCCTCGACCGCCTCCGGCCTGCAGGCTCGCTACGCCGCCGTCGATCTGGCCGATCCCGCCGCAGCCGGACGGGCGATGTCACTGGTGGTGTGGGCGACCACCGTCGGATCAGTGCTCGGGCCCAGCTTCACCGCACCCGGGGCCCACCTCGGCGAGACCCTGGGCATGAACGGCCTGGCCGGCCCCTATCTCATCTCGATGGCCGCCTTCGCCCTCGCCACTCTCTTCGCCTCGACCTTGACGAAGACGATCACCGCGGGCACCGCTCGGCCCGGCGAAGGCGCGGACGAGGCTGACGATGGCAGCGGCACAGCCGCCTCGGCGGACGACTCCGGACAGGCGAGCGCCGAGGCGGATCCTGCCCGAGCGCCGATGAAGCTCGGCGAGGCCCTGCGCTTCGCCCTGGCCCGGCCGGTACCGCTGTTCGCGATGGTCACGATCATCGCCGGGCAGATGATGATGACCAACGTGATGG
>DWZN01000073.1 GCA_019117545.1 Candidatus Brevibacterium intestinavium
TCGTTGAGGAAGTCCTCGGAGCTGATCTCGGTCGGATCGATGGACAGAGCCTGCTTGGCAGCGGCCGGTTCCTTCTTGTCCTCGGATCCGGGGCTGGCCGGCCCGGTGGACTCGGACGACTGGTCCTCGGAAGCGCCGGAGTCCTCGGAGTCCTCGTCGGTCTCCGGAGCCTTGTCCTCGGACGTCGCGGCCTTGTCGCCGTCTTCGGCGTTCGCGTCATCATCGGACTTGGCGCCGTCGTCGGCCTTGTCGCCGTCGTCTTCGGTCTTCGCGTCGTCGTCGGACGAGCCTTCGTCGTCGGCCTTCGCGTCGTTGTCGGTCGAGCCTTCGTCGTCGGCCTTGGCGTCATCGTCAGATTTCGCGTCGTCGTCAGACGCGCCCTCGTCATCGGACTTGGCGTCATCGCCCGTGGGCTGCTTGGCCGGGCCCGGGTTGAGGCGCCTGGCGCGGTCCTTGTCGTCGTCGGTCTTCGACGGGCTCGGAGTGCTCGATTCCGAAGGCTTCTCGGTTTCGGTCTCCGTGGGCTTCGACGTGTCGGTCTCGGAAGGAGTCTCCGACGGCGTCTCGGAATCCGACGGTGTCTCGGAAGGAGTCTCCGACGCCGACTCCGAGGAATCTCCATCGTCGGCCGGCGCGGTGGTCGTCTCACAGTCGTCATTGCCGGCCGGATCGTCGACTTCGGAGTCGTCGGAGACGACCTCGAAGGTCACCTTCGAGGAGTCGGTCTCGGACTTGAGGTCGGTGAGGTAGAGCGAGTACTTCCCGACGGGGACCTTGGCGTCCTCGGTCACGGAGAAGTAGTACGTGCCGGACACTTGACCCTTCTCATCGACCGTGAGCTTCTTCTCCGGCGAGTATTCGGTGCCATCGGTGCCGACAACGGTGACAGTGGCCTTCTGGTCCGGGGAGAATCCGGTTCCGGAGAAGCCGATTCCCTCCTTCTTGTTCGCGATGTCGGTCCGGGTCACCTGCGACTGCTCAAGGGTCGCCTGTGGATCCGACTCGTCGGGAACCGAAGAATCCGATTCGGAGTCTTCGGAGTCGCTCGATGACTGCTCGCCGCTTTGGGCGCAGACCGATGTCGGAGATACCGAAGCGGTGGACTCAGTGGCTGCGAACGCCGGGGCGCTCGCAAGGCCTGTCATTGCAACGGCTACTGCGGGGGCAAGCACAAGACGCGAGGTCTTCACAGTAATGCCTTTCGATTGTTGTCTACCCACGAAAGGCGATGGGACTCCCGGCATTCCTTGGCTTAAGAAGGGGAAGGCACCATCGTGCGCGGGTCCGTACAGCTCATCACTCTAAAGCATTCACCAGTCGCTGTGGGGCGACACACGGGGAAAAACCAGCATAAATTGCCGGAATCGTTATCAGTTTGTGATCTTGTTTGGGCGTGTCGCTTGTTTGATCGCTTCCTCGGCCGCTGCCTGACTGATTGCCTGACCGCCTTCTCGACCGCGTGCCCACCCGTCCGAGCGAGTGCCCTCTCCCACGCCTCCTCGGGCACCCTCGCCGCCGCCCGCCGTGCAACGACGCGCCCGTGGATCGGCCTCGGCGGGTTCCGAGGCACTGCGGGGGTGGTGATTCGAGCGTGCGGGCGGCGGAACGGCTACCATCGGATACGTGACTCTGCTTTCCGACCGCGACATCCGCGCCGAGCTCGACTCCGGCCGCATCGGTCTCGATCCCTACGACCCGTCGCTGATCCAGCCGGCCAGCGTCGATGTCTGCCTGGACCGGTACTTCCGGCTGTTCGACAATCACAAGTACCCCGTCATCGATCCCAGCCTCGAGCAGCCCGAACTCACGCGTTACGTCGAGGCCGCTCCCGGTGAGCCGTTCGTCCTCCACCCCGGCGAGTTCGTCCTCGCCTCCAGTCACGAGCTCGTGACTCTGCCCGATGACGTGGCCGCCCGCCTCGAGGGCAAGTCGTCGCTGGGTCGGCTCGGCCTGCTCACGCACTCGACCGCCGGCTTCATCGATCCCGGGTTCAGCGGACACGTCACTCTGGAGCTGTCCAATGTCGCGACCCTTCCGATCACACTGTGGCCGGGAATGAAGATCGGACAGCTGTGCTTCTTCCGTCTCAGCTCCTCGGCGGTCCACCCCTACGGTTCGCAGGCCACGGGCAACCGGTACCAGGGTCAGCGCGGTCCGACCGCCTCCCGTTCGCATCTCAACTTCTACCGGAGGGGCATGTGATCACCCGCCGCGAACTGCGGCTGCAACGTGAAGCCGCCGAACGCGCCGCCCGCGAACAGTCCACCGGCGCAGGCTCATCTGCCGCACCCGAGGCCGCCGCCACCGGCCGCCGCCGGACCGGGATGCCGTCGACCGGCAGACCCGGATACGGCGGGCACGGGGCCTCTGTTCCGGTCGAGACACCAACCTCGGCGGATCTGCGGGGATTCCACTTGCTCCTCCTCGACGACGGGGTCGAGGTCTCCGATGTCCTCGCGCTCATCCACAACAAGCTGCCGGATCTGCCCCCGCGACTGGACGGGCACGGACAGATGCGGTTGAGCCGGCACTCCCGGCTGAGCGCCGGCGTCGCCCTCGAGCCCGCCGACGCCGCCGCGCTCGAGGTCCCCGACTGGGCCCGTCACGCCCTCGTGCTCGACTGCCCCCGCGATCGCCAGCCCGTCCCGCCTCCGGAATGGTTCGCCGATGCCGACGGACTCCACAAGGCCTTCCCGGCCGGGATGCCCGAACGGGAGGAGGAGCGGATGCTCAGCCTCATGCTCTCGATCGCCTCCCGCCTGCACACCGGCGTCCGCCTGGCCGATGAGCCCGACATGTCCACACGTGTGATCGTCCCCGACCCCGATGCGAAGGTCGACCTCTACATCTACTCGCCCTACTGGCTGGAGCCGAACGTGGCGCTGGACTTCGTGCGTCGGCACGCCCCACACGCCTTCCAGCAGGCGCTGCCGACCCCAGACGAGGATGTGCTGGCGCAGGTGAGCATCGACGACCCGCTCTTCGACCCCTCCGCCCCCGTCATCCTCGACGGCTATGCCCTCCTCGTCCCCCTCGGGGAGATCTCCGAGGCCGCCGGCGGCCTCGAGATCCGGGTGATGGAGGCCGAATGGGTGCCGCCGATCATCGCCGCCCACTCGAACTCTCCGCAGATCGAATACCACGTGCATTGGATGGACACCGAGTCCCGTCGCTACATGCCGGGCCTGGGACGCCGGTTCCGGCGGATGCGGGGCGAGGTCGCTCGACTGACCGACGCGATCGGTGCCGAACTCCTCGTCGGCTGCGATGGGGTGGGCCTGGACGAGAACGGCTTCCTGGTGACCAGTCGGCAGCTGCGCGAATAGCCCGGTCCGCCGTCTTCGCAAAATCAATCCGCAGACGGTCTCAGGCCCGCCATGACGGGCGAGGAGGCTTCTTACCAGAGCTTGCCTGATTGGGGAAACGAGTCCTGCTCGTGCAAAAATAAGGCTACGAACCTTTTCCAGGCAAATGACGGAGGTGGCTGCCGGTGATAGCCATGACAGGTGCCTTCTTCGGCGCTTCTGTCATAGCCTACCCCTTGGTTCGCCTCCTCGGCCGCAGCGGCTTCTTCCTCCTCGCCCTCGTCCCGTTGACCGGACTGCTCTACAGCCTGTCGACGATCCCCGACCTCTTCAGTCCGCACGCGCAGCCCCTGGTCGAGAGCCTCGACTGGCTGCCGGCGCTCGGCCTCGAGGGAGTCTTCCGCCTCGACGTGCTCTCCTGGATCATGACGCTGCTCGTGACCGGCATCGGAGCACTCGTCTTCGTCTACTGCGCTCGCTACTTCCCGCCCGACGAACCCGGCCTGGCCCGGTTCGCCGGCATCTTCATGGCCTTCGCCGCCATGATGTACGGTCTCGTCATCGCCGACGAGCTGCTCATGCTCTACCTGTTCTGGGAAGGCACCACCGTCTTCTCCTACCTGCTCATCGGCCACAGCCAATCACGACGCCGCTCCCGCCAGGCGGCTCTGCAGGCGCTGATCGTCACCACCGCCGGCGGCCTGGCCATGCTCGTGGGCATGGTCCTGCTCATCACCGCCACGGGCACCGGACGCATCTCGGCGCTGGTCGACCGCGCCCAGCTGGGCATGGACACCGGTCCGGTCATCATCTCCGCGATCATCCTCATCCTCATCGGCGCGATCTCGAAGTCCGCGCTCATGCCCTTCCACTTCTGGCTGCCGGGCGCGATGGCCGCCCCCACCCCCGTCAGTGCCTACCTTCACGCCGCGGCCATGGTCAAGGCCGGAATCTACCTGGTGCTGCGTCTGGCGCCGGGCTACAACAACCTTCCCGGCTGGTCGGAGGTGCTGCTGACGCTGGGCCTGCTGACCATGTTCATCGGCGGCTGGCAGGCCCTGAAGCAGACCGACCTCAAACTGCTGCTGGCCTTCGGCACGGTCTCCCAGCTGGGCTTCCTCACCACCATGGCCTCCTTCGGCACCCCCGACATCACGAAAGCGGCGCTGGGCCTGCTCATCGCCCACGCCCTGTTCAAGTCCTGCCTGTTCCTGTGCGTGGGCATCATCGACCACCGCGCCGGCACCCGTGACCTGACGAAGCTCTCCGGCGGGTGGAAGGCGTTCCCCGTCGTGGCCGTGTGCGCGACCATCGCGGCCGCCTCGATGGCGGGACTGCCCCCGATGTTCGGCTTCGTCGCGAAGGAAGCCGTGTACTCGACCCTGCTGACGTCTCCGGACAAGGCCACGGTCATCGCCTTCATCGGCATCATGATCGGTTCGATCCTCACCGTCGCCTACTCGGCCCGCTTCGTCTGGGGCGCCTTCTCCTCGAAGCCCGGCGTCGACGACATCGCCCGCCGCGACGAGAAGCTCACGCTCGTGATCTCCCCGCTGCTCCTCACCGTGCTCACCCTGGCTCTGGGCCCGGGGGCCGGACTCCTCGACGGCTACTTCACCGCTTGGACCTCCGCGCTGCCGGCCGTGGATGTCGGGGACGGCAACTACCACTTGGCGCTGTGGCACGGACTCGAACCGGCGCTGGCGTTCTCGGCCGTGACGATCGTCGCCGGTGTCGCGCTCTTCATCTTCCGTCGACCGTTCGCCAGGGTGCAGACGACCCTGCCGTCGGGAATCGACTTCCACGAGCTGTACCGGAAGATGATCGGCTGGATGGAAGCGCTGGCCCTGTGGGTCACCGCACGCACCCAGCGCGGTTCCCTGCCCTTCTACCAGGGCGTGGTCTACCTCGTCCTGGTCGCCGGGATCGGGCTGGCCGTGATCGTCAACGACACCTGGAACATCGAGTTCCGGCTCACCGACACCCCGCTCGACCTCATCGTCGCCACCGTCCTCATCATCGTCGCGATCGCGGCGACCAGGGCGAAGAAGCGCTTCACCGCCGTCGTCGTCACCGGCATCTCCGGCTATGCCATGGTCGCCTACTTCGCCTTCGTCGGCTCCCCCGATCTGGCCCTGACACAGGTGCTGGTCGAGACCATCACGATCGTCGTCTTCGTCCTCGTCCTCCGCCGCCTGCCGGCCCGCATCGGCGAGTCCACCGGCCGCTTCACCCCGGCCTGGCGGGCGATCATCGGCGGAGCCGTGGGGATCACGATGATGCTCGTGGTCCTCATCGCCGCGGGCGTGCGCGTGGCCGATCCGGTCTCGACGGACTTCGGCCAGCTCGCCTACGAGATCGGCCACGGCAAGAACATCGTCAACGTCACCCTCGTCGACATCCGCGCCTGGGACACCATGGGCGAGATCTCCGTGCTCGTGGCCGCCGGCACCGGCGTCGCCGGACTCATCTTCGTCCGCGGGCGCGAGGGGCACCTGCACCGGTTCGAGCGGAAGAGGGACGGCACCGAGGCGGCCGGCCGGATCCGCTTCCAGCCCGTGTCCGAGGAGGTCGCCGACCTCCACCACCCCGAGCGCGAGGACCTGTCGCAGAAGCGCGTGTCCTGGCTCATCGCCGGCCGGACCCTGGCCCCGCGCAACCGGTCCATCATCCTCGAGGTCACCGCGCGCCTGATCTTCCACGCCGTCGTCGTCTTCTCCGTCTACCTCCTCTTCGCCGGCCACAACGATCCCGGCGGCGGCTTCTCAGGCGGCCTCGTCGCCGGCCTCGCCCTCGTCGTGCGCTATCTGGCCGGGGGCAAGTACGAACTCGCCGAGGCGGCCCCGTTCACTCCCTCAGCGATGCTCGGCACGGGCCTCGTCACCGCCATCGGCACCGTCATCTGCGGTTGGGTGTGGGGCGATACGGTCTTCGACTCCGCCTACATCGAAGGCGATGTGCCGCTTCTGGGCCACCTGTCGTTCGGCACCTCGACCTTCTTCGACATCGGCGTCTACCTCATCGTCATCGGCCTCATGCTCGACATCCTCCGGTCGTTGGGCGCCGAGGTCGATCTGCATCAGGAACGCGACGAGATGATGCTGGCCCACCGCATCCACGACAACATCAACTTCTCCGAGAACATGGGCTCCACCGCCGAACACCGCGCCGTGTCCGAGATCATGGACCGGGTCAATGAGCTCGATGTCGACAACGGTGCGGAAGGGGGACGACTATGAGCATGCCCTTCATCATGGTCCTGGCCATGGGCGTCCTCTTCGCCTCCGGCATCTACCTCATGCTCGAACGCTCACTGACCCGGGTCCTGCTCGGCTTCATCCTGCTCGGCAACGGTGTGAACCTGCTCATCATCCTCACCGCCGGCCGCGGTTCGGCACCGTTGACCGATGGGAAGGACCTGTCGACCGAGGGCATGTCCGATCCGCTGCCGCATGCGCTCATCCTCACCGCCATCGTCATCACCTTCGCCGTGACCGCGTTCCTGCTGGCGATGATCTACCGCTCCTGGAGGCTCATGCGCGCCGATTCGCTGCAGGACGACGACACCGACCTCCAGGTCGCGATCACGAAGGTCATCGACTCCGAGGCGGAGGCGAGCACGGACTACGACGACACCGAGTTCGGTGACGAAGCCGAATCGCCGATCATCGGCGCCATGGACCTCGACGACGACGGCACTCCCGAGGAGAGGGAGGACACCGCCGAGGAGATAGACGAGGCAGCGACTCGGACCGAGGCCGATTCCATCGCCGAGGCGGCCGTGGACGCCCAGACCCGGGCGCACAGTGCCGACGAGGCCGAGGAAGCCGAGGAGGCCCAGGACGCGAAGCGACCGGAGGACACCGACGACCCAGGGGAGCAGGGGGACCGACCGTGATCGATCTCCTGCCCGTCCTGGTTCCGCTGCCCGTGCTCCTGCCGCTCATCGGCGCCGGCATCGCCCTCATCCTGTCGAAGAACACACGCGCCCAGAACATCGTCTCGGTCGGCATCCTGTGCGCGGTCATGGTCATCGCCACGCTCATCCTCATCGGCACCGACGCGAACGGGCCGCAGGTGGTCGCCATCGGCGGCTGGCAGCCGCCGGCGGGCATCGTGCTTGTGGCCGACAGGCTCTCGTCCCTCATGCTCATCGTGTCCTCTCTGGTGACCCTGTGCGTGCTCGTCTACGCACTGAGCCAGGACGCCAACGACGACTCGAACGAGACGCCGATCTCCGTGTTCAACCCCAGCTATCTGGTGCTGTGCGCGGGCATCGCGAACTCCTTCCTCGCCGGGGATCTGTTCAACCTCTATGTCGGCTTCGAGATGTTCCTCGTCGCCTCCTATGTGCTGCTGACCCTCGGCGCCACGGCCGAGAGGATCCGGGCGGGCGTGACCTATGTGATCATCTCGCTGGTGTCCTCGGTCATCTTCCTCGCCGCCATCGGCATCATCTACGCCGCGACCGGCACGGTGAACATGGCGCAGCTGGCGGAACGCCTGAGTCAGCTGCCGGCCGATGTGCAGATGATCCTCCATGTCATGCTCCTGCTCGGATTCGGCATCAAGGCGGCGATCTTCCCGCTGTCGTTCTGGCTGCCGGACTCCTATCCGACGGCCCCGGCCCCGGTCACCGCGGTGTTCGCGGGACTGCTGACGAAGGTCGGCATCTACGCGATCATCCGCACGGAGACGCTGATGTTCGCCGAGTCCTCTCTGCGCGTGCCCCTGCTCATCGCCGCAGGTCTGACGATGCTCGTGGGCATCCTCGGCGCCATCGCGCAGTCGGAGATCAAGAGGATCGTGTCCTTCACCCTGGTCTCCCATATCGGGTACATGCTCTTCGGTGTGGCCCTGGGCACGAATGTGGGACTGTCGGCGGCGATCTACTACACCGTCCACCACATCATCGTCCAGACCGCACTGTTCCTGGCCATCGGACTCGTGGAGATGCGCGGAGGGTCCACCTCGACGAGGTCGCTGGGCGGTCTCATGGTGCTGTCTCCAGTGCTCACGATCATCTTCTTCATCCCGGCCCTCAACCTCTCGGGCATCCCGCCGTTCTCCGGGTTCATCGGCAAGGTCGCGCTCTTCCTCGCCGGCTTCGACGACCACGCCTGGCTGCCCACCGTGCTCATCGTCGCGGGCACCGTGACGAGCCTGCTCACGCTCTATGTCATCGGCCGTACCTTCAACCTCGCGTTCTGGCGCGACCCGGCCGATGTCGAGGAGCCGAACGCGGATCTCGTCGACGAGTTCTCCGAGCGGAAGAAGACGCTGCTGGCCGGGAGGAAGTGGACCTCTCAGATCGGGGTGCCGCCTGCTATGGTGGTGGCCACCTCGGTGGTCGTCATCGCCTCCATCGCGCTCACGCTCGGGGCGGAACCGCTGTGGGGGATGGCGAATCGGGCCGCCGAGAATCTGCAGACCCCGGTCGACTACATCACGAACGTGCTCGGAGATGAGGACCGATGAGTGTGAACCGACCGCGTATGACGCGGGGCAGAAGCTTCGTCCAGCAGCTCGTGCTGCTGGCCTCCCTCGTCCTGCTGTGGCTGATGCTGTGGGATTCGGTGACCGTATTCACCATTCTGTCCGGCATCGCCATCGCCTTCCTCGTCACTCGCGTGTTCTACCTGCCGCCCGTGGTGCTCTCCGGCCGCTTCAACGTCTGGCATGCGGCCGTCTACGGCGTGTGGTTCCTCTATTCGGTCCTCCGCGCATCCATCGAAGTCGCCTGGTTCGCCTTCCGCAAGCGCGCCGTCGGCGCCGGTTCGGTCATCGCCTGCGACCTGCGCACGAGCTCGGACCTCGTGCTCACGCTCATCGCCGACACCGCCAGCCTCATCCCGGGCTCGATCATCATCGACAGCGACCGGGCGATGGGCATCCTCTACCTGCACTTCCTCGACTGCGACTCCGAGGAGAAGCTGCTCCGTGCCAAGGCGCAGGTCTATCACATCGAGGAGCTGCTCATCCGCACGCTCGGTTCGCATCGTGATCTGGCCGCACTGCGGGCCCGACCCGATCCGCTGAATGAGACCGAGGGTGGTCGCGCATGAGTCAGATCGTCATCGACGTCCTCATCGTCGCCGGTTCGGTGCTGCTGGCCGCCTCGGTGATCATCGCGCTCTACCGGATCGTGCGCGGACCGTCGATCCTCGACCGCATGATCGGCACCGATGTGGTGCTGGCGTCGATCATGTGCGGCCTCGGCGGCTATATGGCCATGTCCGACCGCACCGATCTGCTGCCCGTGCTCATCGTGCTCGCCATGCTCGGCTTCGTCGGATCGGTCAGCGTGTCCCGGTACGTGTCGAAGTCCGATTCGATGACGCCCGGCGCCGAGGCGGGCGCGCTGTCCGACTTCTCCAACTCCGATTGGCACATGCCGCAGGAAGCGAAGGAGGAGGGCCCCGCCGAGGCCGCTCCCGCCTCCGCGTCCGTCTCCACGGTCGATGAGGTCACCGAGAGCGAGGAGCCGTCGTTCGATCCGCACGCCGATGCCGCCGGTGAGGGGCTGGGCACCGGGCCCGATCCGGGGCCCGACGACGCCGAGCACAGGGGGTCGGCGACCTCGGACGAGGAAGGGGAGAACAATGGTTCTTGACATCATCTCGGCCGTGCTCTTCTTCCTCGGCGCGCTCCTGTCGCTGGCGGCCGCGGTCGGTCTGGCGCGCTTCGGGGATCTGCTGTCGCGGATGCACGCGAGTGCGAAGCCGCAGGTGCTGGGGCTGATCCTCATCGCCGTGGCGATCGCCATCCAGTTCCCGACCTGGGCGACGGTGACGACTCTGGCGATCATCATCTCCTTCCAGCTGGTGACGATCCCCGTGGCCACGCACATGGTCGGACGCGCCGGCTATCGCACCAAGCACCTGCGTCGTTCTATGCTGTACCGAGACGAACTCGCCGAGGCTGTTGAGCGTGCCGAGGCCCGAGAGATCGCCTGGGAGAGGCAGAGAGGAATCGGAACTGACCGCCATGACGGCTGATAATCACAACGAGCCCCAACCGCTCGTCCTCGTCGCCGACGATGAGCCCGACGTGCTCGGGGCCGTGGTGCCCTTCCTCGAACGTTCCGGATTCCGGGTGCTGCCCGCCAGTGACGGACTGCTGGCCCTCGACGAGATCCACCGTCACGGTCCCGATGTCTGCGTGCTCGATGTGCTCATGCCCGGTGCCGATGGTCGACAGGTGCTCAGGCGTCTGCGGCAGGAGGAGAACTGGGTGCCGGTGCTGCTGCTGACCCAGGTCGGCGAGGGGGTCGAGAGGGCGATGGCGCTCGAAGAGGGCGCCGACGACTACCTCAACAAACCCTTCGACCCGCACGAGCTCGTCGCTCGGATCCGGGCCGTGCTGCGCCGGACCCGCAACGACGGTCCGCCCCTGGCCACGGCACCGGTGCTGGTGTCGAGCTTCGGTCTGCGCGTCGACCGAGTCGGCAGGCGGGCGTGGCTGGGCCAGCGGGAGCTCGTCATCACTCCGAAGGGCTTGACCCTGCTCGAGTACCTCATGGTGCACAAGGATGAGCTCATCGAACGCTCCCGACTGCTCGAGGTGCTGTGGGGGTTCGAGGAAGCCGTGGGAACCCGCGCCGTCGACTCGCGCGTGGCCGAGCTGCGCCGTGTGCTCGGCGAGGACGCCGCCGAACCGCGGTGGATCGCCACCGTGCAGGGCCGCGGATACCGCTTCGTCGGTGAGGTCCGCGGTGAGGACGGCCAGAGGCGCATATGACGAACTTCCTTGTCATCGAGGTCCAGGTCTGGCTGTTCCTGCTGCTCCTCGTCCTCGTCCTCGCCGGTCTGGCCGCGGGCGCGTGGTTCGGGTGGAGGCATCTGAAGAAGCGCGAGGCGCAGCTGCGGGAGTCCGTCGAGACCGCCGCGGCCGAGGATTCGATGACCAAGCGCAATCGGATGCTCATCCGCCTCGATCATGAACTGAAGAACCCGCTGACCGCGCTGCGCACCTCGGCGGCGAGCATCCGTGAAGTCGTCCGCGACGGCGGCACGCTCGCCGAGGTGGAGCCTGCGGCCAAACAGGTCGATGTCTCCTCCCGCAGGGTGGCCCGACTGCTGGCGGATCTGCGCAGGCTCGCCGATGTCGAGACCCGCATCATCGAATACGCCCGCGTCGACCTCGATGCGCTCATCCACCAGGCCGTCGAGGACGCGTCGACGGCACCGGGAGCCGAGGACCGGATGATCGTGGCCACTGTGGCCCGCGCGCCGTGGCGGCTGCCCGATGTCGCCGGTGAGGAGGATCTGCTGCTGACCGCGATCCTCAACCTGCTCGGCAATGCGCTCAAGTACTCCTCGCCGGCCGAGGTCGTCGAGCTGCGGGCCAATGAGCAGATCATCGACGGCCACCGCTGGGTCGTCGTCGAGGTCGCTGACACCGGCAGCGGCATCCCGCTGGCCGAGCAGGAGGCCGTGTGGGACGAGCTCTCCCGCGGCTCCCGGGTGCGCGCGGTCGCCGGCTCCGGTATGGGCCTGTCGCTCGTGCGTGCCATCGTGACTCGTCATGGCGGATCGGTGCAGCTGCTCAGCCAGGAGGGGGTGGGCACCTCCGTGCGCATGGTCCTGCCGGTGCTGGCCGACGCCGCTCCCGTGACCGTTCCGCAGGTATCCGATCACATGGACCGGGTGGCCGCAGGTTCGCGGGCCGTGCAGCCGACACAGCAGGGGGACTCGCGACAGGGGCCCGGGTTCCTCCCGCCGCGGCAGCCCAACGAGGCCGAGATGCAGGGACGGATCCTCGGCACGCCGCGACGAACCTCGAAACGACGCCTCGAACGGGTCGACGGTGCCCTCATCAACCGCGCGACCGGCGAATCCGTCTCCGGAGGACTGCCGCCGGACTCCGGACAGCACTCACAGTTCAAACCGCCCAAGGCCGGGCCGGGGCCCGGGCAGGCGAATGCCGGACCGGGCCCCGGGGGACAGGGCAGTGCCGGATCGGGCGCAGGGCCGGGCGCCGGTCAGCCACCCGCGAGAAGCCAGCCCGGGCCCCAGAACTACGGCCCACCGGGACCGCAGAGCTACGGTCGGCCGGCTCCTGGGGCGGGCCAGGCACCTGCCGGCAGTCAGCCGGGACCGCAGCATTACGGCCAGCCGCCCGTCGGCAGCCAGCCGAGCAGCGGTTCGTACCAGCCCGAGCAGCAGGCTCGACCGAGCCACCCGCAGCCGCCGGGCACGGACTCGCAGCACCCGAGCAGGCGCAATCTGAGGGACCGGCAGTGACCTCTCCACCGTCGCGGAGACGGACGTCGGCGAGTGCCTCGGCGGCGTTCCACGACTCGACGCTCTCACCCGCCCCGAAGAGGCTCGCCGCAGCCATCGGAACATTCGCGGTGATCGTCTTCCTCAGCGGGTGCTCGGTCCTGCAGATCCGCACCGAGGACAAGGAGGCGGGTCCGGCACGGATCGCGGTGGAGAAGACCGCGGGTGCGCAGCCCACCCCCGATCCCACCGATGCGGGCATTCCCGAGGGGATGACGAAGAAGGCGATCAGCTTCGGCGACGGCTGTCCTGTGGACGTCAGCTTCGCCCTCGGCGAGGACTGGACCGAGGGCAGCGGAAGCACGAGCAAGTTCCATGTCTTCACCCGCGGCACCGACAGCACCGACTCCGATGTGGTCCTGGCCAGCTGCTCGGATGAATACGGCAGCAGCGCGCAGGAAGTCGTCGATGCGAAACGGCGGTACAACTTCTCCGAGCAGGACTCTCAAGTGCTGTCGGAGAGGACCGGATCACTCGACGCCGGTGAGTACTGGAGCTTCCAAGGCGAGCTGGGACCGACCGAGATCCTGGCCATCAACAGCGAACCCACCCTCATGTACGGGGTGCAGACCGGGTACAAGATCAACGGACGCCTCGTCAATCTCTCCATTGAAATGCGCGCCCTGAAATCGCATGCGAAGGCCGCCGAGGAACTCGAGAAGATGCTGACGACGGTGACGATCGACGGCCAAAGGGTCCCGGCGCCGAACTTCCGATAGTCCTCCGGGACGCGGGGCAGTTTCCCTGCTCCGAAGGGGCGCCTTCCCCGCTCCGACGGGGCGCCGGGCAGTTTCCCCACCGGGTCCGTCTCAGACTCCCGGTTGAGAACTAGGATGGAGGAATGACGACCCACGACGCTGTGACCCGACTCCTCGACGCCCGCCGCCTGCAAGGTCTCCTGACGAATCAGAGCGGTCGCGTCATCGCCCAGTACTCCCTCCTCAACTCCGAGGGGAACTCCTACCTCACGCATCTCGCCGACATCAGCGGTGAGCAGCCCCGCCGCATCACCCGCGGTGACCAGTCCATCGGCCCCGTGGCCCTGGCCGAGAACGGCACCATCGTCTTCGCCGCCAAACGCCGAGGCGAGGACGGCAAGGACGCCGAGAGCCCTGGTCTGTGGGCTCTGCCGGACAACGGGGAGGCCCGCAAGCTCGCCGATCATGACGGCGGCTTCTCCAGAATCGAGATCAAGGGCGACACCCTCATCGTCGAATTCCCCGTGCATACGTGGGCCGCCGACGAGAACGACCACCAGGAGTTCAGCGCCGAACGCAGCGAGGCGAAGGTCAGCGGCATCCTCCACACCGGTTTCCCCATCCGCCGCTGGGACCATGACCTGGGACCGGGCACACAGACCCTGGCCGTGGCCAGACTCGACGAGGCCGTGTCCGAGTTCCCCGAGGTCTCCGACGAACTCAGCCGTCCGACCGGACTCGACTTCCGGTACCTGTCCCTGCCCTCGGGCCGCCTCGTCGACTGGGCCGTCGACGACGAGGCCCGCTTCGTTCTCGTGCAGCTCGAGAAGCCGATTCCCGGTCAGCTCGAGGCCAGTGAGATCTGGCGCATCGACCTCGACGGCGAACCCGAACTCCGCCGCCTGACGAAACCGGCCGCAGACCACGGATTCGGCATCGAAGCCATCAGCCCCGATGGGACCAGAGCCCTGGTCAGCCGTGAGCAGTTCTGGACCGCGGAGACCAACCTCGCCGTCGAACTCATGGTCCTCGACCTCGAGACGGCGGCCCTGGAACCCGTCTGGCCCGAAGCCGATTTCTGGTTCTGTCCGATCTGGGCCGATGATACGACGATCGTGGCCAGTGCCGACGACCACGGTCGCGGCAGCGTCTTCATCGGCGCGCTCGGTGACGCGCGACCTCGGCGCCTCGTCGGAGGCGAGGGGCAGAAGTACTCGTTCTCCGGCCTGCGACTGCGCGGGGACACGGTCGTCGCGACCGCCTCGGCGATCGATGTCGCACCCCTGCCGGTCTCGATCGACCTGGGCTCCGGCGTCATCAGCGAACTCGCGAACCCGGCGACCGTCCTCGAGGAGGAGGGCACGCTGACCGAAGTGGAGACCCGCGCCGAGGACGGAACCCCGATCCGCGCATGGCTGGTCCTGCCCGACGGGGAGGGACCGCACCCGCTCGTCGTCTTCGCCCACGGCGGGCCGTGGGGATCGTGGAACGCCTGGACCTATCGATGGAACCCCGGGCCCTTCGCCGCCGCCGGCTACGCCGTGCTGCTGCCGGACCCGGCGATCTCCACCGGATACGGGCAGGCGATGATCGACCGCGGTCAGCAGCAGCTCGGCGGCACGCCCTTCACCGACATCATGGCACTGACCGAGGCCGCGGGGGCGCGCGCGGACATCGACGAGGAGCACATCGGCCTGGCCGGCGGCTCCTACGGCGGCTATATGGCCAACTGGGTCGCCGGACACACGGGCAGCACATTCAAGTGCATCGTCACCCACGCCTCCCTGTGGAACACCACCTCGATGGGCCGGACCACGGACAACTCCTCCTGGGATCAGGCGATGCGGAAGCAGTCGGCCGAGTACTCCCCGCACCGCTTCGCCGCCGAGATCGAGGTCCCCCTGCTCGTCATCCACGGCGACAAGGACTACCGGGTGCCGATCGGGCAGGGCCAGGAGCTGTGGCTCGACCTGCTCACCCAGGCGAAGACGCCGCTCGACGGGGACGGCGACACGCAGCACCGGTTCCTCTACTTCCCGGACGAGGGCCACTGGATCCTCGGCCGCGGCAACGCCGAGGTCTGGTACCGCACCGTGCTGGCCTTCCTGGACGCGCATGTGCTCGGAATCGATGCGAACCGGGTCCGGACACTGGGGTGAGCCCCGACGCGATCCGCTGGAACCTGCCCGAGCCGATGGGAGAGCACCGATGACGCAGCCCGCACAGCCACCGAGCGCCGTGTGCGCAGCCGACCTCGCCCGCACCGAGGCGATCGTCCACGATGCCTCCATCCTCGACGGGGATCCCGCGGACCATTCGGAGAAATCCGCGGACACGTGGATCGCCGTATCCGGCGAGACGGTCATCGCACGAGGGCGCGGGCACGGCTGGAAGGATCTGGCCGCCTCGGCGAGTGTCGAGGTCATCGACGGCGCGGGCGGGTACCTCGCGCCGGCCTTCGTCGACATCCACTGCCACGGTGCCGGCGGAGCCAGCGCCGAGGACGGCCGTGCGGGGCTGGACACGATCCTCGCCGTGCACCGACGGCACGGCACGCGCGCGCTCGCGCTGTCGTACGTCTCGGACACGATCGACGGTCTCTGTCGGTCGCTGACCGCCGGCGCCGAGCTCGTCCGTGACCGATCCGAGGTCATCGGCCTGCACGCGGAGGGCCCGTTCCTGGCCCCGGATTTCAAGGGCGCGCACGCAGCCGAGGTGCTCACGGCACCCACCCCCGAGGCGGTCGAGGCGATCCTCGCCGCCGCCGATGGGACGCTGGCCCAGATCACCATCGCCGCCGAACTGCCCGGTGCGCTCGATGCGATCGCGCGACTCACCTCGGCGGGGGTGCGCGTCGCCCTCGGCCACACCGCCGCCGACTACGACCAGGCCGCCGCCGCATTCGACGCCGGCGCGAGCATCCTCACCCATGCCTTCAACGCCATGCCCGGCATCCACCACCGTGCTCCGGGCCCGATCCTCGCCGCCCGCGAGGCCGAGCATGTCACCGTCGAGCTGATCAACGACGGCGTGCACGTCGTGGCCCCGGCCGCGCGGATGCTGCGTGAGCTGGTGCCGGGGCGCATCGCCCTGATCACCGACGCCATGGCCGCGACGGGGATGAGCGACGGTGACTACATGCTCGGATCGCTGCCGGTGAGGGTCGAGGACTCCGTGGCCCGGCTCGTGACCGCGGACGGATCGGTCGGCGCCATCGCCGGATCGACTCTGACCATGGGGGAGGCGGTCAGACGCGCCGTGACCGAGGTGGGAATGAGTCCCAGCGAAGCCGTGCAGGCGGCCGGTCTCGTGCCTCTCCGGGCCCTCGGCCTGACGGCCGGTCAGGCGGCGGGGCCGACGGACGGGCCGGCGGGTCGTTCGGGGAACGGGTCTGCGGGGCGTTCGGGGAACGGGCCTGCGGGTCGGCCGGAGGACGGGCCTGCCCCCGGGAACGATGGGTCCGCCGCAGACTCACTCCTGGCCCCGGGCATGCCGGCCGACCTCCTCCTGCTCGATCGCGATATGAGCATTCGCCGGACCTGGTACAGCCACTGACGACGCGGTGCGAGCACGGGCCCGCTTCGTCTGCGCTGGCCGGCCATGGCACGATTGGGGTATGGATGCCCTGCTCCTCATCGACACGGACGACGCCAGCTACCCCAATGATGACGCCATGGAGACCCTCGGTGAGATCGTCACCCGGACTCGCACCGTGGGCGGCGTGCTCATCTTCGCCTCGACGAAGGAGAGCCTCGCGGACACCCCGGACGAGGAGCTGAGCGTATTCGTGCCCGACGAGGAGGACCTCGTCCTGCGCTCGGACAATCCCGACATCTTCGAGGGCATCAACGACCTCGCTCCCGGTCTGCACGACATGGCCGTCGACCGCATCGTCATCGCCGGTGCCGACGATGCGCCCGGCGCCGTCTACGCCTCGGCGATGGCGGCGCTCGTGTGCAACTTCGACGTCATCGTCCTCTCCGACTCCACCACCGACCTCGACGGCGAGCCCGTCGACTGGATGGACGCCGCGGAGGAGGCCGGAGCCATGGTCAAGAAGACCGCCGACACCTGGCTGCGGATGTAGGCTCAGGCGCTCATCCACGCTCACGCGGGCCTGTGACTCGCCGTTTGTGGTCACCGCACCGAGGCGCAGCGGCCGAAAAGTCGGATTCGCCTCGGTGCGGTGACCACAAAATGCTCGTGCGCCGGGGCGATTTGCGCCGCCCCTGTGCCGGGCTCGAGGCCCCTCCACCGGGACCGGAGGTCCGCCGGGTTCGATGCCCACCCGCGGGGTCCGGAGGTCCGCCGGGTTCGATGCCCACCCGCGGGGTCCGGGATCCGGAGCTGACCGTCACAGAGAGTGGCCGGCACGTTCGAGATGACTGCGGATCTGCCGCTCGAGCATGCGCCGATCGGTGCGCGACGTGACCCTGATGAGTGCCCAGCCTTCGTGCTCAAGCGCGTTCTCTCGGTCGATGTCCATATTCCACTGCCGCCTGTCGGTACGGTGGAAATCGCTTTCGTACTCTATCGCCAACCGTGCAGCCGCATAGCCGAGATCCGGCCGAATCGTTGTGTTCAACTGCTGGCAGAAGATCTGGGGGTGGATCTCGGGCTCGGGCAGACCGACCGACATGATCCACAGCCTCAGCTCGGTCTCCCTGGGGGAATCCACGTCGGGTCGAATGAGAGCAAGAGCGTCCTCGACTCCGCGTCGGTTCTTCACCGACTTCCGCGATGAGAAGTGGTCCGTCAGCTGCGGGAGAGTGCACAGCCGCGGGCCATGCCAGCTGCCGATCATCGCGTCCCCGACCATGACCAACGAAAGGAGATCGAGGGAAGCGGCGAATTGCAGGAACAGCGAGGGAGCAGTCATCAACTGGTGGCCGAGCACATTCGTCCACTGGAAATCAGCGACGCGGTGCAGGACGACTCCGGGACGGCGGATCCGCAGATTCCGATCAGCGGTGGACACGTGCAGCTGTCCATCCTTGCAGTCGCCGGGAAGCGGCAGCCCATAGAGCACCCCGGCCGACGCGTGGCTGGCCGCGACCTGCGGGTACTTCAACTGGAGGGCGCGGAGCATGAACCCCGTGCGGTCCCATTCGGTGTCCGCCCACTCGGGCGCGACCCTTGTGACCGGACGACTCGGGTCTGCGCGGACTCCGTACGTCACTCGCTCGGTCGGTTCGGGGGCTCGGAGCCTCCATTCGCTGATCCCGTGGTCTGCCGCATCGCCGGACAGGAAGAGCAGGGGTGCGGAGCGTTTGTCCTGATATCCATTCATCCTCGCATCATCACGATCGCGGTTCCCGGATGGAAAGGCCGACCGGAGAGGCTGTGGACGAAATCCGGCGTCCGGTGGGACTGTGGATGCGAGTGAGCCGAGCCGCTGTGCCGGCAATGAGGAAACGAGCCCGATGCCGCATTCCGCGTGAAGCCGGTGCTGTTTGGCACCTGACGAGGGGTGATGGACCCGGCAGTAGCCTCAGACATGGTCACCGCGCCGAGGCGAGAACGCCAGAACCGTGTTTTCGCCTCGGCGCAGTGACCACAAACAGGTCGGATGCTGTGGACAGGGAGCGCATGAGTCGGTTCGGGCGAGCGTCAGAAGAGCGGCTGCGGCAGCGCATTCTCCCACTCGAGCAGTCGGCGCTTGGTTTCGAGCTCATGCCCGGGCAGGCCACCGGAGTAGCCGCCGAGGCTGTCACCTGCGATGACTCGGTGGCAGGGAACGATGATCGGAATCGGGTTGAGGCCCATGATCCCGCCGACGGCACGGGCCGGAATTCCGGTGCCGCTGGCCTCGGCGAGTTCGCCGTAGGTGACGGTGGTCCCGGCCTCGACGGTCTCGGACAGAGTCGTGAGCACCGCTTTTGCGACTTCCGAGATCGGTCCGAAGGCGACCGGGAGGTCGAATTCGCCGAGGCGGCCGTCGAAGTAGGCGCGCAGCTGAGCGATCGCCTCGACGAGGATGGGATCCATGCGGCCGTCCGTCGCCTGACCCCGATCGAGATCGCGAGCGCCGGCCGAGTGATCGCGGTCGGGTTCGCCACCGGCCGCGTCGGCGGGGGAGGAGCGCCATTCGAGCCCGACGACGCTCCGTCCGTCGCTGCTCACGGTGATGGGGCCGACCGGGGTCTCAAACGTGCCGATCGCGCGGTCGGAGGTGCCCAACGCCCGGCCCCTTTCACCAGTGAGGAGTTCGCGGCCGCCGCGAGTGCTCGGCGGCGACCGCTGTGAGTGTATCGGATCAGCCTGCGAGATCGCCGGCGCGGTAGTCGTCGACGAAGTCCGGGTTGTCATCGAGCCATTCGGCGACGGCGTCTTCCAGGTTCTCTCCGTTGTACTCGTCCTCGGAGAACATCAGCGCTTCGAGGTCAGCGAGCTGTTCTTCGGACATGGCGAAGTTCTTCACTGCCTGTGCCACGTACGGGAACTTCTCCGTGGAGTCCTTGTTGCCCACGTTGTAGAGGATCTCCTTCTCGCCGAGCGAGTTCGTCGGATCCTCGAGGTCGCGCATGGGGAACTTGTTGTAGGCCCAGTGCGGGTGCCAGAGTGTGACCGCGATGTTCTGGTCGGCATCGGTGGACTTCTTCACCTGTGCGAGCATCGCCGGAGTCGACGAGATCTTGTATTCGAGCTGCTCCAGGCCGTAGTCGGGGATGACGTTGTCCTTGACAGCCTTCGTCAGTCCCGCTCCTGCCTCGATGCCATAGAGGGTGTTGTCGTATTCATCGGCCATGTCCTTGAGATCTTCGATCGACTGCGCCGGGGAGTCCTCATTGACCGCGATGGTGTTCTGTGCCGCACCGTACCAGCAGCCCAGGACATCGATGTCGTCCTTGACCGAATCATAGTAGGAAGCATGAGTGGTCGGCATCATCATGTCGGTGTGGAAGTCGATGTCACCGACGGAGACTGCCTGGTAGGCGGGTCCGGCTTCCAGCTCCTGGATGTCGACGGTGTATCCGTCCCTCTCCAGGAGATTCGTCAGTGTGTAAACGCTCGCGTACGTCTCGTCCCAGCCGTTGAAGACGGCGAAGGTGACGTTCTTGTCGTCGTCAGGGTCGAGGGAGTCCAGGTCCTCGGAGTCAGATCCGGGCTCGCATGCGGTCCAGTCCCTGTCGCCGGCCGCCGAGGCCGAGTCGTCTCCCGAACTGCCTCCGCTGTTGCTCACTCCGCAGGCTGAGAGGGTGAGCACAGAGGCCGCCGCGAGGCTGCCGAGCTTGAGAATCGTTGAACGTACCGTTTCATTCCCTTTCGGTGATTCGTTCCGGAATCGAGAATTCCCCATTCCAGAACATATGTGATCACAATCGGTTGCGAAAAGTAAGGAGGGTGTGCGGCAAACTTTCGTTCGCGGCACACCCTCCTCACTGGTTGCGCTGTATCCTTCTTTCGTCAGCGGCAGTCGATGACGTTCGTCTCAGTGGCGAACCTCATCGGTGTGCCGAGCCCGTCGGCTCGGTCTCGGTCACTTGGCGAGTTCGCCCTTCTTCCACTGGTCGACGAAGTCCGGGTTCTCTTCCAGCCAGTCGGCAACGGCCTTCTCGTGGTTGTCGCCGCCGTAGTTCTCATCGGAGAACATGAGGTTCTCGAGGCTGGCCAGATGGTCATCGTCGAGGACGAGGTTCTGCAGAAGCTGCGCGACGTAGGGGTGCTCCTCGGCAGCTTCCTCACCCGAGAAGCTGAAGATGCGCTCGGCATCGCCCATGGCACCCTTCGGGTCCTCGAGGTCGCGAACCGGGAAGGCGTCATAGGCCCAGTGCGGACGCCACAGGGTCACTGCGACGTTCTCTCCGGCGTCTGTCGACTTCTTCAGCTGTGCGAGCATCGCCGGAGTCGAGGAGATCTTGAACTCAAGGTTGTCGAGCCCGTATTCCGGGATCGCCTTATCCTGTGTGGTCTTCGTCAGACCGGCACCGGCGTCGATTCCGTACAGCGTGTTGTTGTACTCATCGCCCATGTCCTTGAGATCGCCGATCTCCTGCGCCGGCGAGTCTTCGTTCACGGCGATGGTCAGCTTGGCGTTGTCGTACCAGCAGCCGTGATCGACGAGCTTGTCGCCGTACTGCTCGATGTAGCTCTCGTGCGTCAGCGGCAGCCAGCCATCGGTGAAGAAGTCGATGTCGCCCTGCGCCACACCGGTGAACATCGGTCCGGCGTCGAGCTCCTCGGTCTTGACCGTGTAGCCGTCCTCTTCGAGAACGTTCTTGATCAGGTAGACGGTGGCGTAGGACTCGTCCCAGCCGTTGAAGATGCCCAGAGACACGTCCTTCTCATCGTCCTCGAGGTCCGCGACGTCCTCCGACCCGTCACCGGGTGTGCACTGCGACCAGTCCTGGCCGCCGGCATTCGTGTCGTCGTCACCGCCGCCGGCGGGCTCGCCGCCGGTGTTCGATGCTCCGCACGCCGTGAGGGCAAGCGCACTGGCGGCGAGGATGCCTCCCAACTTGGTCAAGGTTGTCGATTTCATGTGACTCTCCTTTGTTGCTTGAATCGAATGGTTCGGGGTTACGCGGCCGCAGCCTTGTGGGCGCGTTCGATCGGAGTCTTCTTGCCGAGGGCGGCAGTGACGCGGTCGAGGAAGATCGCAACGACGACCACTGCCAGGCCGGCTTCGACGGCGAGCGGGACATCGAGCTGGCTGATGCCGCCGACGACTGCGCCACCGAGGCCGCCGGCGCCGACCATGCCGGCGAGGACGACCATCGACAGGGCGAGCATGATCACCTGGTTGATGCCGGCCATGATGGTGGGCATCGCCAGAGGGATCTGGATCTTCGACAGAATGTGACCCGGACTGGCGCCGAAGGCCTGACCGGCCTCGACGACCTCGGTGTTGACCTGGCGAATGGCGAGTTCGGTCAGCCGCACGCCCGGAGGCAGGGAGAAGATGATCGTTGCGATCGCGCCCGGAGTCTGGCCGATGCCGAACATCAGAATCGCCGGAACCAGGTAGGCCAGAGCCGGCATCGACTGCATGAAGTCGAGGATCGGTTTGACCACGGTCGACACCCAGCTCACCTTGGCGGCGAGGATGCCGAGCGGAACGGCGATGATCAGCGCGACGAGGACTGCGACGATGACCAGAGCCAGGGTCGACATCGTGTTGTCCCATTGGTCGAGGGCACGGACGAAGTAGAACCCGATGAGGGTGAAGAGGGCGACTCTCCATCCGGCGGTGAAGTACGCGATCACAGCCAGAATGACGATCATGATCAGGTAGACCGGCGAGGAGAAGATCAGGTAGAGGAAGTCGTACAGGCCGCCGAGGACGAGGTTGATGAAGCTGAGCAGCCCCTGGAATGCGGACGTGAACCAGGTGAGGAAGTCATTGACCCAGTCACCGAGCGGCAGCCGCGGATTCATGAAGTCCATCAGTGCTTACCTCCTTCTCTGTCGGCCGCGTCCCCTGTGGTGGCGCCGGCTCCTTGATCCGCTTCACTGCCGGTGGCGGTGCCTTTGGAGACCGGGGCCCCCGCTGCTGCCGGTGTCGACTGCTCGTCGGTGAACGCGGCACCGTTCTCGCTGTCGGCCTCGGCCGCACTCGGTGAGACGAGCATCGGTTCGGACTCCTCCTTGACCGGCGGGATCTCGCCGGTGGCCGGGCCCGGATCGGCCATGGAGTTGAGCAGGGCCACGCGCGGGACGATTCCGAGCAGACGCCGGTTCTCATCGACGACGGTCAGCGGAACCTTGGCCGTGGAGCTGGGGGCGAAGAGTTCGGAGATCGGGGTCTCCGGGCTGACCGTGAACAGGTCCGACTTCTCCACGATGTCGGTGATCGTGTGCTTTCCCTCGCGGGCGGCCTTGACCACCCTGCGGTCGCTGACGAGTCCGACGACCGTGCGGTTCTCGTCGAGGACGAGCAGACCGGAGGAGTTGTTGTCCTCCAAGGTCTTCATGGCCAGGCGTGGTCCGGCCTCGATGCTGATCGTGGCCTCGGTCTCGCGCATGATCGACGACGCAGTCAGCACTCGCGTGCGGTCGACGTCCTGGACGAATTCGGCGATGTAGTCATCGGCCGGCTGCGTCAGGATCTCCTCGGAGGTTCCGATCTGGACGATGCGGCCATCACGCATGACAGCGATCCGATCGCCGAGGAACATCGCCTCGTTGAGGTCGTGGGTGATGAAGATGATGGTCTTGTTCAGCTTCGACTGCAGCTCGACGAGCTGCTCCTGCATCTCGCGACGGATCAGCGGGTCGAGTGCGGAGAACGCCTCGTCCATGAGCAGGATGTCGGTCTCTGCCGCGAGCGCTCGCGCCAGACCGACGCGCTGCTGCATACCGCCGGAAAGCTGCTGCGGGTACTTGTCTCCCCAACCGTCGAGTCCGACGGTCTTGAGCCATTCCTCCGCCTTCTCCAAACGCTCGGCCTTCGACACACCCTGGACCTCCAGGGAGTAGGCGGCGTTCTCTCGCACCGTGCGGTGCGGCAGCAGTGCGAAGTGCTGGAACACCATCGACACATGCTTGCCGCGGACCTGCCGCAGGGCGGAGGAATCCGCCTTCGAGATGTCGGTTCCCAGGACCTCGACGGTCCCCGCTGTGGGCGCCCACAGCCCGTTGAGCGTACGGATCAGGGTCGACTTACCCGAACCCGACAGGCCCATGACGACGAAGATCTCGCCCTCTTCGACCTCGAAGCTCGCGTCGATGACGGCAGCCATACCCATTTTGGTGAGGTCGTTTCGGTCGGCACCTTCCTCGAGCCGTTTGATCACTTCATTCGGCCGTTTGCCGAAGACTTTGTAGACATGTGATGCCTTGACGACAACGCTCATGTGCTTCCTCCTTGCATTCTTGGCTCTCCGCAAGAACGAGAGGCTTCACCCCCGTTTGCACGGTTCGGTGAACGTCGATCCGATTGGCTCGATTGCGCACAGGCCTCACCGCACACGGATATCTGATCCATCATTGTAGGTTTGTTCAGTAACTTCGGCAGAGATTCTTTCCCAGATATCCGGCGCGGCGCTCTTGACTAGGGGTCTGACCTGGGACGATATACCACCGTGCGTTACTTGATTGTTATAATCGGCAGTTGGAACAGATAGATGTTCCGTTAATGGGTTTGCTACCGAATGAGATTTTTTGTTGCAGGAAGCGGCCTTGGGCTCAGGCGGGACTCGGCATCGCCGAGGACAGGAATCGGACGATGGCAGGGGTGACCACTTCGGCGAACTCCTCGAAGAAGCCATGGCGGCCCTCGGGCAAGATGAGCATCCGGGAGCCGGCGATGCGCTCGTGGAGGATGCGGGCATTGCCGACCGGATTCATCCGGTCCTCGTCGCCGTGGACGATGAGCGTGGGGGCCTGGATCTCGGGCAGCCGGTCCCAGGCATCGTGGTTGGCGCTGATGCGCAGGTGAGCGGCTGACTCGGCGGCCGTCATCGTGCCATCGCCGAGCAGCTTGCTGTGCGTCGGCGACACCGTCCAGTTCGGAGTGTAGAAGAGATCGAACAGATAGCGCATGTGCTCGGCCCCGCGCAGGCGGGCCAGGGACTGACCGACCTCGCGCGGACGTCTGATCGCATGCTTCCCGCCCGGGGACGTGCATCCGAGTACGAGCGCGCTGACCCGTTCGGGGAAGTCCAGGGCGAGCATCTGCGCGACGCGTCCGCCCATGGACGTGCCGTAGACGGCGGCCCGATCCACGCCGAGGCGGTCGAGCACCTCGGCGGCGTCGGCGGCGAAGCTCGCGGTCGACAGCTCGTCGAGCCCACCGCGGCTGCCGCCCGTGCCTCGGTAGTCGAAGGTGATGGTGCGCAGCGCCGGTTCGAAGTCCTCGCGCAGACCGTCCCACCATTCGTGGGAGTTCGCCTGTCCCTGGAGCAGGAGGAGCGCGGGAGCATCGTCGGGACCGCTGACCTGGATCGTGAGCGGGAAGCCATCGCGTGTGCGGATCCTGTGAGCGTTCCTCGTCTCCACCCGTGCTCTCCTGCCTGTTTTCGATCTGCGCCTACGCTTGTGGCATGAAGCCACTGCCATTTCTCAATCCTGCCGCAGGAACGCCCGCCGTGCGCAATCCTGCCCGACCGGCCGTGATCGTTCCGGCTCAGGCCGTCGACGCCGTTGAGCTCGCCGCCGAGTGCGCGGTGGCGGAAGCCACGGGTGTCGTCGATGTCATCGAATGGCGCGTCGATCCGCTGCTCGCCCGTTCGCTGGGCGCTGAGGGAGCCCCCGGTGCTGGGAATTCGCCCGCCGAGGCGGTTCTCGACCTGCTTCCGGCCGCCGCCGGGGCCGGCCTGCCGGTTCTGGTGACCGTCCGGACCGCGGTCGAAGGCGGGCTCGTCGATATCGGCGAGAGCGATTACGCGGAGGTGATGCGGGGCCTGATCGCCGGACTGACCGGGGGCCCGGTGCCCGTGGCCGTCGACGTCGAGATCGACCGAGCGGAGGCGCCGGGACTCATCGCCTCGGCACGGGAGGCCGGAATCGCGGTCATCGCCTCACACCACAGCTTCGAGTCCACGGACTCATATGAGTCGCTGCTCGCGACGTTCCGCGCCATGGGTGAGGCCGGTGCGGATGTGGCGAAGGTGGCGATGATGCCGCAGAGCCCGGCCGAGGTCGCGCGACTGCTGGCCGCGACTGACGAGGCCGATTCTTCGCTGAGTGTGTCCGTGCTCGGCATCTCGATGGGCCCCGCGGGGCGGGCCAGTCGGATCATGGGGGCGGATTTCGGCAGCTGCGCGACATTCGCGCAGGTCGGCCGGGCCTCGGCGCCGGGCCAGATCGACGCCGTCCGGCTGGCCGAGATCCTCGACCGCGTCTGCGACTGACGGGCAGCGGCAGACGCGGTCGACGGCGGCCTCTCGTGGCCGCTGAGTCGGTCAGTCGGAGATCTCTTCGGCCTGCTTGCGGAACTTCTTCGGCAGGGCCTCTTCGCCGAAGCTGTTGCGGACGGTGTTCGCGGCGATGCGCTGCACGACGAGCTGAGCCACGGCCACCCCGACGCCCGAGACGATCGTCCAGGCCAGGGCCTCGGACATCGAGACCTCGTCATCGACGGGGTTCGACGGCGCCGGCCGCTTCGTCGACTTCTCCCATGCGAAGGTCAGGGTCTTGCGAGCGACGAATGCGGCTGCGATGGGCGCTCCCACGCCGATGATCTGCCAAGCGAGCTTTCCCATGCTCGTGTCCTTTCCTGTGAAGCGAGGTCCCTTGGCGACGCTGCGCCAGGGGAGACGTGTTCCGTCGCAGTCAACACTAACGCAGGACGCGGCGACGCAGGTCCAGCGGCACAGCGGTGGGCCGGGTCCGGCAGCGCAGCGGCGAGGCTGCCGGTCGAGACGGGCCCATCTCATACTTTCGGGGGATGTGCTCGCGGGCGCGGCGGGATAGCGTGGTGTCACGCTTCGGTCGCAGTCGGACGCGGGCAGTCGGGCACGACCGGCCCCGAGGCGCATCAGAGAAAGGCCCGTCATGGGAAAGAAGTGGAAGACGAGGATCGTCGTCGGGCTGTTCGTCTGCGGTGGGCTCGGATTCGTCCTGGCGCTGCTGCCGGGACTCTCGAGCATCTTCTGGCTGCTGTGGCTGACCGGCTGCGCGGCCTGCATCCTCGGCCTCGTGCTCGCCGTCACGCTCCCGGCATCGCCGACCTCCGAGGCCCTGCCCCGTCGCTGAGCCGCCCGGGTCGCGACAGAGCCGCCCGCCTCGAGGGCGCGCCGCCCCTGCGGTTCGCCGCGAACGTCAGCCTGCTCGGATGATCGTCTGGAACCTCTCGGTGAGCACCTCGTCGACGGCGATCGCGTTGCCGTCGAGCTCGCGCAGCGCCACGGCCGTGCGCATCGATGACACGTACCATGCGCCGTCGGCGGTCTTGACGTCCTCGAGGCTGAGATCGGCGTATTCCGCCCGCAGTCCGAGTTCATCGGCGTGGTCGAAGATCAGCCGCTGCGTCGTGCCCGAGAGCAGGCCTGCGTCGGGATCGGGAGTGAGCAGGCGGTCGCCTCGGCGAATGATGAGATTCGAGGTCGGCCCCTCGAGGACGATGCCGTCGTGGGAGACGAACAGGGCCTCATCGGCATCGTGGGCTCCGGCATAGCGACCGGCGGCCTGATTGACCGCATAGGACAGCGTCTTGGCGCCGAGGAGCAGCCAGGGAGCCTTGCTTCCGATATAGGCGTCATAGCCGCGGTCGAGGCTGACAGCGGTGATGCCTCGTGTGCGGATGGTGAGGATGTGCTCGTCCACGGGCACGGGGAACGCCCAGCCGCGGGGGCGGGTCTCGCCGTCGTCGTTCTGGCTCCCGCGTGACATCGCATAGCGGATCCCGAACTCGGTGATCGACGGATCGGCCGCGGTCACCTCGGCGATCACCGCGGCGATCACCCGATCCCACAGCTGTGGGTCGGGTTCGGGCAGATCCAGCGCCGAGGCGGAGTCGCAGAACCGTCGGAAGTGACGGTCGCGTGAGACGATGGTGGGTTCGTCCCCATGCAGGCTGACCAGCACGGTTTCGAAGATTCCGTCTCCGCGATGGGCCGAGAGATCGGTGACCGGCAGCTGAGCGGCGGTCAGTTCGGTGAGTTCGTACGTCGACGCGGTGGGGTCGACGAGGATGAGCGTGTCGGTCATGCAGTGCCTCCGAAGAGCAGTCCCAATGCGTAGGTCACGGCCGCGGCCCCGAAGCCGATGCCGAGCTGGCGCAGCGCGCGCGGTCCCGGCGACTTGCCCGAGAGCAGTCCGACGATGCCGCCGGTGATCAGCAGGGCGATGCCCACCAGTCCGGCGGAGAGGAAGACCGCGGCCAGTCCGGACATGCCGAAGATGTAGGGCAGGATCGGGATGAGCGCGCCGGAGGAGAAGAAGCAGAAGCTCGACACGGAGGCGCCGAGGCCGGTGCCGAGCTCATCGCGGTCGACCCCGGGATCGAGGGCCGGCAGCCTCGGTGCCTTCCGGTTCTTCGCCGCGGCGATCGTCCGGTTCGCGCGGGCCTCGGCGTCGCGGGGTTCCATCCCCCGGGCGCGGAAGACGAGGGCGAGCTCATTGGCGTCGATGTTGAGATCGGCCAGGGCGTGCCGGGACTCGGGGTCCGGGGTCGAGGCCTCGAGCAGTTCGCGCTGCGATCGCACGGAGATGTACTCCCCGGCGCCCATCGACAGGGCGCCGGCGAGCAGCCCGGACACGCCGGTCAGCAGGATGACCGAGTTCGACACCCCCGCCGCACCGACGCCGAAGACGAGTGCGAGGTTGGAGACCAGGCCGTCATTGGCGCCGAAGACGGCGGCGCGGAAGTTGCCCGACAGCCGGGCGCGGGACCGGGCGGCCAGGGCCCGGACCACCTCGGCGTGGATGCGTTCGTCGGCGGCCATCTCGGCCGAGGCCGCCTCGTCGTCCTCGTAGGGCGAGCTCGTCTCGGACTGCTGTGCCAGCGCGAGGACGAAGACGGAGCCGAACATGCGACCGAGGAAGGCCAGGCAGCGGGTGACGAGGTCTGCGGAGCGGCGCTTGTCAGCGTGTTCGCCCAGAAGTGAGATCCAGTGCTCCTGATGGCGTGACTCGGCGGTGGCCAGTGCCAAGAGGATCTCCCTGTCCTCTCCCGAGCGGCGCTCGGCGAGATCGCGATACACCCGCTCCTCGAGCCGTTCATTGGCGAGGTAGCGCTGCCAGCGGCGAATGGTTCGTCTGTCGGGCGAGGCGGGCTGGGCCCCTCCGACGGATTCGTTGGTCGTCACTGGTCCAAGTCTAATCGGCCCGGGTGACTTCGGCATCAGGGTGCCGGTCGGGGCGGGTCGGTTCCGCAGGTGCGAAACCATTCGGTGACCGGTTGTTATCAATTCGTGATATTAAACCTCTCGGATGTGGGTTAGATTAAAGCCCAATGTGAGTTGTGTCACCGTTTCGTTATAGAGGAATCGATTCGTTACCAATGACGAGTCGTGGCGGAACGTCAGAATCGAGCTTCCCCACAGCGCAGTCGACAGGGCCGACGCCGGTGTGAAAGGCCACACCGCGGCGGTCGGTTCCGGCGCGTGCCTTCCATGTGATTCTGCGGCACGAACGAGGAGCGAAAGGAACTCCATGAAGTTGCGCACGAAGGCCTGGCTGGCGGCCACCGCCGCGGCCGGCATGGTCCTGGGCGGGGTGAACCCGGCCGCGGCGGCGGGAACCGCCGGACCGACCGAACACACTGATATGGGCGTCACCGGCGGTGCCGTGATGGAGCATCTGCAGAAGATCTCCGATATCTCCACCTCCCATGCCGACGAGGGCTTCAGGTCCTTGGGCACTCCCGGCTACGAAGAGGCCGTGGAGTACGTCGAGTCGACCCTCGAGGCCACCGGCGCCTTCGACGTCGAGCGGCAGGCCTTCGAGGTCGAACAGCAGACGTTCGACACCGTCGAGGTCAGCGTCGACGGCCAGGAGCTCGAGGTCACTCCGGCCAGCCTGACGGAGGGCACCACCGAGCCGCTGACCGATCTGCCCGTGGTGCTGCCGGTCGATGACGACTACGGCGATCTGGCCGGCGGGCAGCTCGGCTGCGAGGCCGCGGACTACGACGAGTCCGCCGAGGGCGCGCTCGTGCTCGCCGTCCGCGGGACCTGCTCCTTCGGTGAGAAGACCCAGGCCGCCACCGATGCCGGGGCCGCCGGAGTCATCATCTACAACAATGACACCGACAATCCCGACGAGGAGCTCAACGCCACCCTCGGCGAGCGGATCGAGAACGGCGCCCCGACTGTGACCGCCACCTACAACGTCGGCAACGACCTGCTCACCGAGGTCGAAGAGGCGGCCGAGGGTGAGGTCCCGACGGCCGACTTCACCCTGGAGACCGAGTTCGTCACCTCGACGACCTGGAACGTCATCGCCGAGACCAAGGCCGGCGACCATGACAATGTGCAGATGTTCGGCGCCCATCTCGACGGTGTGGCAGAAGGGCCCGGGGTCAATGACAACGGTTCCGGCTCGGCGGCCCTCCTGGCCTCGGCCGAGGCCCTGGCCGAACAGCCGACCGAGGTCGACGATGCCATCCGCTTCGGCTGGTGGGGTGCTGAAGAGGTCGGTCTCGTGGGCTCGACGGAATACGTCGAAGGCCTCAGCGAGGCCGAGCTGGGCAAGATCAAGGCCTATATGAACTTCGACATGATCGGTTCGGACAACTTCATCGTCGGCACGCTCGACTCCGATGGGTCCGACGTTCCGATCCCCGATGACGTCAACGTCCCCGAGGGCTCGGCCGAGCTCGAGAAGGTCTTCACCGACTACTTCGCCGACATCGACCAGCCGAACGTCGGCACGGACTTCTCCGGACGCTCGGATTACCAGGCGTTCATCGACAACGGCGTTCCCGCCAGCGGCCTGTTCTCCGGTGCCGACGGCACGAAGACCGCCGAGGAGGCCGAGATGTTCGGCGGCACGGTCGGTGAGAAGCACGATACGAACTACCACCAGCCGACCGACACGATCGACAACGTCAGTCAGGAGTCCCTCGACATCTTCGCTCCGGCGATCGGGTTCGCCGTCCACACACTGGCCTACGAACTCGTCGATGAGCCGACGGACCCGCCGACCGAACCGACGACTCCTCCCACGGACCCCACCGATCCGCCCACGGAGACGCCGACAGAAACTCCTGACGAACGAGCACTGAGCATCGATCCGAAGACGATCGAAGCTCCGGACTTCGTCGGTGACAAGGGCGTTGAGGTCACAGCCACCGGCTGCACCGCCGACACCACGGCGACGATGACCGTCGACCCGCAGAACGGGAAGATCGAGAAGTTCGAGCAGACCGCTGAGGTCGGCGAGGACTCCACGGCCCGATTCGGAGTCCGCGGCCTCGATGACTCGAAGGTCGAGTCCTATATCGGCGCTTACGAGGTCGCCGTCGACTGCGAGGGCGGAGATCCGCTGACCGGATCCTTCGAGGTCGTCGCCGCCGACGAAGGCCCCGGGGCCGGTGACGGCGGAGGCGGAGACCTGCCGCGCACCGGCAACGAGGCGCTGCCTCTCGTCCTCTCGGCCGGAGCGCTCATCGTGCTCGGTGTCGTGATGACCCTGGGCTCGCGCCGCCGGCAGAAGAGCTGAGCCGAACGGCCGACGGGCACGACCCGTCGAGCCTGAGGCGCCGTGATCCGCGCGGGCCGGTGAACAACGACGTTCACCGGCCCGCGTCGCTCTGCGCACCTCTCGCCGGCCCTCAGGGGCCGTTCACCTTGTCCGGGCACAATGGTCTTCCGTGACTCCCAAAAGCTTCTTCAAGTTCTTCGCCATCGCCGAGACCGTCACCTGGTCGCTGCTCATCCTCGGCATGATCCTCAAATACGTCACCCACACCACCGAGGTGGGCGTGCGCATCGGCGGAGGCATCCACGGCTTCGTCTTCATCTGCTTCGTCATCGCCGTCATCGGCGTCGGGACCTCGCAGCAGTGGAGCAAGCGCCGCATCGCCATCGGACTGGGGTCGGCGATCATCCCGTATGCCACGATTCCCTTCGAACGCTCCGTGGAGAAGACCGGGTCCCTCGAGGGCGACTGGGGTCTGGGCCGGGACGGACGCACGCCTCAGGGCTGGTTCGAAGAGCTCACCGCCTGGTGCATCCGCTCGCCCTGGTCGGCCATCGGTCTGGGGCTCATCTTCGTCATCCTCGTCTTCTCGGGCCTGCTGCTGGCCGGCCCTCCCGGCGAATGGGGCAAGTGAGCCGCGGGCCCGCCTCGGCGCGGGGAGGGTGAGCCGGCACCGGGCTCGCCCTGATCACGGTCGGCAGCCTCGGCGAGGGTGATCTCTATGCGGGGTCGGTGTGCTCGCATAGGATGAGCACGACAGGGTCGGTGCCGCGCACCGACTCACGTGCACCAGCTCAAACGATGAAAGGCCCACTGATGGACCTGCTCTTCAGCGTCGGAGGAATCGGCGTCCTCATTGTCATCATCCTGATCGCGCTGATCGTCATCCTGCGCTCCTACAAGATCGCCGCGCCCTCGGAGGCGCTGATCATCACCGGGCGCAATGCGTCCGGGGCGCCGGGGTCGGGGCGGATCGTCATCGGCGGGCGCGCAGTCGTCTATCCGATCGTGCAGAAGGCGTTCATCCTCTCGCTGTCGTCGCGGCAGATCCAGGTCGAGATCGACGGCATCTCGATCAACGGCATCGCGCTGCGCCTCAAGGGAGTCGCGCAGGTCAAGGTCGGCGGCACCGAGGACGATGTGCGCAAGGCCGCGCAGCGCTTCCTCGACCAGCAGGAGCAGATCGACCACTATTCGAAGGAGATCCTCTCCGGCACCCTGCGCGCGGTCGTCGGCACGCTCACGGTCGAGCAGATCATCCAGGACCGCGCTTCCTTCGCCGCGCAGGTGCAGGAGGAATCCGCGCACTCGATGAACAACCAGGGTCTGATCATCGACACCTTCCAGATCTCGGCCGTCGAGGACGAGGGCAGCTACCTGCGCGACTGGGGTCGTCCCCAGGCCGCCGAGGTGGCCAAGAACGCCGCCATCGCCGAGGCGAACGCCGGGCGTGCCTCGGCCGTCGAGGAGGCCCAGCAGAACGAGGAGACCCAGAAGCAGCAGGCGCTGACCGACCAGGCCATCGCCGAACAGCAGCAGCAGCTGGCACTGCGCCGTGCGGCGCTGAAGGAGGAAGCCGATCAGCGGCAGGCGACCGCGGACAATGCCGGCCCCCTGGCCACCGCGGCCGAGAAGCAGAAGCTGCTCGAGAAGGACCGTGTCGTGGCCAAGGAGGCCGCAGAGCTGCGCGCCGAGCAGCTCGACGCCGAGGTCAGGCGCCCGGCCGATGCCGAACGCTACCGGCAGCAGGCCGAAGCCGACGCCCGCGCCTACGAGATCGAGGCGCAGGGTCGGGCCGAGGCCGCGGCCGAGCTGCATCGTCGTTCGAAGGACGCCGAGGCGATCCGGCTCGAGGGCGAGGCCCAGGCCGATGCGATCAAGGCCCGCGGTGAGGCCGAGGCCGAGGCACTGCGGGCGCAGGCCGAGGCCTACAAGCAGTTCAACGATGCGGCCGTGCTGTCGAAGGTGCTCGAGGCGCTGCCGACCGTCGCCGGTGAGCTCGTCGCTCCCTATGCGAACATCAAGGACCTGTCGATCGTGTCCACCGATGGTGAGTCGAAGCTCGCGAACTCGGTGTCGAACAACCTCGCGCAGGTCCTCGAGGTGGTGCGCGGCACGACGGGCGTCGACCTCTCCGATCTCGTGGCCAAGGCGAAGGGCCCCGGTGGGGCCGGATCGTCCGGGTCCGGCGGGGCAGGCTCGTCGGGACCGGGCGGATCCGACCGACCCGACGGGAGCGGGTCGGCCGGGCCAGGCGGAGGCGCGGCTGGCGTCGCGGCCGGGCCGGGCGCCGGTGGTCCGGCTGGCGACGGTTCGGTTCGCACGGGCGACGCGTCAGCCGTGGGATCGGGCGAGATCGTCGACGGGGTCGTGTCCAACGACTCGGCGTCGACGGCGGATCGGACGCGTTTCGATCCGAAGGCGTTCCTCGACGACAGCGGCATCGACCTCGACCAGATCGGCGATGAGGTGAAGAAGGCCACCGGGTTCGACGTGCAGTCCTACATCGACGAGGCCAAGCGCCGCCTGGACGATCGAGACGCGGCCCGCGGCGAGTCGGGCGCCGAGGGCTCCGATTCTCCGCGGGGCGAGCGCGGCGGCGACGTCGAGGACGGCGACGACGAGGACGGTCGGGAATCCGACGACTGACAACCCAGGGCGTCCCCTCCGGGCACGGCCACCCCTGCGGGTGCGGCCGCCCCATGGGCTCGCCACACACCTACGGGTACGGAACCCGTACGGGGCGCCCATGCGATGCATGCACCGATCGTCGGGGGACCGCCTCGGCGACCGGTGTCGTCGTCTTAC
>DWZN01000074.1 GCA_019117545.1 Candidatus Brevibacterium intestinavium
GACGATCCGCGCAAGCGGCACCTGAGCATCCACGGGGTGCGTGTGCGGGGCACGAGCGAGGACATCGCCGAGGTGGTCGAATGGCTCAACGTCGCCGGTGTCATCGTCGCCATCGCCGATTCCGAGGCGGGGTTCCTCCAGACGTGCCGGGACCGGCTGCAGCGCACGGGGCGCTGGCTGAGGACGATCCCGCCGCTGGCGGAGATGGTCAACCGAAAGGTCGAGATCGCCGATATCCGCGATCTCAAGGTCGAAGACCTGATCGGCCGCAGCCCCATCCGCACCGACCTGGCTGAGATCGCCGAGGCGGTGGCGGGCAAGCGAGTGCTGGTCACAGGTGCGGGAGGGTCGATCGGCAGCGAACTCTGCCGTCAGATCTTCTCCCTCAACCCCGAAAGCCTCGTCATGCTCGACCGGGACGAGACCTCTCTGCACGGAGTCGAACTCTCCCTGTTCGGCTCGGCCCTGCTGATGTCGCCGAACACCGTGCTCGCCGACATCCGCGATCGGGCGGCGCTGAACCGGATATTCGCCGAGGCGAGGCCCCAGATCGTCTTCCACGCCGCGGCGCTCAAGCACCTGCCGATGCTGCAGAGATTCCCCGAAGAGGCCTGGAAGACCAACGTCCACGGCACCCTCAATGTCCTCGATGCCGCTCGTGCGGTCGGGGTCGAGACCTTCGTCAACGTCTCGACCGACAAAGCGGCTTCCCCGACGAGCGAACTGGGTCGCAGCAAGCGCATTGCGGAGCAGCTGGTCAGCGGGTTCGCCGCGAAGTCGCCGGGGACCTACCTCTCCGTCCGCTTCGGCAACGTGCTGGGCTCCCGTGGCTCGGTGCTGATGTCCTTCCAGGAGCAGATCAGGCGAGGAGGCCCGATCACCGTCACCGATCCCGAAGTCCGTCGATACTTCATGACGATTCGCGAAGCCTGCCAGCTGGTGCTGCAAGCGGCGACGATCGGAGAGGACGGCTACGTCATGGTCCTCGACATGGGGGAGCCGGTGCGCATCGTCGACATCGCCCGGAGTCTGGTCGCGATGTCGAACCAGAACACCGAGATCGTCTACACCGGTCTGCGCGAGGGAGAGAAGCTCGACGAAGAGCTCTTCGGCGACTACGAGGGGACTGTCGTGCGGATCCACGACAAGATCAGCCGCGTGGAGGCTCCGGTGATCGAACCGGCCGACCTGCCCGTCGTCATGGCCGAGCGGGACATCATCGATCAGTTCTGCAGCCGCAACTGCCGTCCGGTGACGGCGATCGGCCATGAGCTCGGCGCACCGGTCGATCGTGAGCCGGGCGCACAGAAGATCGAGACCGAGACCGTCCACCTGTCCGCGACCGCGGGTCTGGTCCCGGAGCGCGTGAGCCGAGAGCCGATCTGAGGCGCAGAGACGAATCCACCACTGGCTCGTGCCTCCGTTGGAGCCGACAGAGCCTGCCTCGAGAAGAAGGGAAGGTCAGGATATGCCCCTGTCCGGCACAACACCGAGCTCACAGCGCACCGCATCCGCCGACGAGAGGATCCTGCTGTCCACCCCGGACGTCGGACCGGTGGAGGAGGAATTCCTCCTCCGGGCCTTCCGCGGCGGCTGGATCGCCCCCACCGGTCCCGACCTCAGGGCGTTCGAGGACGAACTCGCGGCGGAAGTCGGAGTTCGGCACGCGGTGGGACTCTCATCCGGAACGGCGGCCCTGCACATGGGGCTGCTCGGTCTCGGCGTTCGCCCCGGCGATGCTGTCGTGACGTCGACGATGACTTTCGCCGCGACAGCGAACGCCATCACCTACTGCGGTGCTCGGCCGCATTTCGTCGACTGCGCATCTGACGGAAACATGGATCCGGCGCTGCTGCACCGAGTGCTCAAGGAACTGGCCGCCGAGGGCAGGGCCCCGGCCGCGATCGTTCCCGTCGATCTGCTCGGACGTCCCGCCGACTATGGACGGATCCTGCCGATCGCCGCCGAGTTCGAGGTTCCCGTCCTCATCGATGCGGCCGAATCGCTGGGCTCGGCGTACGGGCAGGAGCCATGCGGCAGCTTCGGGCAGGCCGCGGCTGTTTCATTCAACGGCAACAAGATCATGACGACGTCGGGAGGGGGCGCGCTCCTGACCGATGACGACCGTCTCGCCGAATACGCCGCTTACCTCTCCGCTCAGGCACGGGAGCCGGTGGCCCACTACGAGCACAGAGAGATCGGCTTCAACTATCGCCTGAGCAATCTGCTGGCCGCTCTCGGTCGGGCGCAGCTGACCAGGCTCCACGGCATGATCGACAGGCGAAGGGCGATTCGTCAGCGGTACGACGAATCGATCGTCTCGCCCTGGGAGGGGATCACCCTCTTCGGAGCGGACAACCCTCATCGGGACAACGCTTGGCTGTCAGCGATCCTCGTCGATGAGCAGCGGGCAGGCTTCAGCGCCGGTGATTTGGGCGCATGGCTGGCGGCGCACAGCATCGAGACGAGATCCCTGTGGAAGCCGATGCATCTGCAGCCGGTCTTCACCGCCGCACCCATGCACGGCGGGCAGGTGTCCGAATCCCTGTTCGCCTCCGGTCTGACAATGCCCAGCGGCTCGGCCCTGAGCGAGACCGATGTCGATCGGATCATCGAGACGGTCATCGACTTCATCAGCTGTCCGAAGCCGCAGTTCGATCGCATCGCATGAGAGCCCGACCGCAGTCCACGCCGCTCGACCCCCGATCCCGCGAGCTTGCGGCGCAGACGCCCGCAGCCGTGGGGGCTCGGTCGGCTTTCCGCACACTCGATGCGGTCCGCCGCAGGCAACATGACTTTCCCATTACTGCCCTCGGGCACGGCTATAGCCTGAGATTCGGATCGGCCGAAGCGGAGGACACGGAAATGACCATCAGGAATGCCTCCGGGCTCTCGCGTCGATCCGAGACCGGGAGCCCGCGAGGACGCTTCGATCGGGTTCTCCTGCAACCCGTGACTTCGAGGTGACCGACCATGGCTGCGTTTGAGAACCCGCCGGAGACGAGGAAAGGTCTGACATCCATGGAACTGCGTGACTATCTGCGGATCCTTCGCAAGAAATGGCTGCTTGTCACCGTGATGACAGCGCTGGGAATCGGCGCCGGGTTCGTCCCCGTGATGCTCATGCCCCCGACCTATGAGGCCAACACGCAGCTGTACGTGTCCGTCCGGTCGGAGGTCGGGACCACGGGCGACCTCATGCAGGGCAACAGCTTCGCCCGTGAGGTCGTCAGCAGCTACGCGGACGTGGTGGGCACCAGCGTGGTCCTGCAGCCTGTGATCGATGAGCTGGAGCTCGACACCACCGTCTCCGAACTGGCGGAGAAGGTTCAGGCCAGCACCCCGGAGGGGTCCGTCCTCATCGACATCGCCGCCGAAGACACAGATCCGGCCCAGGCCTCAGCGATCGCCGAGGCGGTCGGGGAGAGTCTCAAGCAGGCAGTGCAGGATCGACTGGAACCGGCTCGGGCGGACGGCGAGAGTTCGATCAGCCTCACCACCACTCAGCAGGCGCTGACCGACGAGGACCCGGTGAGTCCGCGCGCCGAACTCCTTCTGCCGCTGGGATTGCTCGTCGGCCTGTTCGCCGGTCTCGGTCTTGCCATCCTCACCGCTGTGCTCGACACCAGGGTCCACTCCGTTCGCGACATCAAACAGATCACCGCGGTTCCGGTCGTCGGCAGGATCCCGCACGACCCGACGATCGACAGCGACCCTCTCGTCGCGCGCAGTCATCCTCACAGTTCGACGACCGAGGCGTTCAGGGCGCTTCGCACCAGTTTGGATTTCCTCGTGGTCGGGCAGCGGAATCGAGTCCTCACGGTCACCTCGTCGAGCGTGCAGGAGGGAAAGTCGATCACAGCGGCGAACCTGTCGATCGTCCTCGCCGAGGCGGGGATGCGAGTGGTCCTCGTCGACTGCGACCTCCGTCGGCCCAGAGTCGCCGAGTACCTGGGCATCGAGGGCGGGGCCGGCCTCAGCGATGTTCTGGTGGGACGAGCGGAGCTCGACGATGTGCTGCAGTACTGGGGCGAAAACGGGCTCCACGCTCTTCCTTCGGGTCGCATCCCACCCAACCCGAGCGAACTGCTCGGTTCGGAAGCCATGGACCTCGTGCTGGAGACCCTCAGCGCAGAATTCGACTTCGTGATTCTGGACGCCCCTCCCGCGCTGGCCGTGACGGATTCTGCCGTCATCGGGAAGAAGGCCACGGGCACACTCGTCGTGGCCGCGGCACAGAGCAGCAGGAAGCCGGCGGTGCTCGAAGCCATCAGCATGCATGAAGACGTCGGCGCACACGTATCCGGGATCATCGTCACGAAACTGCCGCCCAACGGTGACGACCTGTACGTCTACGGCAGTCGGGACTCCTACGGCACACCCCCGACTGCCGACGAACAGCTTGGAGGACCGGACCACGCTTTCGTGTCCGATCGCGATTCCGAGCTCAGCGGGTCCGCTCGGCCGGAACATGAAGTCCATGACGAACCAGCCGTGCAGATCGACACGAGCAGTGCGGACCGCCCGACGAGTTCGGCGCTGTCATTGGTGCACGCCTCTCGGGCGGAGGCGAAGAGCGCCTCGAGGGAGGTGTCCTGACGTGTCCGATCAATTCGCGATTCTCACGGTGTGCACCGGCAACATCTGCCGGTCGCCGTTGGCAGAGGCGGTGCTCAGGCAGCGATTCGTCGACGACTCGGAGATCCTGGTCGGCTCGGCGGGCACTCAGCCCGCGCTCGGGCGGCCGATGACCAAACAGACTCGCGAGATCGCCTGCTACCTGGGTACCACCGATGCACGTGCCCATCGGGCCAGGAAGGTCACCGTCGACCTGCTGCGCGAGGCCGACCTCGTCCTGGCCATGACCCGCGAGCACAGACGGAAACTCGTCGAGCTCAGTCCGAGCACCATCCGCCGCACCTTCACCATGCGGGAGTTCGCACGCCTGGCAGCGACGACACGGGACTCGGACATCGTCAGGGAAGGGGCCTTGGACGTCGACGATCGTGCGGGAAGGCTGCGAACCGCCGTCGCCGCGGTGGCTCGAGGGCGGAGTCGTCAACGCCGACCGCAGTTCCCTTCCGATGATGACGTGCTCGATCCCTTCGGCGGTGACCATGCGGTCTACACGCACTCGGCGATCCAGCTCGTTCCCGCAGTGGAGGGAGTGGCCCTGCTGCTGCAGAGGGCGCTGAGCCTCGATGAGGAGGACCGATGGGCGGTCAATGCTCTCGGCATGCCGATCTCCTGACGCGGAATCCCACTCTCCTGCTTCTGAGGAGGCGATCCTACGACTTCACCAAGCGAGCCGTGGATCTGTGTCTGGGAGCAGTGGGACTCATCGCAACCGCTCCTGTGCAGGCGGGCATCGCCGTCGCAGTCCTGCTCACTCTCGGCCGGCCGATCCTCTTCCGCCAACGACGCCCGGGACGGGACGGCGAGATCTTCGGACTGCTGAAGTTCAGGACGATGCGACACCCGGAGACGGAGCACGACACGGACGAACAGAGGCTGACCTCGATCGGGAAGCTCCTGCGGGCATCCAGCCTCGACGAGCTGCCCTCACTGTGGAATGTGCTGCGCGGTGACATGAGTCTGGTCGGCCCCCGGCCCCTGCTGGTGGAGTATCTGGATCTGTACACCCACGAGCAGGCCAGGCGGCACGAGGTGCGGCCCGGCATCACCGGGCTGGCGCAGGTCCGCGGTCGGAACGAACTCGATTGGCAGGACAAGTTCGACCTCGACGTGGACTACGTCGACCGACGGTGCCTGCTCCTGGACCTGACCATTCTTCTGCAGACCGTGCACACCGTGGCGATGAGAAGAGGGATCAGTCGGTCCGGATACGCAACGGTGCCCGTCTTCTCCGGTCGGGAAGGGGACGATGATGGCGAGCGCTGATGAGTCGGCACGAGTCCGTGTGGCCGCCGGTGTCTTGGTCGGAGCCCAGATCGTGGCCGCCGGAGGCGCGGTCGCCATGAATCTGCTGGCCGCGGTCGTTCTCGACCCTTCGGCCCGAGGGGATCTGGCGTTCGCGCTGCAACTGGTCTACTTCCTGTCCGTGTTCGCGATCATGGGCCTCGAACGACCCTTCATCGCCACGCGCTTCGGCGGCTTCGGCGACGAATATCGGCGATTCGCACGGCTGGTGCTGCCCGGCACCGTGGCGATCCTCCCGATCGCCGTGCTCGCCACGACCGTGGCTCCTTTCAGCACGAGATGGCTGTGGGCCGGCGCCATCGCAATCGGCGGATACGTCGCCCTGAACTCGCTGGTGCATGCGGTGAGGGTCGCCTATGTCTGCAGTCGCGAATGGAAATGGTTCGCACTCAATGCCATCGCCACACAGGTGATCATCGTGGCGGGCGCTCTCAGCCTGGTGCTGCTCGGCGTCGATGACCCTGTGATCTGGATGTGGGTCTACGTGGGGTCGACGATTCCTGCCGTCCTCATCCTGATCTTCTCACCCCGCACCGGTGCGTCGCCGGCGCTGTCCCGCACCGGTGTCTCGTCGCCGCTGACCGGGGCGGGTGCGTCGTCGCAGCTGACTCGCGCCGAGGCCCGCGGGCTGCGTCGCCGGGGGTGGATACTGCTGCCGTCCGAGTTCAGCAACTCCGCGATGCTCCACTCCGATCGTCTGCTGCTGCCGATGCTGAGCAGCTCGGCGGAACTGGGCCTCTACGTCACCGTCGCCACTGTGCTCGAAATGGCCACATGGCCCATTCAGCAGTGGGTTGACGCCTCGCTGCGCGGCTGGTCGAAGGCGTTTCGGTCGCGACGGTTCCCGATCGCCAAGCTGTTCGCTCAGTGCGTGGCGCTGCTGATCGGCATTGTGACCGTGCTGGGAGCCGCCGCCTACGCGATGATCGTATTCGTCCTTCCCGACTCCTACCTTCCTGCCACCGTGGCGATTCCCGCTCTGGCTGTGTCCGCGGTGGTCTTCGGCGTCACGCGAGTCCAACAGGGGCTCTTCATCGCAGCGGATGCCCCGGGCACCGTGTCGACCATCGAAGTCTTCGGCACTGCTGCGGCGCTGATCGCCTATGTTCTGCTGATCCCGCAGTTCGGGATGCTGGGCGCGGCCTACGGCTCGATCATCGGCTATTCGCTCTGCGCCGTCGTGGGCGCCATCGCCTTGCGACGGGTCAGGAGGAAGTGGAGGCCCAGCGAAGTCGATGGGTCCGAAGACGGAGACGACCGCACCGGGGCCCGCACGAGCGGCCTGTGCGCCAACGAGCCGGGAGATGTTGTCGAGGCTGCGGGCCGATCCGCGGACAGAACGAAGGAATGAGAAGATGGACGTGCTGATGATCGCGCAATTCGCGGACGTAGCGGGAAACTCGAACAACCGATTCAACACCGTGGCGAGCGTGCTCGGTCGCCTCGGCGCCGATGTGGAATTGGTGA
>DWZN01000075.1 GCA_019117545.1 Candidatus Brevibacterium intestinavium
CGTCGTGACGACTACTGGAAGCACGCTTCGGTGTGCGAGACACCGGACGCCATCGAGGTTCCTGTCCTCGCCGTCGGAGGGCTGCTCGACGAATACAGAACCACCCTTTTCCGCCTCATGGACAACGCGAATCGTCGCAGGAGCGCCGACCCTGAATCCCCGGCGGTTCACGCGCTGCTGGGTCCATGGGCCCACAACTATCCCCACCAGGCCGCTCCCGGCCCCGGGATCGACTTCATCGCCGAAGCTCTCCGGTGGTGGGACAAGTGGATGAACGGGATCGACAACGGTGTGGAAGCTCAGCCGCAGCTGCGCGCCTACGTTCCAGACAGCACCCCCGTCTATTCCGATCGCGAGGCCCGTCCGGGGCGGTGGATCGCGGAGCAGACCTGGCCGAGCCCGCAGATCACCGACACAGTGCTGCCGACATCCGAGGCTGAGATCTCAGCCGTGTCTCCACTCGATTCCACTGCGCTGCTGGGTTACCAGGGAGGAAGCTGGCTGCAGTTCGGCGAAGCCGCTGGCATGGCTGGAGACCAAGCCGCCGATGACGCCCGGTCATACACCTGTGACTGGGAGCTTGAGAACGGTGTGGAGATCGTCGGCACCCCCACGGTGCGTGCGAGGCTGACGTCTGACCGCGACCGCGGAGTCATCGCAGCACGACTGTGCGATGTCGCCCCCGACGGCAGCTCACGGCTGGTCACAATCGGTCTGTTCAACCTCACTCATCATTCGAGTCATGAACATCCCGAGGCTCTCACTCCGGGCACTCCCGTCGACGTTGATTTCCCGTTGCTGGCCACAGCTCACCGATTCGCGCCGGGGCACCGACTGCGTTTGAGCATCTCCGCGAGCTTCTGGCCCAACCTCTGGCCCTCACCCGAGACCACGCTGATCACAGTGGATGAGGCTCCCGAACTGTCCCTGCCCATTCGCACTGTGGCCTCGGCCGACGACGATGCCCGCACCTCCGCCGAGGTGACCGCGCAACTGGGCACCCCGCCTGCCCCGCCGATGTCGAACATCGACGCCGACGGTGCCCCGATGACCCGCGAACTCAGCTGCGACCTGGTCGGACGCAGTGCCACCGTCACGACTGTGACCGAGGACTGGCAGACCGACCTCAGCGACGGTCTGTTCTACTACACCAACGAACGGGACTGCTACTCACGCAGTGAGACCGACCCGCTGTCTCCCGTGGCGACGTGTGAAAGGACGATCATCTACCGACGTCCGGCACTCGAGATCGGCGCCAATCATGCGCAGGCCGCGGCCATCGCGTCAGCCGATCAGGGGTGGGATGTCGAACTGCGGACCCGATCGACGATGCGCGGTGATGCGGAGAACTTCCTCGTCACCAACGAACTCGTCGCCTACCTCGACGGACAGCCTTTCCACACGCGCACCACCTCGGCGAGCATCCCTCGCCACCTGAACTGAGGCGGAATGAGCGTACGCGGACAACAACGACACTTCGACAGACGGCAGGCGCTCACCGGGCTCGGCAGAGGCCTGCTGGGTCTGGGGGCGCTCGGACTGACTGGAGCATCGCTGAGCGGATGCGGGAGCGACAACGCCAACCCCAAGGGCAAATCGATCACGGTCGGTTCGAAGGGGTTCGCCGAGAGCTGGATCATGGGCGAGCTCTATGCTCAGGGGCTGAGGAACCTCGGATACACCGTTGACCTCAAGACGAACGTCGGTTCCAGCGATATCATCAGCGCCGCTCTGCTGTCGGGACAGATCGACCTCTACCCGGAGTACACGGGCGTCATGCTCGTCAGCTTCATGGGCGAGGACAAACTCATGGACTCGGCCGAGGAGACCTATGAGCTCGCCCAGACCTGGGCGGAGGACAATCAGGTCACGATGCTGAAAGCGACGCCGTTCGAGAACAAGAACGCTGTCGCTGTACGCAAGGAATTCGCCGAAGAGCACGATCTGAAGTCCGTTTCGGACCTCAAGGGCATCGGTGACTTCACCTATTCGACCTACCCCGACAATGTCACCGGCGCACAGGGGTATGAGGGCATCGTCGACAGCTACGGGCTGGACAATATGAAGCTCAAGACTCTGAGCATCGGTCTCAATTACCAAGCCATCGAACGCGGTGAGATCGACGCCGCGGACGTCTTCACGACCGACCCACAGCTGCTGCGCAGCGATCTCGTCGTCCTCGACGATGACAAGAAGCTCTTCGGATTCCAGAACGTCGTCCCACTCATCCGAGATGATACGTTCGTCGACTTCGACGACGGTGCTACGGAATTCCTCAACGAACTGCAATCACTGCTCACCCTGGAGGCGATCCAGGCGATGAACGAGGCATCGGCCATCAACCGGCTCGACCCGGCACAGGTGGCGAAGACGTTCCTCGACGACAACGGATTGATGTGAAATGACTCAAGACTCCACGGGCACCTCGATCACCTTCGACCGTGCCACGAAGATCTACCCCGGTGCGGCCAGCCCCGCTCTCGACGAGTTGAACCTCGAAGTCGAAGCCGGCGAACTCGTCTGCCTCGTCGGCCCCTCCGGCGGCGGCAAGACCACTGCATTGCAGCTGGTCAACCGGATCGTCGACCTCAGCAGCGGCGATATCCGGATCGGCGGACGCTCGATCACTGACCAGTCCGCTATCGAGTTGCGGCGGACCATCGGGTATGCGATCCAACAGTCCGGCCTCTTCCCGCACTACACGGTTGCCGACAACATCGCCACAGTCCCTGTCATCCTCGGCTGGGACAAAGAGCGGATTCGGACCCGCACGGCTGAACTGCTTGAGCTCGTGGGCCTCAGCCCAGTCGAAACCTGGCTGCCGCGTTACCCGGCTCAGCTCTCAGGTGGTCAGCAGCAGCGTGTGGGCATCGCCCGCGCGCTGGCGGCGGACCCACCGGTCATGCTCATGGACGAACCCTTCGGGGCCCTCGACCCGATCACCCGCGTGACGGTCCAGGAAGAATTTCTCGCCATTCATCGTGCCGTGGGCAAGACGACGCTGTTCGTCACACACGACATCGATGAGGCGATCAAGATGGCCGATCGGATCGCGATCCTCAAACCCGGCGGCAAGCTCGCCCAGTTCGACACCCCCGAACAGGTGCTGTCGAACCCCGCCGATGACTTCGTCGCCGAGTTCCTCGGCGCAGAGCGCGGCCTCAAGCGCCTGGCTCTGACGACCGTCGGTGAGATCGTCACCGCCGACAGCGTGCGGACAGATGCCGAGGACGCGGGCTGGCCGGACGTTGAAGCGACGATGACTCTGCGCGAAGCACTGTCCCTCGTATCCGCCGCAGGAGCTGAAGGAGCAGTCGTCAACTCCGGTGGAAGCCGCCTCGGCGAGGTCAGCCTGCACGATCTCATCGCACCGCCCGCCTCGGCCGGAGGGGATCGGGAAGGTCTGAGAGCATGAGCGACTTCGCTCCAGCCGGCGATCCCGTCATCCCCGACTATGGGCAGGCATCGGACTGCGTGATCAACAACGGAGCCTTCTGCACCGACTGGTTCATCAGCCAATGGTCGACCGTGTTCTGGCCTCCTCTGCTCAGTCACATCATCATGGTTGCCATCGCCGTGTCGATCGGCTTCGTCATCGCCTTCTTCGCCGCCCTATTGGCCTACCGGAAGAAATGGTTGGCCGGACCGATCGGTATGACCGCGACCTTCCTCTACACTCTGCCGCCGCTGGCCCTGTTCCAGCTCCTCGTGCCCTTCACCGGGCTGAGTCTGCTGACGGTGGAGATCGCGCTCGTGTGCTTCACCCTCGTCATCATCTTCCAGGCAGTCCTCGTCGGGCTGACCGGAGTCCCCGATGACGTCAGGCGAGCCGCTACGGGCATGGGCCTCGACCGCAATCAACTGCTGTTCAAGGTCGAGCTGCCGCTGGCGCTGCCATCGATCATCTCCGGGGTGCGCATCGCCACTGTGCTCACAGTCAGCATCGCCACGATCGCCGCCTTTGTCGTCGACGACGGCCTGGGCTCGCCGATCATCAAAGCGGTGTCCTCACCGTTCAACACACAGTTCGTCGGAGCCGGAGCCCTCGCCGTGCTGCTGGCCTTCGCCCTCGACGGGCTGCTCGTACTGCTGGGCAGAGTGCTCACCCCCTGGACGAAGGCGAGGAGCTGATGGACGTCGTATTCGGGGCCTTCCCCTTCATGATCGAAAATGTCGGACTGCTGTTGGCGAAGACCGGTGACCACCTGGTCATCAGTCTCATCCCACTGCTGGCGGCCATCGTCATCGGCGTGCCCATCGGAGTCTGGCTCGGCCACGCCCATCGCGGTGAGTTCGTCGCGGTCAGCGTGACGAACATCGGACGAGCGCTGCCGAGCCTCGCGCTCATCGCGATCCTCATCGGCTTCGTCGGCATCGGCATGCTCAACGCGATGATCGCACTGTTCCTGCTCGCCTTCCCTCCGATTCTCAGCTACGCCTTCCAGGCCGTTGATTCGATCGACCGCGATCTCACCCGGGCGGCCAGAGGCATGGGCATGTCACCGAGCCAGGTGCTTCTCAAGGTCGAACTGCCTCTGGGACTGCCGATGATCATCGCCGGCATCCGCACTTCGGCGGTGCTCACCGTCAGCTCGGCCACGATCGCCACGATCACCGGAAGCGGCGGCCTGGGCGATGTCATCCTCAACCAGGTCGCCTACGGCATGGAAGGAGTCGTTGCTGGAGCCATCTGGGTCGCTGTGCTCGCCATCGTCGTCGACCAAGTGTTCGCGCTCCTGCTGCGTGTGGCGGCACCGACCGGAGTGAGGCGCCTGCAGACCGCGAACGTCGCGTGAGGCCAGCCGTGTCGTGACCGCGGCGCATCAGATCTATCCCACCCACAGAAGATCACAATTGAACAGAAAGACACGATGAAGAAGCATCTGATTTCAGGAAGTCT
>DWZN01000076.1 GCA_019117545.1 Candidatus Brevibacterium intestinavium
GGCGGTGGGGCGTCGGGGGCGGCGACGGCGAGGGCGGCGATGCCGTGCATATTGCGCACCGTCGACAGGCCGGGATGGCGGGTCGGGACGAACGATCCTTCGAGTGCCGCGAGCCAGGTGGGCCGGTCGGCGGACTGCAGTCCCGCGGGCACGGCCATGAAGTGGAGGCCGCCGCGGAACCCGCGGGGCACGTCGAGGTCGATCGCGAATCCGCCGCCGCTCGGGCCCTCGTAACGGGCCATGATCCCGCGGGCGACGTCGGTGCGGCCGGCGATGCCGTTGAGGTCGGCGAACAGGGACTGCCCGTCCCCGGGTCGACGGTCGGTGGGAATGTCCTCTTCGGCCACGACGATGCCCAGCCTCCACAGGTCGCGCTCGGCGTCGAGGGTCCATGTGCACAGCTCGGTTGTCCCGCCCGTCTGCCCGTGCCCGTTCATCGGGTGAAGCCGTCCACGGCCTGGTCGACGACGGCCTCGGCGATGGCCAGCGCCGAGGTGGCTCCCCACTTCGGGACGGCCCTGACCACGGTCAGCCTGCCGCGCGTGGTCGTCTTCAGATCGTCGATGAGCTCGCCGTCATCGTTCATCGCCTGCGCACGGACTCCGCGGGGTCCCTGCTCAATGGATTCGGCGTCGAGTTCGGGCACGAATCTGCGCACCCCGTCGACGAAGGCGGACTTGCTCACCACGGTCTTCACCCCGCGGGCGGCCGTCTTCGCGGTCTGCGCGGCGAACTTCCAGAACCCCTTGAACCGGGCGGTCGACCCGATGTCGCCGAGGTCGAATCCGCGGCGTTCATAGGCCTCCCGGCCGAGGGCGACGAAGGTGTTGGGGCCCAGGACGAGCGAATCGTCGAGGCCGCGGATGATCGAGGTTTCGGCGAAGGGCGCCAGCGGGTCGGGCACGGAGCCGATGATGCCGCGGACCGCCTCGGCGCCGGTCGTCGACGCCGTGTAGTAGTCGCAGGTGAACGGCACGATCCGCGGCTGCGCATCCAGTCCGGCGGCGGTCGCGAGCCGGTCGGCCTGCAGGCCGGCGCAGACGATGACGAGGTCGAAGGTGCCCAGGATCTCCTCGGCCGAGGGCTCCTCGCGGGCCGGGCCACGAGTGTGCGGCTGGCCGGGGTCGCGGTCGTTGTGGGTCGAGCCTCGTTCCTGCGGGCGGGCGGGGCCGCGCGTGTCCGAACCGCGCGACCATGAGCTCGTCAGCTTCTCCGTCCATTCGCCGATCGTCGTCTCGGCCTGTTTGAACCAGTCCTGCTCGCCGAAGCGATCGCGCAGCTCATCGCCGAGGCCGATGACCGGGTCCCGGGTCTCGTTCCCCCGGTAGGTCCGAGGCCGTTCGTATCCCTGATGCTCACGCTCGCCCGCGCCGTCGGCGTCGGCTCCTCGGCCGGGCCCGGCTCCCTCACCGGAGTCCGCGTCCTGATCATCGGGACCGGAGTCCGCACCCCGCTCTTCGGGACCGGACGCCGCCGGCAGCGTGCGTCCGCGCAGCCGGACCTCATTGCTCATGACGTCGAATCCGGTCACCTCGGTGCTCAGGCGAATCCTGCCTCCGTCGGCGCGCACATCGGAGGCGAGCTCTTCGGTCAGCGCCGCGAAGTCCGCGACGGCGGCATGGGGTGAGAACAGCCCGAGGACGCCTCTGGCCGCGGGTTCGACGGCGCGGACCTCCTGCCTTTCGAGCAGTCGCACCCCGGGGATCCCATTGTCCTCGGCCTGGGCGAAGAGCTGTTCGAGCCGCTCCGCCTCGTCGGTGTCCTGGGCGATCAGCAGCTGCCCGCACTCCCGGTAGGCGACGCCGCGTTCGGCCATATAGGGGATGAGCAGCTGCACACCTCGGCGGGCGAGCGCGGCCGCGGTGGAACCGGGCGTCTGTTCGAGCCCGGAGTCGACGATGCCGGAGGTGTGTCCGCTCTGGTGCGCGGCGACGGTCTCGGCCTTGTCGAAGACGGTGACCTCGGCAGCCGGGAGCCTGTTCGTGACTTCGCGGGCTGCGGCGACGCCGAGGACACCGGCACCGACGACGGCCACTCGTGAAATACTCATACAGCAATCTTGGCACCGTTCGGGATGAAGGAGAAGCATGACGACCGTCTTGGATTGGCCGGGCAAAGCCCGGGCCTTCGCCCTCGGTCGTCGCCTCCTCGACGGGCCGCAGACGCGCCTCGGCGACGGGGGCACGCCCTATCTGCCCGACTCGCGCGAGAATCTGCTGGTCGTCGGGGACAATCTGCCAGCGCTGACCGCGATGCTGGCCACGCACCGCCGGCGCGTCAAGGTCGTCTACATCGATCCGCCCTACAACACGGGCAATGCGCACACGTACAAGGACCATGGGCACGATCACGCCAGTTGGCTGTCCTTCATGGCGCCGAGGCTGCTGCTCGCCCGCGAGCTCATGCGCGACGACGGGGTGCTCTTCCTCCACCTCGATGACAAGGAGAGCGCGTGGGCGCAGCTGCTCGGGCACGAGATCTTCGGCGAGGACAATTCGCTGGGCACGCTCATCCATCAGCGCGCCAAGGGCGGGGGCAATGCGCCGTCCTTCGTGCGCGGGCACGACTACGTCCATGTCTGGGGGCGGGACGCGAACCGGGTGGGGCCGTTCCTGACGGAGAAGAAGTCACCGGCCAAACTCGAGATCATCGACGGCAGGCGGATGCTCGTGGAGACCGATGTGCTGCGGGCCGGATTCGGTCGGTACGCGCGCGGGTCCGAGCGGCGGCTGATGTACGAGGACATCCTCGCGGTCAAGGGGGCGAAGAAGCTCGCCGAGGTGGACGCGAAGCTGGCCGCGGGCGAATACATCCTGCGGCCCTGGGGCGATGCGGGCAAGCACGCGGTGGTGCGGGTGACGCCGGCGGAGAAGGCGAGTTCGAAGATGTACTCGATCATCAAGGCACTCGGCGGGCAGAACGACCTCGAGCCGCTGGGCCTGGGCGGAGTGTTCAGCTATCCAAAGCCGGTCGAGCTGGTCAAGGCGCTCGTGACCTCGCAGACGTTCTTCGACCCCGAGGCCATCGTCCTCGACTTCTTCGCCGGCTCCGGGACCACGGCGCAGGCGGTGATGGAGGCCAACGAGCGGGACGGCGGGTCACGGTCGTTCGTGCTCGTCCAGACCCCGGAGCCGCTGCGGTCGAAGAACGCCCGCGCCGTGGTCGCCGAGCGGGGCGGGAGCGCACGCGCGGACGGCAGCCAGGCCGAGGAAAGCGGGAGCGCACGCGCGCACGAGGGCCGGGCCGAGGACACCGAATTCCCCGCGATCAGCGACCTCACCGCCGAACGCATCCGCCGTGCCGCCGACATCCACTCCCCCGGGCTGCGCTTCACCCGACTCGACGTCGTCGAGGACGAATAGGCCGCGACAAGCCTCAAGTGCCTTCCTGCGCGGCGTTTGTGGTCACTCCGCCGAGGCGGTTGTCCCGATTTTCCGGATTCGCCTCGGCGGAGTGACCACAAACGGCTGGGTTCCCGGGCCGGGCATCACCGCCACCAGGACTCGAACCCCGCGAGTTCCTCGTCGAGGGTCTCCCGCGCCGAGGCGGCGCTGCGCTCATCGAGCATGACCTCCTGCGCCAGCCCCTTCGCCATGGCGATCATCCGCATCGCCCACCGCCGGATGTCGGCATCGTCGGCACCGGCCGCCGCCCTGCGGCAATGACGAGCGGCCAAGTCGAGGGTTCCCCGATCGATAGCACGGATGATCTCACCGATCTCCCGGTCCATCACGGCCCTGGCGACGTACGTGTACCACACGGACGCCCCGATACGCATGGCCTCACCTGCAGGGATGAACGCAAAGAAGAACTCTCGCAGGCGGTCCATCGCGCGCTCGTACCCAGCAGATCCCTCCTCGGCGCTCGCGTCACCCTCCGCACCAGCATCACCGCCGACCGCCTCGGCGCTCGCGTCGCCCTCCGCACCAGCATCACCGTCGACCGCCTCGGTGCTCGCGTCACCATCTCCCGGCTCGGGGGCCTCGGCACCGGCGGCGATCTGTCGGCAGCCTTCGAGGACGAGCTCACGGCGGGAGGGGAAATAGTGCTGCACACGGCCGATGGAGATTCCGGCCGCCTCAGCGACGGAGCGGAAGGACACCGCGTCGATTCCCCTGAGGTAGATGACCTGCCAGAGGGCGTGGACGATCTCGGTGCGACGCTGAGCATGATCGACGATCTTCGGCATGCCCCTCACTTTACAATACGATCAACTTGCATCACTATTGCAATATGAACGTACTGCCATTGAGTGATGGGGGCATCACGGTTCGGCAGCTGTCGAAGAGCTACGGCGGCCACCGCGTCGTCGATGATGTCAGCTTCGACGTCCCGCCCGGGCAGGTCACGGGTTTCCTCGGCCCCAACGGAGCCGGCAAGTCGACGACACTGCAGATGATCCTCGGACTCGCCTCCCCCGACCGCGGCTTCGCGACCATTGACGGCCGACGACTGCTTGAGCACGTTGAGCCCGGGCGAGTGGTCGGAGCGTTCCTCGGCGCCGAGCGCATGCTGCCGGGACTGAGCGCCCGGGGCCACCTCGGCTGGATTGCGAAGGCGACGGGAACCACCGTCGCCCGGATCGACGAGATGCTCGAGCTCGTGAGCCTGACTCACGCGCAGTCGCGCCGCGTCTCACAGCTGTCCCTGGGCATGCGGCAGCGGCTCGGGATCGCTGCCGCGCTGCTGACCGACCCGCAGGTGCTCATCCTCGACGAACCGCTCAACGGTCTCGATCCCGAGGGAATCACCTGGCTGAGAGCCCTCCTGGCCGACTTCGCCGGCCAGGGCAGGACGGTCTTCCTCTCCAGCCACCTGCTCCGGGAGATGGAACTCATCGCCGGCCACGTCGTCATCATCGGCGACGGTGAGATCATCACCGATCTCCCCTTGGAAGAGCTGCGGCAGGAATCCACGGCACGCATCCGAGTGCAGGGACCGGACCTGCGCCCCCTCCTCCACCACCTGCGGAAAGAAGGGGCGGCGGTCGAGGTCGATGAGACCGGCACTTGCGCGGCGATCATCGCGCGCGAACCGCGCGAGATCTTCGGACTCTGCGTCCGCCTCGGCGTCGAGCTCACCGAACTCACCACGGAGGAACGCGACCTCGAAGACATCTTCATGACGCTGACGGTCCCGACCGGCACCCGCCCGGCAGCCGGCCCGGAAACCCGCCCGGCAGTCCGTTCGGCAACCGGCTCGGCGGTCCGCCCGGCAGTCGGCCCGGCAGCCGGATCGCCGTCGACGCACACGACGGGAGCGGGACCGCGATGACGACCATCGCGTCGAATATGCCTGCCGCCGAGTGGGCGAAGCTTCGGGATCTGCCCCGGTCGCGGCAGCTGCTGATCACCACGATCGCAGCAGCCGCGGCCACAGCGGTGGTGCTCGTGCTGACCTTCCCCGCCACCCGGGGAACCGCACTCTCGGCCGCCACCGCCGAGGAGGTGCTGTCGACAAGCGTCCTCGGAATCGACGCCGCCGCAGCAGTCCTCGTCGTCCTCGCAGCATGATTCACCGGAGTCGAATTCCGCACCGGCGCAATCACCGAGAGCCTGCTGCGCACCCGTCACAGATCACGTATCGTCGCGGCCAAGTCCCTGGTGATCGTCGTCATCACCGCAGTCGCGGGGGTCCTCGCGGCCGTTGTCGTCACGGCGGCGGGGATCATCCTCGCAGCAGCTGCCGCGCAGACCGGCTGGGGGCAGGCCCTGACCGTCGCGGGCAGCGTCGATCACGCCCGTCTGGCACTCGGCAGCGTTCTCCTTCCCGTGGTCTTCTCGCTCCTCGCGGTGTTCGGCGCGGTCGGCTTCCGGTCGGTCGCCGGCGGCGTCCTGACTCCGCTCGCGTTCCTGCTCGGGTCGATGCTGGCAGGCTGGCTTCCGACGAGCCTGGCCTCGGTCCTCCAACCGCTGCTCCCCTTGGCCGCCGTCCACAGTCTCAGCGGCGTCGCCGAGGTGGACGGAACCGAATACATCGGCGAGCTCCCGGCGCTCGTCCTCCTCGTGCTGTGGGTGGCCGGTGCAGCGTTCTTGGCCGTCTGGCGGCTGCGGCGGCAGGACTTCTGAATCGCGAGACCAGCCGGGAACAGAGCTGCCGACGAAAGGCGAGGATCGGTCACCTCGTCGATCCGGTGCTCACACCTGCCTCAGTCCGTCCTGCCCGTTGCGGGCAATGAGGCAGTTTTGGGAAATGAGACTGTGCGTGCAGACTGCTGGACTCCTCAGGTGGCATTCGGGTCGGAATCGTAGGCTCGGAGATGAGACCGACGTCCACATCGAGAGCACGATCGACGCGACACGGCTGAGATGCTCGCCCCGAGCATCGCACGTCCTCGCGTGGTGCCTGCTCTCATGTGTCCGGGCTCGCCGACCAACGAAGTCTCCTCTGAAAGGGAACAGCCATGTCAGTCGTCGCCATCAACGCCCTCACCGTCCCCGAGCCCGCTCGTCCCGAGCTCGAGAAGCGCTTCGCCGAGCGCAAGCACTCCGTCGATGACGCTCCCGGGTTCGAGGGCTTCCAGCTGCTGCGCCCCGTCGCCGGCGGCGACCAGTACTTCGTCTACACCCAGTGGGCGACCCGCGAGGATTTCGAGAACTGGCGGGCCAACCGCAAGTCCGCACACGAGTCCATGGGCAAGAAGCCCGTCACCGAATCGGCGAACCTCCTCGAGTTCGAGGTCGTCGACCTCGACGGCTGACCGTCTCCCCCGCCCGGGCCGAGCCGAGACTCCGAGGTGGACTGAGACCACGCCCGGGCCGCGTCCTCGGCCCTCCTCGGTGTCGCACCCGGCCCGCATTCTCGGCCACCTCGGTGTCGCGCCCGGGCCGAGCTCCGGCTGTGCCGGGACCCTCCCACGCCGGGCGAGTCCGAAGGGGAATGGGCGGTCCCAGACCCCCACTGGCCTGAATCCCTGCCTGTCCACAGACACCGTCGCAACTGCTACTGTGCTGTTAGTCATCGGCGACGGGAGGCAGAAGATGAGTCAGTCTCAGACGGGCACGGACAAAGGGCCCGGCTTCGTGCGAACACTGGGCACCTTCGATGCCCTGTTCATCGGCTTCGGGGCCATGATCGGCTTCGGCTGGGTTGTCCTCACCGGCGACTGGCTCACCGGAGCCGGCACGCTGGGCGCGATCCTCGCCTTCGTCATCGGCGGGATCATCATGTGCTTCGTCGGCACGGTGTACTCCGAGATGGTCGCGGCGATGCCCCATGCGGGAGGCGAGCACAACTACCTCATCCGCGCCTTGGGGCCTCGCATCTCACTGTTCGGCTCATGGGCGATCACGGGCGGCTACATCAGCGTCGTCATGTTCGAAGCCGTCGCCGCGCCGCAGACCGCTCTCTACCTGTTCCCCGAACTCGAGAAGGTCAAACTCTGGACCATCGCTGACTCCGACGTCTATCTCACGTGGGCTCTGGTCGGCACGGTCTCGGCGATCGTCATCGCCTTCATCAACATCCGCGGCGTGCGCCTCGCCTCCCTCGTGCAGACCTTCGTCGTCTCCTTCCTCCTCATCGTCGGCCTGCTCCTGCTCGCCGGCGGATTCGTCGGCGGCGACCTCGACAACGCTCAACCGCTGTTCACCGGCGGCGTCTCCGGCTTCATCGGCGTCATGGCCGTCGTCCCGTTCCTCTTCGTCGGCTTCGACGTCATCCCCCAATCGGCCGAAGAGGTCAAGATCCCGCCGCGCAACATCGGCAAACTCGTCGTCATCTCTGTGGTCATGGCGATCGTCTTCTACGTCGTCGTCATCGGCATGACATCAGTGGCGATCCCCGCCGACCAACTCGGCTCGCACGACCTCGTGACAGCCGACGCTCTGACGACCATGTTCGGATCCACAGTCTGGGGCAAGCTGGTCATCGCCGGCGGCCTCGCCGGAATCATCACCTCGTGGAATGCCTTCCTCATGGGATCATCGAGGCTGATGTGGGCCATGGCCAACGCCGGAATGATCCCCAGATGGTTCGGCAAACTCCACCCTCGCTACCGCACACCGGTCAATGCCATCATCTTCATCGGCTTCCTCTCCGCTCTCGCACCGTTCCTCGGAGAGAAGGCGCTGAACTGGATCTCGGACGCGGGGTCGCCGGCGATCGTCATCGCCTACTTCCTCGTCAGCGTCGGCTTCCTCGTCCTGCGTCGGCGCGAACCGGAGATGGAGCGACCGCTGAGGGTCGGCGGCTCGGGAAGAGGCGGCTTGGTCATCAGCGCCACGTCCTCGGTGCTGACCCTGATCCTGTTCATCCTGTATCTGCCGATCACCCCGTTCTCCGCCGAACTGGATTGGAGATCCTGGGTCATGTTCGGCGCATGGCTGCTCGTCGGCATCTTCTTCATGTTCCGTCTGCCCACCGGGATCAAGGCAGGACCGCGGGCTGAGAGCGAACTGCTCGCAAAGGTCAGAGCCCTGCGCGGGAAGTAGGCGCGACGCCACGATCTTGCTGCAGCACTGCCCTTGGCGAGATCTCATTGCCGCAATGACCCTGGGATCGGCCTGATCCCGGCTGACACGCAAGCACTCCTCACCGCTGGTCGCATCACCTCCCGTTGCACCGGGGTGAGGTGCAGCTGACGGTGAGGGGTGCCTTTCTGCCTGGAGGCGATGCCGCGAACTGCAGCCAGTGCCGCGGACGGGCAGTGGTGCTACGGCGAACAGGTGGTGGGACGGTCGTGCTGGTGCGGATTGTGAGTGCTGCCGCGGACAGCGGTGCGGCAAAGGGCTGCTCGACCCATGACGGGTGCGGACATGCGAACGCGGCCGCCGGCTCTTGGCAACAGCGACCGCGCTCGGTCTGAGGGGCGCGCCCGGATCGGGGGAAGCGCTCGACTCTCGAAGCGAGACGGCTCTCGAAGAGACAGTTCTCGAAGCGAGAAGGCGCTCGGAACGAGACCTCGCTCGACGAGAGTCGGCGCTCGGGGCGCGAGGCGCCTTCAGACAGCGGCGTCGAGGCCGCGCATCTTCAGACGCTCTCGCTGATTGGGGTTGACGCTGGGGCGGAACGGCATCTCGACCACCTCGGCGCGCACCGGGACTCCCGGCGTGTCCGCGAAGGGTTCGGGCAGGTGCACCCAGTACTCGGTGCCCAGCGCCGACGCCTCGACGGGCACATGCGCCATGGCGATGTTCGCCTCGAGCTCCGGTGAGTACCACGGCGAGGTCACATACCCGACGGGCTCTCCCTCTGCTGTGGCGGAGACGAGCCAGAAGTCCGGCGCGTAGTCCGTGATCGGCTTGCCACCGACCAGCAGACCGACCAGCTGGGTCCGATACGGCGGGAACCCGGCCTCGATCTGCTCCCGCACCTCCTCCAGCCGAGTCTTGCCGATGTAGTCGGCCTCCTTCTTCCGAGGCACCTGGTAGGCCAGGTTGACCTGGAACGGCAAGGTCTCGAAATCCATGTCCTGCCCCCAGGAGAGGATGCCGGCGGCGATCCTGCGGTGGTGGCTGGGCGCGACGACCTTGAGGTTGTAGGGCACGCCGGCCTCGAGGACGGCGTTCCACATATCCTCGGCGTACTTCGTCGCCTCCTTGAGATAGATCTCGTAGCCCTTCTCCCCGGTGAACCCGGTCTGGGAGATGATGACGTCGCGCCCGCCGACCTGGGCTTCCATGAGTCCGAAGCTCGGCAGCGTCCGTGCTTCCTCACCGACGAGGTCGGCGATGACGTCGACGGACTTCGGGCCCTGGACCTGCACGGGTGCGACGTCGATCTCCTGGATCGTGACGTCGAACCGCCGGCCGACGTTGATCCCCTGCAGCCAGAGCATGAGATCGCTGTCGGAGAGGCTGAACCAGAACTCGTCGACTCCCACACGCAGCAGGATCGGGTCGTTGAGGATGCCACCGGCCTCGTTGCACAGGATGACGTAGCGGGCTCGCATGACCGGGATCTTCGTCGCGTCACGGGTGATGACGAAGTTGACGAATGCCTCGGCGTCGGGGCCCTTGACCTGGATCTGACGCTCCACGGCCACATTCCACAAGGTCACGTCACTGACCAGGGACTGGTACTCGGCCATCATCCCACCGTCCTCGCGGGGGATGTACCCGCGCGGATGGTACATGCGGTTGTAGACCGATGCCCGCCAGCAGCCCGCCTGCATGGACAGCTCCCAATACGGGGACTTGCGGACGCGGGTGTCGATGAGCATCTCGACTGGGGTCGGGCCGGACTGACGTAGGTTGATCGGGACTTCTCTGTCGCTTTGGTCCACTGATGGGACGTTGTTGTCCATGATGTTCCCCCTGCCCTCACAGTTTTATACTATGGAACTCGATTCCCATATTATGGGTATAATGAGTGTAAGATCGAAGACACCGGGAAGCAAGGGACTCGAACTCCGAGTTTCCTGAAACGGCCTCCCAGAAGGAGACGAGGATGTCACAGGCCGCTCTGCTCACGCTTCTGCGCACCGCCCGCTACGAGGTGCTGCCGACGGCGGGAATCGTCGATCGCATCGAGGAGTACATCGTCCCCGGCCGCGAAATCACGGTCACCGCCTCGACGGGACTGAGCCTCGAGGCGACCCTGTCCACGGCCGAGCAGCTGCAGGCCCTCGGCTTCCGTGCGGTCCCCCATCTCGCCGCCCGGATGGTCCACGGTCGACCCGAGCTGACCGAGATCGTCGATCGACTCGCCGAGGCGGGCATCGACCGGGTCTTCGTCCCCGCCGGCGACGCCACTCCCCCTGCCGGCGGATATGCAGGAGCCCTCGATCTTCTGACCGACCTGTCGAGCATGGCCGCACCGTTCCAGCACCTCGGCGTCGCCGCCTATCCCGAACCGCATCCGATCATCGCCGATGATGTGCTGATCCAAGCCATGTGGGACAAGCGCGACTATGCCACGCACCTCGTATCGAACCTGTGCTTCGACCCGGCGACGATCGCCTCGTGGGCGGCCAGGGTGCGGGCGCGGGGCATCGAGCTGCCGCTCATCCTCGGCATCGCCGGCAAGGTCGAGCTGACCAAGCTCGCACGAGTGGCGACGAAGATCGGCGTCGGTGAGTCCACGCGGTTCCTGCGCAAGAACACGGCGACCTTCACGCGCATGGTCAAACCCGGCGGCTACAACCCGCGGAAGTTCCTCGACCGGCTCGCCCCGGTCCTCGAGGATCCTGCCATGGGAGTGGCCGGCCTGCACATCTACACGTTCAATCAGATCAAGGACACCGAGGTCTGGCGGCGCAAGCAGGTCGCGGCACTCGGAGGGGCCGAGGAGTTCACCAGCCTGCAGTGAGCGAGCCTCTGCTCGGTCGCTGCGTGTGAATCTGCCCGAGAACTGGTCGCAATCGGACACCTGCAGCGGCCGAAACTATCCGATCGCGACCACTTCTCGCCGCGGAACCGCCGGCCACCCTCCGATCGCGACCACTTCTCGCGGCGGAACCGCCGGTCGCCTACCGGTGGGCGACCTTGCGCTTGAGCGTGCGTGAGAGCAGCCCGGCTTCCTCGGACAGGAGCTGGCCGAGCTTCTCGTGGTGATCGGCGATGCGCATCGTCGGCCCCGAGATGCCGACGGCCGCGACCACGTCCCCATCGATGCCGAACACCGGTGCGGCCAGGGCGTCGAGACCGACCTCGAACTCCTCGTGCACGATGGCGAAGCCGCGTTCGCGCACCTCGGCGAGGTTGTCGGTCAGCTCCTTGCGCGAACCCAGAGTGTGTTCGGTCCGGCGCTCGAGCCGCCCCGTCGGCAGGGGGATGACATCGAAGGCGTACATCACCTTGCCCAGCGCCGAGCAGTGCGGCGGCACCTCGACATCGGCCCAGTTCGTGGCGCCGAGGACGAAGGTCGAATCGACCTGCGCGACCTGCACGACACCGTTCGGCCCCGGCACTGCCAGGTTGACCGTCTCGCCCGTCTCCTCGCTCAGGCGCTGCAGGGTCGGATCGGCCGCGGCGACGAGGTTCTCGACCCGGTCGAAGCGGGAGGCATAGGTGGCGAACAGCGGGCCTCCGCGGTAGAGGCCGTCGCCGTCGCGCTCGACCAGCCCGTTGCGCTCGAGGGCCGACAGCAGCCGTGAAGCCGTCGAACGGGCCAGTTCGGTCGCTTCGACCACTTCGGTGTAGGAGATCGGGTCGTCGGCCCTGACGACCAGCGACAGTATCTCGGCTGCCCGGTCTATCGACTGGGTCCCATTGCTCATCGTGCTCAGCTCCGTCGGGGAAAATACGGTCGGCGCCCCCACGGCCCACCAACCGCACTCACCCTACCGCACACACTCGCACCTCTGGTCGGGTTGTGCCATGTGCGTTACAGTTTCGAAATGAGCAACAGCGAGCCTGTCTCCGAGGCGGCCCATCCGGCCTCCGGGGCCGTCCACCCGGCCTCCGGGGCGGTCCATACCGCCCCCGGGGCCGTCCAGTCCGTCGACCGGGCCGTGACGATCCTCGAGATCATCGCCCGCACCGGGCAAGCGGGAATCACCGAGATCGCCGGCGAACTCGAGGTGCACAAGTCGACCGCCTCACGCATCGTCTCGACCCTCGAGGCCCGCGGTCTCGTCGAGCAGGACCAGCATCGGGGCAAGTACCGTCTGGGCCTGTCCATCCTCCGCCTGGCCGGGGCGACGACCGCCCGGCTGGACATCGTCCAGGAGGCCCGCCCGATCGCGAAGATGCTCGCCGAGGAGACCGGCGAGACCATCAACGTCGCCGTCCTCTCCGACGGCGCCGCCCTCTACCTCGACCAGGCCGCATCCACCGCCTCGGTGCAGAGCCACAACTGGGTCGGCCAGCGCATCCCCCTGCACGCGACCTCCAACGGCAAGGTCCTGCTCTCCGGGCTGAGCGAGGACAGCATCCGCTCGACCCTGGCGGCGAAGCTGCCGCGCTTCACCCCGCACACCGTGACCTCGATCCCGCAGCTGCTCACCCAGGTCGCCGAGGTGGCCGCGACCGGGTCCTCGCTCGTCATCGATGAGCTCGAGGTCGGGCTCACCGCCGTCTCGGCTCCCGTGCGCAACGCCCACGGCGATGTCATCGCCTCGATCTCGGCCTCCGGCCCGAGCTTCCGCTTCACCGAGGTCAAGGCCCGCTCGGCCCGGGACCTGCTCATGTCGGCGGCCGCCGACATCTCCGCCAGGCTCGGCTGGCGCGAACACTGACTCGACCCCTTGACACGCCCGTCTCGCAGGGGGACGATCATGGTACAAAGTTCCGCATCGCGCACCCAGTTGCTCGATAGGCAACAGTGCAAGGCGAAGAAGCCTTCAGAGAGGAGCCTGCCATGGCTTCCGTCCCCACCCAGGCCAGCGTCGTCGTTGTCGGTGCCGGCATCGTCGGCAACAGCCTCGTCCACCATCTCGCCGAGCTCGGCTGGAAGGACATCGTCCAGGTCGACAAGGGCCCTCTGCCGAATCCCGGCGGCTCGACCGGCCACGCGTCGAACTTCATCTTCCCCGTCGACCATTCGCGTGAGATCACCGACCTCACCCTCGACAGCATGCGCCAGTACAAGGAACTCGGCGTCTTCACCGAATCCGGCGGCTTCGAGGTCGCCCGCACCGAGGAGCGGATGCAGGAGCTGAGACGTCGCATGGCCTCGGCGCGGGCCTGGGGCATCGAATCGCAGCTGGTCACCCCCGCCGAGATCGCCGAGAGGGTGCCCTTCCTCGATCCCGAGGTCATCGTCGGCGGCTTCTGGACGCCGACCGTCGGGGTCGTCGACTCCGTGCGCGCAGGCACGATGATGCGCGAGTCCGCCGAGGCCAAAGGGGCCCTGACGGTGTCCCCCAACACCGAGGTGACCGGCATCGACGTCGAAGACGGCCGAATCGTGAGAGTGCACACGACGAAGGGCGAGATCGCCACGGACCGCATCCTCGTCGCCTGCGGTGTCTGGTCGCCGCGCATCGCGGCCCTGGCCGGTGCCTCGATCCCGCTGTCGCCGGCAGTGCACCAGATGATCAGCGTCGGCCCGGTCCCGCAGCTGGCCGAGCGTCCCGGCGAGATCTCGTTTCCGATCGTGCGCGATATGGACACGTTCTGCTACGAACGCCAGCACGGTTCGGACATGGAGATCGGCTCCTACGCCCACCGGCCCATCCTCCACGAACCCGACGACATCCCCTCGAACGAATCCGCGAAGCTGTCGCCGACGGAGATGCCATTCACCGATGAGGACTTCGACCCGCAGCTCGAACAGGCCGTCGAACTCATGCCCGAGGTCCTGTCGAACCCCGAGGTCGAGATCCGGTATGCGATCAACGGGCTGCTGTCGCTGACCCCGGACGGTCCGGCCGTCCTCGGCGAATCCCCCGAGGTCGCAGGCCTGTGGTCGGCGGCCGCCGTGTGGGTCAAGGAGGGCCCGGGAGTCGGCCGAGCGGTGGCCGAGTGGATGACGCACGGTCTGCCCGAGATCGACGTCCAGGCCGCCGACATCGCCCGCTTCCACTCCCATCAGCGCACCCGCTCCCATGTGCGGGCGCGCACCTCGGAGGGCTTCAACAAGACCTACGGCATCGTCCACCCTGCCGAGCAGTGGAACTCCGATCGCAACATCCGCCTCTCCCCCATGCACGAGCGGGAGAAGGAACTGTCAGCAGTGTTCTTCGAAGCCGGCGGCTGGGAGCGACCGCAGTGGTTCGAATCGAACGCGAACCTGCTCGAGGAGTTCGGCGAAGACGTGATGGACCGCAGCGCCGAGTGGGAGTCCCGCTGGTGGTCGCCGATCATCAACGCCGAACACCTGGCCCTGCGCAAGCGCGCCGGCCTCGTCGACCTGTCGAGCTTCGTCATCTTCGACGTCTTCGGGCCCGCCGCCCTCGAGGCGGTCCAGCGCATCGCCCTGGCACAGATGGATGTGACCATCGGCCGCGTCGTCTACACCCCGATCCTCGATGAGGCCGGCGGGTTCCGCTCGGATCTGACGATCATGCGGCTGGCCCACGACCGCTTCCGCGTCGTCACCGGCGCCGCTCACGGCATGGTCGACCTCAAGTGGTTCGCCGACCGTCTGCCCGAGACCGGCGCCCAGATCGCCGACCTCACGAGCTCGTGGACGACGATCGGCCTGTGGGGACCCAGGGCCCGCGACATCCTCGGCGGTGTCACCGCCGCCGATGTCTCCCACGAGGGCTTCCGGTTCGCCACCTGCCGGACCATCGAGATCGGGTCGCTGCAGGTGCTCGCCTCCCGCATCTCCTATGTCGGCGACCTCGGCTGGGAGCTCTACGTGCCGATGGAATCCGGGCTGAGGCTCTGGGACACCCTCTTCGAAGCCGGCAGCGAGCACGGGCTCGTTCCCGTCGGCCTCGGCGTCTACAGCACCACCGGCCGGATCGAGAAGGGCTACCGCGCGTTCGGGGCCGAACTCGACTCCGAACGCAGCGTCGTCGAGGTCGGGATGAGCAGGCCGAAGGTCAAGCCCCAGGACTTCATCGGCAAGGACGCGCACGTCAAGCATCGTCAGGCCGAGCCGAAGACCGTGCTGTGCTCGCTCACCGTCGACGACCACACGAGCTCCAGCGGGGAGAGACGCTACATGCTCGGCGGCGAACCCATCGTCTCCGCGAACGGCGAGCCGCTGATCGACGGGCACGGACGCGGCGCCTACGTCACCTCGGCGGGGTCGGCTCCGAGCCTCGGCAAGCACGTCCTCATGGCCTTTCTCCCACCCGCCGAGGCGGTCATCGGCAACCGACTCCAGGTCGTGTACATGGAGGAGTTCTACCCGGTGACCGTGGCCTCGATCGATTCCACGCCGCTGTTCGACCCCGACAACGAGCGCATCAGGAGATAGCCATGGACATCCTCGTCTGCATCAAGCGCGTCCCCGACATCGCCGGCAGCGTCACCCTCGACGACACCGGCACCGGCATCGACGACTCCGGACTCGGCCACACCATGTCCTCGCACGAGGAGTGCGCGGTCGAGCTCGCGATCGGCACCGCCTCGGCGACCGGCGGCACCGTGACCGTGCTGACGGTGGGCCCCGCCGAGGCGGTCGAACAGCTGCGCGCGGCCGTGGCCGTGGGCGCGAACGACGGCATCCTCATCGAAACCGCCGAGGCGGACGCCTTCGCACCCGAGGACATCGCCCAGGTCATCGGCGACGTCGTCCGCGACCGCGCCGAGGCGGGCCAGACCTTCGACCTCGTGCTGCTGGGCAATGACGCGGCCGATACCGGCGACTTCCAGGTCGGCATCCGACTGGCCTACGACCTCGGATATCCGGTGCTGTCGAACATCCAGTCGTTCACGCCGGGTGCCGACGGCCTCGAAGCCCGCGGGATCGGACCGGCCGGAACCGAGGTCTTCTCCCTCGATCTGCCGGCCGTCATCGCCGTCCAGGAGGGCGGGGTCGACCCGCGCTACCCCTCGATCACCGGACGGATGAAGGCGAAGAAGGCGCCGATCGTCGAATACGACGCGCCTGAGCCCGGCACGGGCAACCCACGCATCCGGCTCGAGCTGCCGGAGGTCGAGCAGAGTTCGGTGACCATCCTCGGCGAGGGCCCCGAGGCGGCCCCGGCTCTGGTCGATGTCCTCGAAGAGATCGGAGTGATCCGGCCATGACACACGTATTCGTCGAAACCGATGCCGGCGGTCAGGTGACGCTCACCTCTGCCGAGGCCGTCACCTTCGCCCGCACCGTCCTGCCCGATGCCGGATCTGCCGCCTCGAGCGAGACCTCCGGCATCGAGGCGGTGGTGGTCGGGGCACTCAGCGATGACGCCGTCGCAGAGCTCGGGCGGCTGGGCGTCGCTGCCATCCACCACCTCGAGCATCCGGATCTCGAACAGTACTCGGCCGCCGCCTGGGCGCAGGCGATCGTCGACATCGCTCCCGAGTCGGGCACTCTGCTGGCCTCGGGCACGCCGCGGGGCATGGAGCTGATGGCCCATGCCGCGATCAGAGCCGGCGAGCGCATGGCCGCCAACGTCGTCTCGGCCGATGAGGACGGGCTGCTGCGGCAGGTCTTCGGCGGCACCGCGTTCGAGAGGCTGCGCCTCGACGGGGATCTGCATGTGCTCACCGTCGCCGGCCACGCCTGCACACCCGAGGAGACCACCCCGACGGAGCCGGAGATCTTCTCCTACGATCTCGACATCGCCGAGGAGGACCTGCGCACCCGAGTCGTGCGCACCGAGGAAGAGGCCGCCGATGACACCTCGGGGCTGACCTCGGCCAGAGCCGTGGTCGGGGCCGGTCGCGGAGTGGGCTCGGAGAACGGCTTCGGCGAGGTCCTCGAACTCGTCGACCACCTCGGCGGGGCCTTGGGCGTCTCCCGCGTGGTCACGGGACTCGGCTGGCGCCCGCATACCGAGCAGGTCGGCCAGACCGGCAGTCGGATCTCCCCGGACGTCTACATCGCCTGCGGGATCTCCGGTGCGATCCAGCACATGGCCGGCGTCGAGGCCGCGAAGACCCTCGTGGCGATCAACACCGACGAGGAGTCCACGATGGTCCAGCGCTCCGACTACGCGATCATCGGCGACCTCCACGAGGTCGTCGGTGCGGTCAACGAGGAGATCGTCCGCCGCCGGGGGTGAGTCTCCGCCGCCTGGGATGAGTCGCCTCCTCGTCGGGAGTGAGTCGCCTCCTCGCCGGGTGAGATTGCCGTTGCCGCCAGCCAACTGGTTAACTGTAGAACGATCGTTCAGTGTCAGTTCTGCGAAGTTCCCGGAGGCAAGCGTGGCAACATTCGAATACTCACCCGAGGTGCGCTGGTCGGACCAGGACATGCTCGGTCACGTCAACAATGCGCGGCTGATCACCCTCGTCGAGGAGT
>DWZN01000077.1 GCA_019117545.1 Candidatus Brevibacterium intestinavium
CACTCCTTCCAGGGCTGAGGGGAACACTCCGGCCGGGGCTGAGGCGAACACTCCCGCCGGGACTGGGGCCGGCACTCCCGCCGGGGCCGAGGCCGACACTCCGGCGGGGGCCGAGGCGAACACTCCCGCCGGGGCTGAGGTGGCGACCTTCGCGGCCGGCTCGCGCACGGTTCTGCGCGGTCTGGCGGAGACCCCGATCACACTGGCCTGAAACTTTCGATATCTGGCAATAAGTCTGGCGATAAGCTTGCGGAGATTGTCTGTCTGGCCACTGTTGCTGTGGTGAGGAAACGATCATGATGGAGATATCAAGACGAATCCCGTGTTCAAGGAGTGACATTGACTCGCATTGCTATCAACGGTTTCGGCCGCATCGGACGCAACACCCTTCGGGCCCTGATCGAGCGCGGCAGTGAACTCGAAGTCGTGGCCATCAATGACCTCGGCCCCGTCGCGGATCTCGCCCGGCTGCTGAAGTTCGACACCACGCTCGGCCGTTTCAACCACACCGTCGAGACCACCGACGACTCGATCGTCATCGATGGCAAGTCGATCAAGGTCTACGCTGAGAAGGATCCCGCGAAGCTGCCCTGGGGCGAGCTCGACGTCGACGTCGCCCTCGAATCCACCGGCCGCTTCACGAAGGCCGACAAGGCCCGCGCCCACCTCGACGCGGGAGCCAAGAAGGTCCTCGTCAGCGCCCCCTCGAAGGGTGCCGATGTCACCCTCGCCTACGGTGTCAACAATGAGGCCTACAAGCCCGAGCACACCGTCATCTCCAATGCCTCGTGCACGACGAACGCGCTGGCTCCGCTGGCCAAGGTCCTCGACGACCTCGCCGGCATCGAGCAGGGCTTCATGACCACGGTCCACGCCTACACCGGTGACCAGATGGTCCAGGACGGCCCGCACAAGGACCCCCGCCGCTCCCGCGCCGCGGCCGAGAACATCATCCCCACCTCGACCGGTGCGGCCAAGGCCATCGGCCTGGTCCTCCCGCAGCTCGACGGCAAGCTCAGCGGCGACGCCATCCGCGTCCCGGTGCCGGTGGGCTCGATCGTCGAGATCAACACGACCGTCTCCCGTGAGGTCACCCGCGACGAGGTGCTCGAGGCCTACAAAAAGGCCGCCGACGGCGAGCTCAAGGGCATCCTCGAGTACGAGACCGAGCCGGTCGTCTCGTCCGACATCACCGGCCAGTCCGCGTCATCGATCTTCGACGCCGCACTCACCCGCGTCGCCGGCAAGCATGTGAAGGTCGTGGCCTGGTACGACAACGAATGGGGCTTCTCCAACCGCGTTGTCGACAACCTCGAGTTCATCGGTCGCAACTGATCATCCCCCGCGCCGAGGCGGTCCATCGTCGCCTGTGAGCGCAGCTGCGGCCCCGGAACTGCTCATGGCAGGTCCGGGGCCGCAGTCGTGTCATCTGCGGTTTCGCGGTGCGAACTCAGACGTCGTCGTCGGCGGCGGTGCCGCCTTCTTCCTCCCACCGTTCGATGGCGCGGACCTTGGCGCGATTGAACTTGAGGCGGACTCCGTAGCCTGCGACCGTGTTGTCGGGGATGATCTGGGCGCCGAATTCCTGCAGGGCCTCATGCAGGCGGGTCTCCTGCTGTTCGGTGAGGTCCTCGAGGCCCTTTTCGAACCGTTTGAGTTCGGACTTGTCGAGGCGGGCTCTGGATGCGACTTCCTTCGCCGAGACGCGGCAGAGGGCACGGGCTGCGCGGGCCAGCGGCCCGTCGATGATGATCTGCTGTTCACTCATGTACTTACCTTGCCAGAGAAGCTCTCGCCGTTCCAGACGGTCCTGTGCGTGGACACTCATCCGCGCCTTCGATCGGGCTCGGCCAGGCTCGTGCCATCAGCTGATGGCAGGCATCTGAAGCACTGTTCGATTCGCCCCCGAGCATGTCATGTCAGTGCCGACGTCTAGTGTTTCGGTCATGCTTCCGACATCGGGGTCGGTGGTACACGCCGCAGGGTGCGGCGCATGACGGAAGGTCAGAACAATGATGATCACGACCAACAGCGTCGCTCGCTTGGCCCAGCGGTGCGGAGAATTCATCGGAGACTTCGGAGGTTCTCTGGCACGCGGCTATCCGACGAGCCTTGCCCTGTGCATCCTGGACGCAATCTATTCGACGGGTTCGCACCCGGCAGCGGTGAACAACGTAGTCGACCGGTACATCGCCCGCCACGGCAGAGACGATGGCGCCAAATCACTGCGCGATTCGATCGCGGCAGCGGGTGGAGCACGCATGTGGGCGGAGACAGTCGCGTGCAATCTCAAGCCGGCGAGTACGCATCCCGGTGCCCTGCTCAAGGCCGAGGTCGTCGACCGTGCCACTCGAGTGATGGCCGACTGCGACATCGACACAGTGACCGATCTGCGCAGTGCTGTCGGGGACGAGCCCTTCATCAGTCCGTTCTCCAACGACCTGGCCGGAAGCTGGCTGGCGCTGCCCAGCCAGAGCTCGGGCATCACGTGGCTCCATCTGCTCAGCCTTGCCGGCAGCCCGCATTTCGAGGTCGACTTCGCTGTCACCTCCTACCTCGCCGAGGTGGCCGACCCCGCGGCCGATCTGAACGTCGACTACGTGCTCGGTGAGATAGCGGCAGCGGCACGCGTCCTGGGCGTCGAGGTGGAGGTGATCGAGCGGATCGTCTGGCAGGCCTCGCATGGTCGGATCCTCTCGCGCATGAGGGACGAGGACCTTCTGCCGGCAGCCGGTCCGATCGTCGGGCCTGAGACGACCGGTCTGGTCTGGGAGAAGCCTGAGGGTGGCCAGGGCACCGGCGGACCGGCACCGTTCTGATCGGCACTGCCGACGGGTGGGCTGCGAGCGGACGGACCGCCTCGGCGACAAGGTGCGCTGCGAGCGGACCGACCGCCCCGGCGACGAGCGGTTCAGCTCCCGGTGTTCCGCCGGTGCTGGGCGGCCAGCCGCACCGGCGCGTTCGGGGCGCCGTAGCCGCGATAGCCGGTTCTCCGTTCGACCATCTCGAAGAACACCGAACCGATCGTGGCCGTGTAGAAGTGCAGGAACTCTCCGGTCTCGTCCCGGTCATAGAGGATGTTGTGTTCGCGCAGGGCATCCAGCAGCTGGGGGTCGAGTGCGAAGCGGGCCTCGAGGTCCTCGTAGTAGTTCTCGGGGACCTCGAGGAACTCGAGTCCGCGGCCCAGTGCCGTGGCCGCGGCCGCGAAGATGTCCTCGCAGGCGATCGCCACGTGCTCGGGATAGGTGTCGCCGGTCGGGTTCGCGCCGCGCACGGTGACCTCGGCGGACCCAGCGGGGGAGACGTTGAGCGGGATCCGCACGGCACCGTCGGCGCTCGACATCACCTGGGAGCGGACCAGCCCCGAGGGGCTCGGGACGTCCTGGGACGGTTGCGCCTCGAGCGCCAGCAGTGAGGTGTAGAAGAGCACTGCCTCGTCGTAGTGATGGGCGGGCTGGGCGAGGTTGATGTGGTCGATGCGCGAGGACTGCTCGACGCCGCCGGTGCCGAACTCCGCGACCCAGATGGGATCGTCGCCGGTCGCCTGGTGGAAGAACACCTCCGAGCCGTCGGGGGCGAAGACCCCGCGCAGCACTTCGTCGTTGTGAGTCTGCTCGCGGGGGACCTCCACCGCGTGGAGCAGCGAGGCCCGGTCCATGCTCGCCGATGCATCCGAGACCTCGAATCCGATCCCGCGGAGGAACGTTCCGCGAGCGGTCTCCGGGTCCACTTCGGTGATGATGATCCGCGCGCTGCCGCGCCGCCACAGCTGCACCTGCGGTTTCGAACGGTGGAAGCCGATGAAGCGCAGCCCGAGCTGGTGCAGCTGGCGGGTCAGTGTGCCGAGGTCGTCGGTGCTCAGCTCCACATAGTTGATCCCCGATGGTGCGGCGACCCGGGGCAGCGGCTGCAGATCCAGTCCGGTGCCGTCGGGGGTGCCCGGACCGCCGGTGCTCCGGCCGCTGGTGTCGTGGCCAGTGGCGGCACCGTGGCCGGTGGACGCCTCGGCGGCACCGTGGTCGGTGGGAGCCTCGGCGGCCACGCTCGCCTCGAGCCAGCGCAGCGAGCGCAGGCCGTCGATGGCGGTGCGCTGGGTGTCGGCTTGGCGGAAGGAATCGTTGAAGACCTCGAGGGAGACCGGTCCGGCGTATCCGGTGGCCGCCACGCGGGCGAGGAAGTCGGTGAGGTCCCATGCCCCCTCACCGGGGAAGACCCGGTGATGGCGGGACCAGCTGAGCACGTCCATCGACAGCGCCGGGGCGTCGGCGAGCTGGAGGAAGAAGATCTTCTCACCCGGGATCTCGGAGATCCTGGACAGATCCGTGTCGCGGGAGAGGATGTGGAAGCTGTCGAGGCAGGTGCCGATGCGCGGATGATCGGCGGCTCTGACCAGATCCCAGGCGTGGTCGTACTCGGAGACGAACCGGCCCCAGGCCAGCGCCTCGTAGGCGATATCGATGCCGCAGCGCTCGGCCAGATCGCCGAGGCGGCGCAGCTGCTCGACGACGATGCCGTCATCGGCGATGGTCGCGGTCCCGACATTGGAGCACAGCAGCATGGTGTCCATGCCGAGCCTGGCCATGAGGTCGAACTTCTTCTGTGCACGGACGAGGTTCTTCTCGAACTCGTCCTCCGCGACTCCCTCGAAGTCGCGGAAGGGCTGGTACAGGTCGAGGCTGAGGCCGAGCCGGTGCGCCAGAGCGGCGATCGTCTCCGGGGAGTCGGGGGAGACGAGGAGGTCCTGTTCGAAGATCTCCACCCCGTCGAATCCCGCCCGGGCGGCGGCGTGGAGCTTCTCCTCGAGCGTGCCGGACAGGCACACCGTGGCGATCGAAGTTCTCATCGTGATCTCTCCTCGTGGACGACGTCGATCTCTTCCAGGCTCAGCCCCTTCGTCTCCTTGGCCGTCATCGCGACCAGCCCGACGGCGACGCAGACTCCCGCCGTGAAGGCCGAGACCGACACCCAGTTCTCTCCTCCGGCTCCGGCCACGGCGGAGGCGAGCACCGGGGCCAGGCCGCCGGAGACGGCGAAGCCGATCTGGGTGCCCAGGGCCAATCCGGTCACTCGCGACGTGGTGGGGAACATCTCGGCGTAGAACGAGGGCCAGATCGAGTTCGCCAGCGAATAGGCGCAGCCGGACATGAGGGCGCCGAAGACGAAGATGAGCGGCCAGTTCCCGGCCGAGACCGCACCCAGGTACGGGAACATCATCACGCCCGCACCCACGGCGCCGATGATGAAGACCGGTTTGCGGCCGATCCGGTCCGACAGCAGTGCGGCGGCCGGGATCGCGAGCAGAGCCACAGCGTTGGCGATGACCGAGACCAGCAGCATCGTCGAGCGTTCGAGGCCGACGATCGAGGTGGCGAACGACAGCGACCAGACGGTGAAGACCATGTTCACGGTATTGACCATGGCGCAGGTGGCCACGCGCAGCACCGCGGCCTTGTGCCAGCGGAAGACCTGCATGAGCGGGGGATTGTCGACGCGTGCTCCCTTGAAGGCCGGTGGCTCCTCGAGTCCGCGGCGGATGAGCCAGGCGGTGAGCACGACGAGCGCGGAGAGCCAGAACGGCACCCTCCAGCCCCAGCTGAACAGGGCCTCGTCGGGCAGGAAGGCGGTGAAGGGGATGAAGACGGCCGTCGCCAGCAGGGTGCCTGCCTGGGTGCCGTGCAGGGTCCAGCTCGTCGTCCAGGCGCGCTTGGCCTCGGCCGCGTGTTCGAGGGAGACCGAGATCGCGCTCGCCTGCTCGCCGGAGGCCGAGAGCCCTTGGACGATGCGGCAGAGCACGAGGAGGATCGGAGCCAGGATGCCGACCTGGTCATAGGTCGGCAGGCAGCCGACGACGAAGGTCGAGACGCCCATCATGAACAGGGTGAGCATGAGGACGAACTTCCGTCCGAACCGATCGCCCAGCGGGCCCATGATGAGGGCACCCAGGGGGCGGACGACATAGGCCACGCCGACCGTGCCCATGGCCAGGAGGATCGAGATCCCCGGGGCGGTGGTCTCGGGGAAGAACAGAGTGTTGAGCACCAGGGCCGCGGCGGTTCCGTAGACCGCGAAGTCGTAGTACTCGAGAGCCGAACCGGTCCAGCTCGACAGGGCCGCCCGCAGCGGCGTCTTCGTCGGGCGAGCTTCCTCGATCGCTTCGCTCATGCTTCCTCGCATCTCTCGATTCCATGGTCGTCAGTGGCCCACCGCAACGAACCGTAATTGCCAGAGTGTGGCAATAGTTGTTACAGTATGGTTTACAGTGTGATTGAGGTGACATAGTCTGTCAACGTCGGCCGCAGGGGAACTGAGGCCGCGGACGATCACCACCGACCGAGACCCGCACCACGCAAGGAGGCCAGGCATGCCGCCCAAGGGTTCGAACGCGGTGACGAAGACCTTCGAGATGCTCGAACTCCTCGGCGAATCTCCCGAGGGCATCAGCGCCGCACAGGCCGCCGAATCCACCGGCCACCCGTTCTCGACGGCCTACCGCCTCCTCGGCGGGCTCGTGGAATCCGGTTACGCCGATTTCGACCCGCGCACGAAGATCTACACCCTCGGCATGGAGGTCTTCCGCCTCGCTCAGAAGGTCGCCCATCGTCGCGGTCTCACCGGGGCGACGAAGGACCTGCTCGAAGATCTCACCGCGACCACCGGGGAATCGAGCATCCTCGCCGTGCGACGCAAAGACGCCGCGCTGACGGTGCTCACGGTCGACGGTCCCCAGTTTCGGACGACGACCGACCCCGGGGACGAGTCCCCGCTGCACACCTCGGCGCTCGGACAGGCCCTGCTCGCCCATGATCCGAATGCCGAGGCCACGATCGACTCCCTCGATCTCGAGGCGAGGACGCCGAATTCGATCACCGATCCCGCGCAGATGCGCGACCGGCTCGAACGGATCCGCGAAGCCGGGTGGGCGGGCCAGTCCGAGGAGAACGACATCGGAATGAATGCCCTGGCCGTGCCCGTCTTCGACCTCGACGGCAGGCTGCTGGCGTCACTGGCGCTCGCTGCACCCGTCTTCCGGCGCAGCCTCGACGAACTCGTCGCGCTCGTGCCCCAACTGACCGAGACAGCCGCGGCCATCGCCGCACGATTCCCGAGGTGACCATGGCGCAGATCCTTGTCCTCAACGGCCCGAACCTCAACCTCCTCGGCGAGCGTGAGCCCGAGATCTACGGCCGCACCACTCTGGCCGACATCGAATCGATGTGCGCCGACGCCGCCGCCGAGGCAGGCCTGACCACCCGCTGCGTCCAGAGCAACCATGAGGGCGGGCTCATCGATGCCGTGCACGAGGCCAGGAAGACCACGATCGGGGCGATCATCAATGCCGGGGCCTATACGCACACGTCCCTGGCCCTCCACGATGCGGTGAAGTCCTATGATCATCCGATCATCGAGGTGCACTTGAGCAATCCGCATGCGCGGGAGGCCGTGAGGCACCATTCCTACCTCTCGCCCGTGGCCGCGGCCGTCATCGCCGGAGCCGGCGCGAACGGCTACGTCCACGCGATGGAGATCCTCATCGACCTGCTGCCGAAAGCGAGACCATGACCTCATCCCTCCTCCTCGGACTCATCGGCGACGGCATCTCCGCCTCCCGCACCCCGCGAATGCACGAGATCGAAGGTGCAGCCCATTCCATCCCCACGATCTACCGCACCATCGACATCGCCGAACCGCGGTTGGCCGGGGCGAAGCTGGACGAGCTGCTGAACGCGGCGATCCGCCTCGGCTTCGACGGTCTCAACATCACCCATCCGTTCAAACAGCGGGTCATCGACCTCCTCGACGACATCGACCCGGTGGCCAGGCGCATCGACTCGGTCAACACCGTCGTCATCGACCGGCAGGGGCGCACGACCGGTCACAACACCGATGTCACCGGATTCGCCGCCGGATTCCGGGCCGGGCTGGCAGGAGTCGCCACCGAGGCGGTCGTGCAGATCGGCGCCGGCGGAGCCGGCCGTGCGGTCGGGTTCGCCCTGGCCGAACTCGGTGTGGGCGAACTCGTCATCGCCGACACCGATATCGATCGTGCCCAGGGCCTGGCCGCGGACATCGGAGCGGTCGGGGCGCAGGCGCGAGCGATCGGACCGGAGGAACTCGAGGCGGCGGCCGCCTCGGCGAACGGGGTCGTCAACGCCACCCCGATGGGAATGAAGGCCTATCCGGGCACCCCCATCGACACCACCGTCTTCTGGGCCGACACCTGGGTTGCCGATGTCGTGTACTTCCCGCTCGAGACCCAGCTGCTGGCCGAGGCCAGAGCCAGGGGCTGCCGCACGCTCGACGGCTCGGGCATGGCCGTCAATCAGGCCATCGACGCCTTCGAGCTCTTCAGCGGGGAGAGCGCCGATCCCGAGCGGATGCGCGAGACCTTCCTGTCCTTCGGCGCCTGAGGCCGAGCCGGTGAGGTCAGTCCTCCGCGGTCTTCTTCGCCTCGGCCTGCTTCTGCTTCCGGTACTCCTTGCCGAAGCTGAAGGCGAAGACACCGACGATGAGGGCGAGGGTCAGCCACAGGGCGTACTTGTCGATGACATTGAGGACGTCGACGGCGGTCTCGCCGAGCTGGAGGCCGAGGACGGTCCAGATGAGAGTGAAGATCAGACAGCCGAGCAGGTCGGCGACGAGGAAGAGCGAGAGCCGCATCCGCGTCCACCCGGCGACGAGGTAGACCAGAGTGCCGGGGATGCCCGGGCAGCGGGAGATCAGAGTCATGAGGAACAGGGCCCAGTTCGGGATCCGCTTGAGCTGATTGATGCGCTTGAGCTGTCGCTCGTTCTGCGCGAAGAGTCGCAGCACACCGTCGCCCCACCGGCGCCCGGCCAGCCAGAACGCCCAGTCGAGTTTCGCCATGCCGACGAATCCGGCCACGATGACCAGCCAGAGCGGGATCTCACCGACGCGGGCATAGGCCGCGGCGGCGACGATGGAGGTCTTCGCGCCGTTGATGAACTCCTGGACGACCGGGGCGTGGACGAGCATCCAGGGCCGCAGCGGCATGAGCGCGAGGTAGACGAGCGGCACGCCGATGATGATGAACAGCAGCAGTTTGTCCAGCCCCGCGGCCTTGCCCCGCCAGGGTTTGAGTGCGGCCCACGGGTTCTCCTTGGCTTCGGGCTCGGTATGACCGGGCTCGGAGTGACCGGTCTCGGGGTGGCCGGATTCGGCCCGACGTGCTTCGACCGGGTCGGGGGCGGTCGATGAGGGTTCGGCGTGACCGGGCTCGGCTTCGTCGCGGTCCGCACGGTCGTGGCTCATCGGGGCTCCTGCCGATCGTCTGTGAGGTCGGCGCTTACGGTATCACAGCAGGATGAGCCGAGCGGTCCGCTCGGCGGTCGGTCAGCTCGGTTCACTCGGCCGTGCTGCGGCGAGCGTCTCCCCAGATGTCGACGCCGGAGTCGACGGCGAACTCGTCGATCGCCGACAGTTCCTTCTCACTCAGCGGCTCCGCGTCGAGGGCCGCGACATTGTGCTCGAGCTGCTCGACCCGGCTGGCGCCGATGACCAGGGACGACACGCGTTCGTCGCGCAGCGCCCAGGCCAGCGCCATCTGCGCCAGCGACTGACCGCGAGCGCCCGCGATGTCATTGAGGCTGCGGATGCGCGCGAGGTTGTCCTCGCTGAGGAAGCCGTCTCTGAATGACGGAGTGCTCTTGCCGGCACGCGAATCCGCGGGGACTCCGCCCAGGTACTTGTCCGTGAGCAGACCCTGCGCCAGCGGGGAGAAGCAGATGACGCCGAGGCCCTCGTCGTCGGTGGTCTCGAGCAGTCCGTCGTCCTCGATCCACCGGTTGACCATCGAATAGGACGGCTGGTGGATGAGCAGCGGGGTGCCGAGGTCGCGGGCGATCTGTGCGGCCCTGGCGGTGTCGGCAGCTGAGTAGGACGAGATCCCTGCGTAGAGGGCGCGACCGGAGCGGACCGCGGTGTCCAGCGCCCCGATGGTCTCCTCGAGCGGGGTCGTGGCATCGGGCCGGTGCGAGTAGAAGATGTCGACATAGTCGAGGCCGAGCCGGCGCAGGGAGGCGTCGAGGCTGGCCAGCAGGTACTTGCGGCTGCCGCCCGGCCCGCCGTAGGGGCCCGGATGCATGGCCCAGCCGGCCTTCGTGGAGATGATGAGCTCGTCGCGGTAGGGACTCAGGTCCTCGCGCAGCAGCCTGCCGAAGTTCGTCTCGGCCGATCCGGGCGGCGGGCCGTAGTTGTTGGCCAGGTCGAAGTGCGTGATGCCGAGGTCGAAGGCCCTGCGGACGATGTCGCGCTGGTTGCAGAAGGCGACGTCGTCACCGAAGTTGTGCCACAGTCCCAGCGACAGGGCCGGCAGGACGAGGCCGGATCGGCCGACCGGGCGGTAGGTCATCGAGTCGTAGCGGTTCTCGGCGGCTTGGTACACACGGTCTCCTGGGCTGGACGCGGAATGGCTGTGGTCTCAGCCTAGTACGAGTCGCTCACTGCCTGGTGCGAGTCGCTCACTCGGCATCGGGGCCGGCCTTCACCCCCGCCGAGGCGGCCAGTTCGCTGATCTTGCCCGCGAGGTCGAGGTCGCGTTCGGTCACGGCCCCTGTGTCGTGGCTGGTCAGCTGGATGTCGACGTGAGGGAAGGTCAGGGTGATATCGGGATGGTGCCCGGCCTCCTCGGCGGCGGCACCGATCTTGTTGACCAGGTAGAGTCCGGTGGCGAAATCGCCGGTGAGCAGTCGGGTGCCGATGGAATCCGACCGGCCCTGCCAGTCGCTCAGTCCCTGGGAATCGAGTGCGTCGAGCAGATTCTGTCCAGTGTATGCAGTCATGACTTCATGCTAGGGACTGGTCGATCATCCGTGAACCCCTCGCGTGGAGCGCCGGTCGCGCGTCTGCCGACCTGTCCTTGCGCGGTGTGGGTGCGGCCGGTCGGTCGTCGCGCGGTGGGGTGCCGACGAGCGTCCGAAACTCGTCGATCAAGGCCGAGCGCAGATGGGCAACCGTCGACGACTCGATTTTTGCGCCAGCCCTTGAACGACGGCGGAGTTCGCGCCAACCCTTGAACGACGGCGGATTTCGGGCCAACTCCTAAGCGAGCGGGAGAGAGGAACGCGCCGGCTGAGCACTCG